>OMWM01000042.1 GCA_900314775.1 uncultured Eubacteriales bacterium | reverse complement strand
CCAGTCTCTGCATGTAAACTGTTGAAAGCGCCGTGTACCGAACGGTACGCACGGTGCTGTGAGAGGACGGGGGCTAATCACCCCCTCCTACTCGATTGCTGCCTGATCGGCAGAAGCTTTTATTCTTCAGCAGAGTCTTCTTCTTTCTCTGTTTCTTTTTCGCTGCTATCCGCTGGACGCTTTTTGCTGAGTGCTTTGAAGGATGACTCAGCGTTCTTGGCAATCTTGGATACCGGAATCGGAGAGCTGGCATTGACTGCTTCATTTACTGCCTGCGATTCTTCTTCGGAAAGAGGAAGATTGCACTGGCCCTTTACAATCTCTTTAATATAGGTGTAAGAACCTTCTCTGCTGTGGATACAGTTGAGAAGAAATCCGGTGTTGGTGTCATTCAGCAGTGCGCAGACGAAACTGAGCTGACCGCCCTGTTCCTTGAAGGCATCGTATTTAACAATACCGCATTTCTGGTAGGACTTGCTCATGCTCTTTTCGATATAGGAAATACGAGCATTCATCGTGTCCGTCTGATCCTTGACTACATCAATACTGTCAAGCTGCTGATGAAGCGTTTCTTCAAGACTCTTGGCACCGCGGCCTCGCATGAACAGCTTATAGCTGATTTCCAGTCTTGACTGTCTAACGTAGAGAAAAATCAAAGCAACAAGAGCCGCAATAGCGATTACTAATGAGAGAATGACCAGAATACCCGGATCAATGCTCATTTTTGCAAAAATTTTACTTTCCATTAATTAAAAATACCTCCCGAACACATATTATGACTGGATGGATGAGAGAAGCTGAATGATTCTCTCAAGATCATCTGCCGAATAATAGTCAATTTCAATTTTTCCTTTGTTTTTTGCACTGTGACGGATCGAAACCTTGGATCCGAGGACAGATTTAAGGTTTTCTTCGATCTGATGATAGACTGCAGAGTTACCGCTGTCCGGTTTTGGCTCCTTAGGAGGGGCAAGTACGGCTTTTACGAGTCTCTCTGTCTCTCTGACGCTCAGATTGTTATCAAAGATCTTCATTGCCGTATCATATTGCAGATCAGGGTTCTCAATTGCGAGAAGAGCACGGGCGTGCCCGCTGCTGATCATATTGTCAGCGACCATTTGCTTTACCCTGTCATCCAGGTTGAGAAGACGAAGAGAATTCGCAATGGAAGCTCTGCTTTTTGATACTCTTTCAGAAACATCCTGCTGTCGGAGCCCGAAATCATCCATTAATCTCTGATAAGCTTCGGCTTCTTCAATAGGATTCAGATCCTCACGCTGAATATTCTCAATTAATGCAATTTCGGTTGCCTGGTCGTCTGTATAATCTTTGATAATAACAGGAACTTCCTTGAGTCCGGCTATACGGGCAGCTCTCCAGCGCCTCTCACCGGCAATAAGACGATAACGGCCATTTTCTCCCTTTGTGACAATCAGGGGCTGAATGATACCGTGCGTTTTAATGGAGTCGGCAAGTTCCTGCAGCGATTCATCATCAAAATTTCTGCGAGGCTGGTCTTTATTCGGATCAATATTGTCAATATTTACCTTTATTTCGGCATTTTCCGTGACCGGAACCTCGACTATTTTTTCAACTACCTTAATCTCCGGCTCTTTTGGTTCTTCCTTTTCAGGACTATCGGTGGAAATAAGAGCACCGATGCCTTTTCCAAGACCGGATCTTTTTTTAGATGCCATATTTCTCCTTTTTCTTAGAATATTTTCTTCTTATTCTGTGCTATAACCTCTTTTGCAAGCTTTTTGTAAGCATGTGCGCCGGAAGACTTCGGATCATACATGATGATCGGAAGACCATAGCTTGGCGCTTCGGCAAGACGGATATTTCTCGGAATAATCGTCTTGTAGATATACTGCTGTACATTTTCCTTCACGTTGTCAACGACATCCTGAGACAGGTTAGTGCGGCTGTCAAACATCGTAAATACCAGTCCTGCAATTGAAAGATTCGGATTCAGGCTTTTTTTCACAAGATTTATGGTATAAATCAGCTGTGTAAGACCTTCCAGAGCATAATATTCGCATTGTACAGGTACTATGACCTGATCAGCGGCCGTCAGCGCGTTCAAAGTAAGAATGTTAAGAGAAGGTGGGCAGTCAATGATAATGAAATCGTATTTATCCCTGACCTCGGCAATACCTTTTTTAAGGAGATGCTCTTTGTCAGGCATATCAAGAAGTTCAATCTCAGCACCGGTCAGATTAATATTAGATGGAACGAGAGATAACTTCTTAACGACAGTTTTCGTAGTACACTCATCTATAGACGCTTCACCCAGAAGAAGTTCATATACCGTTTTATCGAGATCTTTGGTGTTGATACCAAGACCGCTGGATGCATTTCCCTGTGGATCAATGTCTATTGTGAGCGTTTTTTTATTCTTATTAGCCAGGCAGGCAGAAAGATTTATTGACGTTGTTGTCTTACCTACGCCGCCTTTTTGATTAGCAATAACAATAACCTTACCCATATATTCCTCCCTTTGCGCTATGTCAGGATGACAATTATCAGTATAGCATTTATATCATTTAAATTCCATAATTATATAAGGTGAAAAAGAATAATCAAACGACAAAAACCTGAAAAATGTTTCACGTGAAACACGGGAAGGCAAGGAAAGTCAAAATGTTTTAAGTGAAATACGGGAAGCCAAAGAAATCGAGAATGTTTCACGTGAAACACGAAAAGACGAAGAAAGACAGAATGTTTCACATGAAACACGGAAAGCCGAAGAAAGTCAGAATGTTTCACGTGAAACACGGGAAGGGGAAGAAAGTCAAAATGTTTCACGTGAAACATTAGAAGAAGTAAGCTAAAATGTTTCACGTGAAACACAGCAAAGCGGAGAAAACTAAAATGTTTCACGTGAAACACGGGAAGCCGAAGAAAGTCAGAATGTTTCACGTGAAACACGGGAAGGCAAGGAAAGTCAAAATGTTTCACGTGAAACACGGCAAATAAAAAAGGAATGCCGGTGCAACACCGACATTCCTGAAATACAGCTATCTACTATTTTATTACATACGCTCCGGGCTGTGAATGCCAAGAAGTGAAAGAGAATCTTTGATTATCTCCTTGGTAACGGCAACCAGAGCCAGTCTGGCCGTCTTCACCTTGTCATCATCGACAATTACCTGATTGTCTCTGTAGAAGGTGTTGAATGCATGAGCGACATCCATGCTGTAACGTGCAACAACGGAAGGTTCATACTTTTCAGCGGCTGACTTGATAACGGTTGGATAACGGTCAAGTTCCTTGATCAGGGCAATCGACGCATCATCGGTAAGTACATTAAAATCAGCTTTGCCGACCAGAGCGCGGATATCATCCTTTGTGATTTCGTCATAGCCGGCTTTTCTGAGAACGCTGGCTGCTCTTGCGTGTGTATACTGAACATACGGACCGGTCTCACCGTCGAAGTTCAGAAGTTTATCCCAGTCGAAGGTAACATCCTTGATTCTCTGATTGTAGAGATCGTTGAAGATGATAGCGCCGATACCGACATCGTGTGCTACCTGATCTTTATTCTCAAGATTCGGGTTCTTCTCGCTGATGATTGTCTTCGTCTTGTTAATTGACTCATTGAGGATGTCCTCAGCATAAATGACATTACCCTTTCTGGAGGAAATCTTACCGCTCTTGAGACTGACAAGGCCGTACGGTACATGTACAAGACCGCTGGCAAAGTCATAGCCCATAAGCTCAATAACCTTGAAGATCTGTTTGAAATGAAGCTTCTGCTCGAGGCCGGTTACATAAAGACATTTGGTGAAGTCATATGTCTTCTTTCTGTATAATACAGCGGCCAGATCTCTGGTAGCATAGATAGAGCTGCCATCGCTCTTGGCAACGATGCATGGCGGCATATCGTATTCATCAAGCGGAACGACGAGCGCGCCTTCGCTTTCAACCAGAAGGTGATCCTGACGAAGCATATCCAGAATCTCCGGTGTCATATTGCGATAAAAACTCTCGCCGGTGAAGGCATCGAACTGAACATCGAGCATATCGTAGACACGCATGAATTCCTTCATGCTGATCTCCTTGAACCACTCCCAGATCTTCAGATACTCTTCATTGCCGTGTTCCATCTCTGCAAAAGCAGCTCTGGCTTCGTCGTTAAGTGTGTCGTCAGTTTCTGCTTCTTCATGGAATCTGACATAGAGATCCATGAGTTCCTGGATACCCTTCTTCTCCACTTCTTCTTTGCTGCCCCATCTCTTATAAGCAACGATCAGTTTGCCGAACTGGGTGCCCCAGTCACCGAGATGATTGATCCGGACGACTTTATAGCCGAGCTTTGAGAAGATCTTGTAGATAGAATTGCCGATAATAGTAGTACGAAGATGACCGACATGGAAATTCTTGGCAATGTTCGGTGAGGAATAATCCATGCAGATTGTCTTTCCTTCACCTTCGTCAGAGTGTCCGTAGTCGTCTGCAGAGACAATTTTCTTCAGGGTATTGCCGGCATACTCTGCGCGGTTGAGATAGAAGTTGATGTATGGGCCGGCTGCCTGGATATCGCTGATGAATTCCGGTTTCTGCATGCTCTGGGTAAGTTCAGAGGCAATCATAGCCGGTGCCTTGTGATAGGACTTTGCAAGACGGAAGCACGGAAATGCAAGGTCTCCCATGTCCTGTGTCGGCGGTGTCTCAATCAGCTGCTCGATTTCTTCTTTGCTGAGAGAAGGAATATAGTCTGCTAAGAATTCTGCAATTTTTGTTTTCATGACAATCCTCTTTCATTATAAAGTTAGTTATGTCTAATATATATATCTCCGTCATTTGATTCCGACAGAAATTTGATTTCCAGATATGTTAAATTATTTTTTTACTATAGCATAAGGTTTCATAATTACACAATACTATTTTACCATTATTTTAAGAATAATTGGCCGGAATTAGGGTATAATATCACTAAGAATTTAAAGAAAGGACGGCTTTTTTATGGGTAAAAATGAAAATGGCATGCTGAAGGCACTGAAATTTGCCGGTGCAGCGGCCGGCACGATCTATGCGGCTGAAAAAATGAGCTTTTACCTGGCAACCGTCAGAAATATGCTGAAGCCCGATTCGGGCAGTATTTATAACTGGAAATTCGGAAATATTTTCTACCATATATATGGCGAGGGTTCGCCGGTTGTGCTGGTGCATGATCTGCGGCCGGACTGCTGCGGCTGTGAATGGAAAGATTTTGCGGTGCGGATTCTGCGCGGACACAGAATTTACGTGCTGGATATGCCTGGCTACGGGCGTTCGGAGAAGAAGAATGTCGTTTGTACCGGCTACTACTATGCAAAGGCGATCAACGATTTTATCGACAATGTCGTCGGCGATACGGCCGATGTGATTTCCAGCGGCCGTGCTTCATCGGCTGTGATCATGGCGAGATATGCAAAGCCGGATAATTTCGGCCGGCTGATTTTTATCAATCCGGAGACGCCGGAACACATGTACAGGGGAACGGATGAGCCGAGCCGTGTGCTTGGCAATCTGATTGAGATGCCGCTGATTGGTACGGGCATTTACACCTGCCTGTTCTCCTATCCGGCGGTGGCGGCAAGATTCCGCCATGAATATTTTAAAAATGAGGGCTGCGTATCGAAGACGATGATTCGCAGTTTTACGGAGGCGGCACATCTGAATGGTTCCGGTGCGCGATTTACGCTTTCGAGTCATATTGCCGGTTATGATGCCTGCGATGCGCTTGCCATGCTGCGGAAAATGCAGTGCGAGGCGATGATTGTCGGCGGGCGCGATCTGCCGGGTATTGACCGGACGATTGAAGCATATCGCAGTGCCGATCCGGCAATCATTTCGCATATGGTCAGAAATACCTGCGCGATGCCTCACATGGAAGCGCCTTCGGCGGTCGGCAAGGTCTGCTGTGATTATCTGAGGAAGAGCGAATGACGCTTTTTGAATTTCTGAAGGCGTATGGAGAGCGGGATCTTTATCCTTTTCACATGCCGGGACATAAGCGGCGCCTGGCGCCGCCCGGCCTGGAAAATGTTTACCGGATGGATGTGACGGAGGTTGAGGGCACGGACGACCTGCACAATGCGCAGGGTATTTTAAAGGATGCGCAGGATTTTGCGGCGCGTCTTTATGGCTCGGAAGAGACGTATTTTGTGGTTAATGGCAGTACAGGTGCGCTTCTGGCCGCCATCGCAGCGGCCTGCTGCGGCAGCGGGCGTATTATCGCCGCGCGAAACTGCCATGCCTCGGTTTATCATGCGATTGAGGTGCTGCAGCTGAATCCCGTGTATATTTATCCGGAAATCAATGGAAAGTTCGCCATCGCCGAGGGCATACGGCCGGAGGCGGTCCGGGAGGCCATCCGAAAGGCCGCCCCGGCGGGCAGCCGGCCTCTGGCCGGTGCGGTTGTGATTACTTCCCCGACCTACCCCGGCGTGGTTTCCGATATCCGGAAGATTGCGCAGATCTGCCATGAGAGCGGGTTTGCGCTGATTGTCGATGAAGCGCATGGAGCGCACCTTCCGTTTTCCAATTATTTCCCGGAAAGCGCGGTCAGCTGCGGGGCGGACCTTGTGATTCAGAGTACGCATAAAACGCTGCCGGCGATGACGCAGACGGCGCTGCTGCATGTTAACGGCAAGCTGGTGGATCGGCAGCGGGTGCGCGATATGCTGGATGTTTTTGAGAGCAGCAGCCCTTCCTATATCCTGATGGGCAGCATTGATGCCAGTATGCACATGATGCAGGAGCGCGGCGGTGAGCTTTTTGATACCTACACGCGGCGTCTTACGCGGCTGCGTGCGCAGATTCATGAGCTGCGTCATTTTGAATTGCCGGAGGCAGAGGATTTCGGGCGCGGCACCTTTGATCTGGACCGGTCCAAACTTGTCCTTTCCGTGCGCCGGCACAGGCTGAACGGGGCGGCAGCGGCGGACTGGCTGCGGCGCGTCTATCATCTGGAAACGGAAATGGCGGAGCCGGATTATGTGCTGGCGATGACGACGGTCGGCGATGATGAGGCGGGTTTTGCACGGCTCATCGCTGTGCTGCGTGCGATGGATACGGATCATGCTTTTATGGACGCGGCGGCTTTGCGGCCGGATCAGTATCTGGACGCAGAGGATCTGGAAATGCCGGAGATGCGGCAGGTGATGCCATCTTACAAAGCGGCATTCGGGCCGGCCGAGGAGATAGAGCTGGACAGGGCCGTGGGACGGTGCAGCGCCGGCTGCATTTATCTTTATCCGCCGGATGTGCCGATTGCGGCACCAGGCGAGGAGATTACAGAGGAGACGGTCCGGATTATCAGGCGGTGGCTGCGCTGCGGTTTTCAGGTGCGCGGCTGTGACGGCCGGGTCCGGGTGGTAAAGGATTATGCATAGACTTTTTTGTATTATGGGCAAGAGTGCGTCCGGGAAAGATACCATTTTCCAAATGCTGCTTAAGCGGCGGCCATCGCTGCGCCAGATTGTGCCGTATACGACGCGGCCGCGGCGTACCGGCGAGACGGACGGATTCGATTATCATTTTGTGACGGATAAGCAGTATGCGCAGATGCAGTCTGCAGGGCAGATTATCGAGGCGCGGACATATCAGGTTGTCGGCGGGGAGTGGCACTATTTTACCGCCGATGACGGGCAGATTGACCTTGAAAAGGCGGATTCCCTGATGATCGGGACGCTCGAGGCGTACTGCAGCATCCGGCAGTATTTCGGTGCGGCGCGGGTAGTGCCGCTGTATATCGATGTGGATGACAATGAGCGGTTTCTGCGGGCATTTGCGCGGGAGCGGGCGCAGAAAAAGCCGAATTATCCGGAGATGTGCCGGCGCTATCTGGCGGACCTGAAGGATTTTTCGGAGGAGAAGCTGGCATCCTGCGGTATTGAGCGGCGTTATGTCAATGAGGACCTTGAGAAGTGCTGTGCGGAGATTATGCACGACATGGACCTGTATTGATATAAGAACCGGAAATATGCTATAATTAAATGATATAAAGGAGTTTTGCAGCCAATTGACAGGCGGCTGTTTTCTGTGCGAAAGGAGTGATTTTGTGAACGGTTTTAAGGATATTATCGGGCATGAGCAGGTGATCGGATATCTGCAGACGGCGCTCAAAAATCACAAAGTATCTAACGCTTATATGATCTGCGGTGAGCCTGGTTCAGGCAAGACACTGGTGGCGAGTGCTTTTGCGAAGGCGCTGGTGTGTCAGGCCGGTTACGGTGATGCGTGCAATATGTGTGATTCGTGTCATCAGTTTGACAGCGGCAGCCATCCGGATGTGAAGGTGGTGCAGCACGAGAAGACAGCCAGCATCGGTGTGAACGATGTCCGCGAACAGGTGATCAATGATGTTTTCGAGAAGCCGTATTACGACGGTTACAAGGTTTATGTCATTCCGGAGGCGGACAAACTGACAGTGGAGGCGCAGAATGCGCTTCTCAAGACGATCGAGGAGCCGCCGGCCTATGCGGTGATTCTGCTTCTTGTCAGCTCGCCGGGCACGATTCTGCCGACGATCCGGTCCCGCTGTATTGTGCTGAATCTGCGCAGTGTGGATACGGAGAAGATCGAGAAGCTTCTTGAACAGAGATACAGAATTCCGGATTATCAGGCGAAGGTCTGCGCCGCCTATGCGCAGGGTCTGACGGGCAAGGCTGTCCGCATGGCTACTTCGCAGAATTTCATGGAGAATCTGGAATTCATTCTGGATATCCTCCGCAGAATTGATCATATGGAGGATTATGAACTTTGCTCATCGGTGCGTGCGATTACCAATAATGGCATCGATGTGAATGATCTGCTGGATATCATGAAGGTATGGTA
This sequence comes from uncultured Eubacteriales bacterium, assembly GCA_900314775.1. Classification (GTDB taxonomy): domain Bacteria; phylum Bacillota; class Clostridia; order Lachnospirales; family Lachnospiraceae; genus UBA2912. The sequence continues at coordinate 6,135 of OMWM01000042.1, read as the reverse complement.
CCGCGATGTTCTGGTACTCAAGGCTACCAACGATGTGAACCAGCTTGTGTTTAAAAATGAGTACCAGTATTTGCAGGAGAAGGCCAATATTGCTTCCTACGAGAGTATCAACAATATTCTGAAGGCGCTTGATACAGCCGAGCTGCGGCTGGATGCCAATGTTAATTTTGAGATTGCGATGGAGATGCTCCTGCTGGCGATAAAGGAGAATTAATATTAATGATCAGAGTGATTGGTGTGCGTTTCCGGCCTGCCGGTAAGCTCTATTATTTCGACCCGAACGGCTACGATATCCGGCTGCATGACAATGTGATTGTCGAGACAGTCCGCGGCGTGGAATATGGGCGTGTGATTCTGGCACCGACCGATGTGGACGATTCGAAGGTGGTTCAGCCGCTCAAGTCGGTGATCCGGGTTGCCACGAAGGAAGATGACAAGAGGCAGGCAGACAATCACGAGAAGGAGAAACAGGCTTATCAGATCTGCCTGGAGAAGATCAGAAAGCACGGGCTTCCAATGAAGCTGATCAGTGCGGAATATACATTTGATAACAATAAGGTGCTGTATTATTTTACCGCGGACGGACGGATTGATTTCCGTGAGCTGGTGCGCGATCTCGCGTCTGTGTTCAAGACGCGTATCGAGCTGCGGCAGATCGGTGTGCGCGACGAGACCAAGATTCTCGGCGGAATCGGCATCTGCGGCCGGCCGCTGTGCTGCCAGACGTTTCTGACGGATTTTGCGCCGGTATCGATCAAGATGGCGAAGGAGCAGAATTTCTCGCTGAATCCGATGAAGATCAGCGGTGTCTGCGGCCGTCTGATGTGCTGTCTGAAAAATGAAGAGAGCACCTATGAGTGGCTGAATAAGAAACTGCCGAACGTCGGTGAGAAGGTAACGCTGGAAAACGGCGAGCGTGGTGAAGTGCAGAGTGTCAATGTGCTGCGGCAGACGGTGAAAGTGCTGATCACGCAGGAAGACGGCGACACGGATATTCGTGAATACAAGGCGTCGGAGCTTAAATTCCGGCCGAAGGGACGCCGCGGCGGCAAGGGCGGCCGCAGTGAGGACAAAGCGGCGGAGCCGGAGGGCGAGAGCAGCGCCGAGACGATGACAGAGCGCGGTGACAGCAGTCCGGAGGCGGACGGCGGTGCCGGCAGAGATGGCGCTGATAGAGATAGCGCTGACAGAGATGGCGCCGGCCACAGAGATGGTGCTGACAGAGATGGCGCCGGCCATAGAGATGGCGCTGCGGATGGCGCCGGCCATAGAGATAGCGCTGCGGATGGCGCCGGCCATAGAGATGGTACTGCAGGCGGCTCCGGCAGGAGCGGCGCCGCACAGAGAAGCGGCCAGGCAGGTTCCGGCAGGAACAATGCGGCCAATGGTTCCGGCAGAAGCAATACATCGAAGGGCTCCGGGAAGACAGGCGCCGGCAGGAATAATGGTTCCGGCAGAGGCACCGGTTCCGGCAGGAACAGCGACCGCGATTTCAGCCGCAACGGCGGCTATGGCAGCAGTTTTAGTTTCGGCAGAAACGGCGGTTCGGGCAGAAGTTCCGGATCGGGCCGGGGCAGAAATTCTGCCAGAGGAAATGGCGCCGGCGGCAGCAAGGGCGCCGGCAGGAACAGTTTTTCCGCGGGCAGCGGCGGGAAGACGGATCACTATAAGGGAAATCAGGATCAATGACGATACTTAAACCGGGTGAACGTCTGGATGACCTGAACCGCCACGGGCTTACGATCATTCAGGATCCGGCGCGGTTCTGTTTTGGCATGGATGCGGTCCTGCTGTCCGGCTTTGCGCAGGCAAAGGAAGGCGAGACGGTCGTCGACCTCGGCACAGGAACCGGGATTATCCCTGTCCTGATGGCGGCGAAGACGCCGGCTAAGCATCTGACCGGTATAGAGATTCAGGCTGACAGTGCGGATATGGCAAGACGAAGTGTTGCCGGAGACGGGTTGGAAGACCGGATCGATATCATTACCGGCGATGTCAGGGATCTTTCTCCTTATTTCAAGGCTTCTTCTGTCGACGTGGTGACGTCGAATCCGCCTTATATGACGGACATGCACGGGCTTAAGAATCCATCGCTGCCGAAGGCGATTGCACGTCACGAGGTGATGTGTACATTTGAAGATATTGCACGGGAGACGGCGCGTGTGCTGCGGCCGGGCGGCCGTTTTTATCTTGTGCACAGGCCGTTTCGGCTTGTTGAGATTTTCGAGGTGCTGACGAAGTACCGGATGGAGCCGAAACGTATGCGGATGGTGTATCCGTTTGCGGACAGGGAACCGAATATGGTTCTGATTGAAGCCGTGCGCGGCGGAAAGCGGCGTCTTACCGTGGAAAAGCCGCTGATTGTCTACAAGGCGCAGGGCGTATATACAGACGAGATATATGATATTTACGGATATTGACGGGTAACGCGATGATGGGAAGATTATTTCTGGTGGCCACACCGATCGGCAATCTCGGGGATATGTCGGTCCGTGCGGTGGAGACACTGAAGGCGGCGGATCTGATTGCGGCGGAGGATACGCGCAACAGCATCAAGCTGCTGAATCATTTCGACATTCATGTGCCGATGACGAGTTACCACGAATATAATAAATTCGACAAGGGAAAATACCTGGTGGAGAAGATGCAGGAAGGACTCGACGTGGCGCTGATTACGGACGCCGGGACGCCGGGCATCTCTGACCCGGGTGAAGAGCTTGTGAAGATGTGCATCGAGGCCGGCATCGAGATTTCCCCGATTCCGGGGGCGGCGGCCTGCGTCAATGCACTGATTGTTTCCGGCTTTTCGACGCGCAGATTCTGCTTCGAGGGCTTTCTGCCGCGGGATAAGAAAGAGCAGAAAATCGTTCTGGACAGGCTGAAGACGGAGACGAGAACAACGGTATTTTATGAAGCGCCGCACCGGCTGCTGAAGACGCTGGCGCTTCTTGAAAAAGCAGCGGGCGGTGACCGGCGGGTCGCTGTCTGCCGCGAGCTTACGAAGAAACATGAAACTGTAAACCGTACTACACTTTCTGATGCGATCAGTTATTACACCGAAAACAGCCCCAGAGGCGAGATCGTGTTAGTACTCGATGGAGCTTCCCGGCAGGCGCTCGAGGAAGCTGCAAAGAAACAATGGAACAATATTTCGGTTGAAGATCACATGAAGATCTTCCTTGATCAGGGGATGGACAGGAAAGAAGCCATGAAGCGGGTCGCAGCCGAAAGAGGCGTTGCCCGACGTGATATCTACAATTATCTGGTGGGGAAGAAGACGGATATTTGAAGATGCATGCGGCATGCTCAGGGGAGGTGTATCAAAGATGCGAATCTTACCAGAAGAAACATGCGGAATCTGTATCGACATGCAGGAGAAACTGCTTCCTGCGATGTACAACTGCAAAGGTGTTCTGCACAGAACGGAATTCCTGCTGAAGGGCCTTCGGCTGTTTGGCATACCGGTGATTATTTCACAGCAGTATACAAAGGGCCTCGGCGCAAGTGTGGAGGAGATCTATGAAGCGGCGGGCACCCGGGATTTCATGGATAAGCGGGCGTTCAGCTGCTGCCAGGATGAGAAGATCATGGAGAAATTCCTCACGCTTGGACGCCGCAATGTGGTTGTCATGGGATGTGAGACGCATGTTTGTGTGCTGCAGACCTGTCTTGATCTGAAAGCGGCGGGATTTACGCCGATTATCGCATTGGATGCGGTTACCTCTGAACGGAAAGATGATATGGATGCCGCCATAATCCGGGCGCAGCAGGAAGGTGTGCTGATTACCAGCTCGGAGGCAATCCTGTTTGAGCTGTGCGGCGATTCGGCCGGTCCGAAATTCAAGGAGTTTTCCAATCTGGTCAAGGAAAAAAATAAGATGATCGCGCAGGACTGACAGTCGGTTCTGCAGTAAAAAAAGCGTGTCCGCCATCCGGCGGTCTGCCAGTGCTGGCAGGTCCGGATGCGGACACGTTTTCTTATTGTAAAATAACAGGTTCGTAATCAGAGGCTGCCGCTGTCATCGGTATTGACGGTCGAATTGATGTATCCGTCGGACAGCATTCTCGCCTCGAGGATGTCAAACGAACATGGTCCGATCGTCAGGATCTCCTTGTGGAAGGCAACCGGGTCGAAATCCGCACCGGCCTTGTCCTGCGCGTTGTCGTAGAGCGACTGAAATTCCAGATAGCCGACCACGTACGGCAGATAGGAACCCGGATTTCCGACGATCTGCATGTAAACCTCATGTACGGTATCGCTGCCGCTGATGCCGAACTGCGCGAGGTAGTCGGCCGTCTGGTCTTCCGTCCAGCCGTCATTGTTGATGGCAAGATCGAGGTAGCCATACATGTCCAGCGTGAGCTCGAGATTCAGTGCCTGCAGATGGGCGGCGTTTTCATCGAGCCCTGCCCAGCCGAAGGAGTAATGCTCCACGTAGGTTGCCCATCCTTCGATATACCCGTTGTAACCGAGAATCAGACGTATTTCCGCCGGATTCGTCGCTTTAAAATAGGTCTGCTGGTAGAGATGGCCCGGATAGCCCTCGTGGCTCAGCGTGTCAAACAGCGAGATATTGGAATCGATCTGCGACTTGTTCAGGAAAATGATATTCTGGTCGACATCGACCGGCGGCACGAAATAGAAGGCCGGATTCGTGCTGTCTGCCAGGGAATCAGGCACATATTCCAGTTCGTAATCATCGGTGACGGCCTCCGGAAAATCGGATACCAGCTTCTTCTGCAGCTTCTTCAGCATCTTATCCGGGTCGCTCATGGAAATATCATCGTAAAATCCGTCGATCAGGGTCGGGTCGTCGACAATCAGATACTGGAGCTCGTTCATCTTGCCGGTAATATCACTCTCGATTTCTTTTTCCAGCGCGGCGGCGTCCTTGTTCGTGCCGACCGTCTGCCGCAGCAGGTACTCCAGATACTTCTGTCCCTGATCGTAATAGCACAGGCCTTTGTCATTTTTACCGGTGCCGCGCAGCTTCTCCAGGCCGTTTACCAGATCCTCATAGGCCGGAATCACGACATTTTCAACCTTCTTCTTGTTCTTCTTCTCATAGCTTTTCTTCTCCAGCACCGTCAGACCGTCGATATTATCCAGACGCTCTTCGAAGCTGGTGATCAGCACATTGTCATCGGTATCGTCCGTGAAACTGCGGCAGGCATCGATGACTTCATCGAGGCATTCATCGCTCATGAAAAGGCCGGCCTCGGACTTTTTCTGTTCATAGGCGAGAAGCTGTGAGAAATAATTGTCGGTATCGTCCAGCAGGCTCAGATAGGTGCTGATATCCTCTCTGTCCTCGAGATCATATTCCGCCATCATGATCGGATACATGCTCTGTTCGCCGGACATCGTGCTGAGCGGCTCATTGTAATAGAAAAGATCCTCTGTGCTGTATTCCTTCTCCGTATTCAGATAGGTCTCATAGACCTTGTAGGTCAGCTGCTGATCGGATGTCAGACTGTCGTAGTCAAATGCGTGCAGTCCGTCCAGGGATTCCTGCAGTGAGCTGCTGTAGTCATCGGTATATTCGGTGTCAACGCTGCCGAAGGTAGCCTTGCCGCTGTCATCGATACCGTAAGCGGAAGGGTTGGCAACATAATAGTGCAGCGTGAGCGTATCTGTGCTGACGGCTTCCTTGAATTCGTCCCGCATGAACTGATCAAAATCGCTCAGCTGGGCGGCTGTCTCCGTCTCCGTTTCGCCGGTGTCACCCTGTCCGCATCCGCTCAGTATCAAAGATGCGGAAAGAGCGGCTGCAAGCAGCGCAGCGCACCTTTTCTGCTTTTTCATATCTCCTGCCTCCGTAAAATCTTCTGTACTGTACATACATTGTAACATATGAACAGCCGCCCGTGTATGTTAAAAGCAGGAGAAGCCCTGATTGCCGTCCGCAGCGTTTTCAAAAATTCGAAAACCTGCCGGCCGCGGCAGAAATAAACTCTGGTGCTGTCCGATAAAAACTGTGATAACTGAATGTGTCTTTCCGTACTCATTTTGTACGCTCCTTATAATAAATTTCCTGCCTAAATTGCAACAACAAGTTGGACACCCTCCGCTAGGCAGTAGCCTGGTAGATTCGGTCGATTTCCTCCTCGAAGATTTCATCCGGGGTTCTGTAA
>OMWM01000041.1 GCA_900314775.1 uncultured Eubacteriales bacterium | reverse complement strand
CAGGCAAAAATAAAAAGTCCCACAGTATCTGAATGTATTGAACCACAGAATGAAAAAGAAAGGAAAATGTTGATTTAGCTTCTGTAATCATCATACAAGCAGTTATGGGTGGAAGAGGCAATTCATTCGGAAAAACAGGAAGAGGCGGCGGAGCAATGAGCTTTTCTAGGGGGGAAAATGCGACCAGATCAATACCTGGAGTTAAGGGTGCAAAAGATGATGGGACTGCAATCATTATGAGTTCCGGACAAAGAATCTGAGCGAAGCGGAATCCGCAAAGGATCAGGCCTATACTGACGCGAAATCGGATGCGCAGAACGCTGAAGATACAGCACAGAAAATGCGGCAGATGCCAGGGCGAAAGCCAGCGGCGTGCAGAAGGCATCAGCCGGAGCCGCGGAAGGCGGCACCTACAAGACTGGCGACACATCCAACCTGGCCGCATCAGCCATGATGGCCGTGCTTGGCGGCGCCTCGGCCGCAGGACTGGCTGTCAGAAAGAAAAAAGAAATCTGACCGGAAAAGCTTCGGGCAATGAGATTTCTGCGGCGTTATTTGATATAAGGAAATCATCGCAATAAACGCCGCTCTTACAGACATTTTACTGCACAAAAAAGCACGATGCACGGATACATATTCTTTTGCCGGATATCCGGTAAGGAAGATAAGTATCAGCGCTGCATCGTGCTTTTTTCATATGCGGCGGCAGCAATCGCCAGATCTGTGCGCCGGCGGGTCAGGTCATTTTTCTTTTCTGGCCGATGGCAATCACGCGGCTCTGCAGTTTCCTCGGCAGTAATTTCGCCAGATACGTACCGGTTCTGACGGCTGCGCCCGGGATGATAATCAGCTTGTGTCTTTTCATCTGAGACAGGCAATAAGATACGCATTTCTCCGGCGTAATACCGGGCAGGGGCCGCCTGACACCGGCGCGGGCATCAAACCCGGTCCGGACAGGGCCCGGACACAAAGCGGAAATATGCACATGGCTGCCGCGCTGTCTCAGTTCGGCGGCAATCGATGTCGTAAGGCTCACGACATACGCCTTGGAAGCGTAATAAGAAGCCATATACGGGCCGCCGCAGAGCAGGCCGGCATTTGATGCTGTATTCAGAATATACCCCTTATCAGCCCTGATCATCCGGGGCAGAACGGCTCTCGTCAGTATATGCACCGCCTCGGCATTCACATGAAACATGGCCAGATCATTTTCCGGATCGCCGCTGACAAATTCACCGACATACCCGAAACCGGCATTATTGATGAGCAGATCGACAGGACGCTTCTTAAGGTCCGCGGCGAGACGGAAGCAGGCGGACTCATCCGAGAGATCGCAGATTATGATTTCCGTTTCCGGGCCGCAAAGGCCGGCCGTCTTTCTGAGCTTTCTTTCATCCCGGCCGACCAGAATCAGCGCGCAGCCCTGTCGGCTCAGCTGGCGTGCAAATTCGCGTCCGATGCCGGACCCGGCACCCGTAATACAAGCAAGCGGCATTTTGATTTCTCCTCCAAAAGACATTTTGATAATCTGATTATACGCCGCTTACCTTGCGCTGTAAAATATACAGTGCAAGGGCGCATCATGTTCCCGGCGGAAATATTGATTAACAAGTGCAAAAGTGCTATATATAAGATGTTGACACAGAGTCAGCTAAATAATCAGCAAACAGGAGGAATCTGACATGAGCAAAAAACTCGTAGCTTATTTTTCAGCAAGCGGTGTGACAGCAGGCAAGGCAAAGGAACTGGCCGACAAAGCCGGTGCGGATCTTTTTGCGATCGAGCCGACCCAGGCCTACACCAGAGAAGACCTGGACTGGACGAACAAGCAGAGCCGCAGCACGCTTGAGATGACCGACGCCTCTTCCAGACCGGCGCTCAGGCAGATGGCGGACCTTGCGGGATACGACACAGTTTATATCGGTTTCCCGATCTGGTGGGGCGTAGCGCCGCACATTATCAATACCTTTATCGAAAGCGGCGATTTCACCGGAAAGAAAATCATGATCTTTGCGACCTCCGGCGGCAGCGGCATCAGCAAGGCAGTTGACGAGCTCAGGAAGACCTATCCGCAGCTTAAGATCGCCGGCGGAAAGCTTCTGAACGGCAAGGTAACAGGAGATATTCTGTAACATCAAAATTACAGCGGAGGTGATTGTATGCCGAAGGTACCGGAAGGCTATGCCGATATGCGGCGGGATGAGATTCTGCGCGCCTGCGATGCGCTGTACAGCCGGTCATCCTTTCATGATGTGACTATTAAGGAAATTTCCGCTTATACCAGCTTTTCCCGTCCGTCCATTTACAATTACTTCCGCACCATTGAAGAAATATTTCTCGGCCTGCTGCAGCGGGAATACGAGCTATGGACACAGGATCTGCTCGCGATTCTGCGCCGGAATGACCTGACGGTGCAGACGCTGGCAGACGCGCTGGCGCATTCGCTTGATGGCAGACGGACACTGCTCCGGATTCAGTCAACCAATCTGTATGAAATTGAAGAAAACAGCCGCCTCGAACGATTAATCGAATTCAAGCGCTGTATGCAGAAGGCCATGAATACTCTGATGGAGATTCTGAAGAAATCTGTGCCGGCGATGCAGGAGGCAGACAGAATCCATTTTATGTACTCATTTTTCCCTTTCCTATACGGTGTATATCCCTATACCGCGCCGACAGACAAGCAGTGCCAGGCAATGGATGCGGCCGGCATACCGCACAGAACGCTTACCATATATGAACTGGTTTACCCTTGCCTGCTGAAGCTCCTGCGGTAAATGTTTCTTTTATATTTTTTGTTTACGGCTTTCAAAAACCATATACTATGATAAAATAGAAGAAACAGATACAGAAATTTATGAGAACTGTTTCAGCGGAACAGTTCTTATTCTTACTATAAGGGTGATTTAACATGAAGAAATGTATTTACTGCGGAATGGATATCAGAGACGAAGCCATGACCTGCCCATACTGCGGTAAATCGCAGAAGAGTCAGACAGACGGCAGCGGTGCATCTTCTGCCGCATCAGACAATACGGCGGGCGAGGCGCCGCAGAATAAAGAAGAAGGAAGCGGGCATGCGCAGACCGGATCCGCAGCGCCGGGAAGCAGTGATAACGCGAAAGCCGGTGCGGACAATGCCGGCGGCGGACGCAGCGATAACGCGAAAGCCGGTGCAGACAATGCCGGCGGCGGACGCGGCGATAATGCGAAGGCCGGTGCAGACAACGCCGGCGGCGGACGCACAGCCCAATCCGGCAGTCCTCACAGCAATTCCACCGCACTGCGGCCTGTCCAGACAGAGCAGGAGAAGAAGGATAAGCCGAAGAAGACCAAAGAGCAGAAGAGGAAGCTCTGGTATCATGTGAAGATCTTCATTTCCATACTGCTTCTTGCCTGCATTGCCATTACCGGTTATTTCGTTTTCGAATCCGCCGGTCAGAGGGCGGCAACAGTCGACCCCGCGCGCTATTTCAATGTCGATGTAAGCGGCTACAACGAATACGGCGAAGCGAATGTCACTTTCGATGAAGATGCCTTTACCAGGCAGATTGCGGCCAAGCTCGATACCAGCAGCATTTTCCGCAAGATATCCGTCGGCAATAAGACAGATTTTGCCAAGGAACTGATTGATAAGGGATTTTCCTATTCCATCGGCAACACCAAGGATCTCGCCAACGGCGACACGGTGGAGGTTACTTTCGATATCGACAATACCATTTTCAAACAATACCATGTGGAACTTGCCGATGAGCCGCTCGAGATTACGGTTACCGGTCTTAAGGATGTCGAGAAAGTCGATGTCTTCAGCACACTGAACATCCGCTATACAGGCGTATCGCCGGACGGAACGATCAGTATCACGGGACTTGACTCTACACTTAAGATCAAGGCTGAACCGAGCACGGGACTTGCCAATGGCGATACGGTTACGCTGACACTTTCACCGAAATCGGTATCCAGCTTTGAGAAATACATGGAGAAATACAAGAAGATACCGGAAGAGGAATCCACGACGATTACTGTCAGCGGACTCAGCGAATATATGACGTCGATCGATCAGATCACAGATGATGCGAAGAATGAGATCGATGCGAAGGCGCAGAGCGCTCTGCAGGAAGAGATCAATTCCAGCTGGGACAGCGAGCAGAATTACAAGAGCATGATCACCTGCGGCTATATACTGTACAGCAAAGATTCGTCCTCCGCGAAGCCGCACAATACCTTATACGGCATCTACAAGGTCAACGTCATCAACGGCGGTTCCGCCATTGCCTATTATTACTATGTCGGATTCGAGGATGCCGTCATCAACAGCGATGGCTCGTGCAGCGTGGAGACGGATGACTTCATAACGCCGGGCAGTGGCTCCGATACAGAAGGCACCTATGATGCCGACGGGCACACCTACAGAGGTTTTGCGACACTCGATGACCTGCAGAACTATCTGAAAGAGAACGCCGGAGACGGGTATACGGAAAGTTCGAATGTCAAAAACAAATAAACGGGTTTAAGAAAGCCGGTCCTTACGGACCGGCTTTTTCTCCGCCATAACAAATATGTTCTGCTGATCAGATATCCCGCAGCAACACATATGTTCTACTTTTTAAATATTACAATCGTCATATTTTCAGCCAGCGCTTGAATTCTTCGCCGTCGATCTCACCGCGGCGCGCTCTGTTCAGCTTGTCCTTGGCCTCTGCGTACCATTCTTCAAATTCTTCCCGCGTCATGTTCGCAACACGCTTACGCGGCTTGGACATCCGCGCGTAGTGTGCCTTATAGGCCCGCGTGTACGCCTGCAGCAGTTCGTCATTGCGGACATTCCTGTTGAAGGTTTTGGTATAGCCAACCTCGGCGCAGGTCTTGCCGTCCTCGGTGACGATGCGGGAGCAGTAGTCCGTATTGGAACGCTTCGGAATAAAAAGACGTCCGCAGTTCTTGCATACCTTATAGGAAATCCTGCGCCGCAGCAGTTCCGTAAACTCCAGCAGAAGGCATTCATCAAGAGAAGTCACGAGATAATCGACCGCGGTAAAGGCAGTATCGACATAATTGATCCGCATATTGCTGAAACAGTTCTGACGGCTGATCCAGTCATCACCCGCCGTATAATCGCGAAACTTCTTCTGATCGGCAATGCTCTGGGATTCGTATAGCGTCTCCATCATATGTCTGTACTTATCCTGCAGCTGTATGATATCCTGCAGAGAGGGCATATCACCGGCCTTGTCATTCTTCTCTATATGATTGATAAAAGCCAGCTGCCACTGCGGACTGCTCGCACGGAAAAAAGGATGCGCCGGGCTGAAATCATCAATAGAATAATGAAGCCGGTTCACAATCGGTTTGAAATCATAATAGATGAACTGCAGAATGGCCTCTCCGACGGGGAGAGCAGCCTGCTGCCGCCCGAACTGAATTTTGTTATCGAAAAGACCGATATAAATATGAAGATAACTGCTTACGTTAAGTGACGACATATAAAACCCCGTTTAAATATAGTGACAAATTTCAGTTTTAATCTTACTATATATCCAAACTCACTATTAGTCAAGACAGATACACCGCCTTACTGATCTTTATTTCAGAGCAAAAATAGTGTATGATGAACCTGTCATTGAGAAACACAAAACAACACTATAATATAGAGGAAAAAAGTTATGGGAAAAGTTATACTGATTGACGGCCACAGCATCCTGAACAGAGCTTTTTTCGGCGTTCCGCCGCTTACCAACGCAGAAGGTTTCCATACCAACGCGATTTACGGTTTTCTGAACATCATGCTGAAGCTCATCGACGACAGTCAGCCCGATTATCTGGCGGTTGCCTTTGATGTGCATGCGCCGACCTTCCGCCACAAAATGTACAGCGAATACAAGGGAACCCGGAAGCCTATGGCCCCGGAACTTCGGGAGCAGGTTCCGGTCATGAAGGATGTTCTGCATGCCATGAATATCCCGACCGTGGAACAGGCAGGCTACGAAGCCGATGATCTTCTCGGAACGCTCAGCCGTGTCTATGCGAAGATGGGACATGAGGTCGACATCATTTCCGGCGACCGCGATCTGCTTCAGCTGGCGGATGAGCACGTACGGATCCGCATCCCGAAAACTTACCGGACGGGCAATGAAGTCGAGAATTATTACCCGGCCGACGTGCAGGAGAGATACGGTGTTACGCCGCACGAATTTATCGATATGAAAGCGCTGATGGGCGATTCCTCTGATAATGTCCCGGGCGTTCCGGGCATCGGAGAGAAGACGGCGTCTAAAATCATTTCTGCTTACCACAGCATCGAAAATGCCTATGAGCATGCGGCAGAGATCAAACCGAAGAAAGCTTCGGAAAATCTGGCTGCCTACTATGAGCAGGCACAGTTTTCCAAAGTTCTCGTGACGATCAAGACAGACTGCAGCCTCGGTCAGTTCGATCCGGAATCCGCAAGAGTCGGCGATCTGTTCAACGAAGCTTCCTATAATATGTTTAAGAAGCTGGAGCTCAACAATATTCTGAAGCGCTTTGATCACGTGCCGGATGCGGCGCAGGAGCATAAACCGGCGGTGCAGCTTGAAAGCCCTGAGGCAGCAGAGGCATATCTTGCCAGGATCGGTGAGGGGACCGAAGCCGGCCTGTATTATTTTTCGGAAAACGGTCTGGAAGGGCTGAGTGCCTGTATAAAGAACGAAGAGCCGGTCTTCATGATCGCCGGCGAACGCGGTGCCTCGCCGGAGTCGATACGGTCATTTGCCCGCAGCGTCATTGAACGTGCCGCTTATACATCCTTTATGGACATTAAACCGCAGATGAAATATATCGCCATCGGTTCTGACGAACGTGTGTTCGATGTGTCGATTGCGGCGTATCTTATGAATCCGCTGAAGAATAATTACACTTGCGATTCGGTCGCGATGGATTTTCTGAACATGACACTGCCGTCCAGAAATGATCTTTTCAAAAAGGCGGATCTGAAAACGGCGCGCGAAAAGTCTCCTGAGGATTTCGCTCTCTACCTGGCATTTCAGGCAGCCGTGCCGGTTATGGCCCGGCCTGTGCTGCAGGAGAAACTGGCAGAGTGCGGTATGGACCTGCTGTATGAGACTGTCGAATTTCCGCTGATATTTGTACTGCATGATATGGAAGAGGCAGGTATCCGCTGCAACCGGGACGAGCTTGCCGATTACGGCAGCCGGCTTACCGGCCGTATCCGGGAACTGGAGAAGGGCATCTATGAATGTGCAGACGAGGAATTCAACATCAATTCACCGATCCAGCTGGGACAGATCCTGTTTGAAAAACTTCATCTGCCATTTGCGAAGAAAACCAAAAAGGGATATTCGACATCCGCCGATGTCCTGGAGAAGCTGCGTGATTATGACCCGATCGTCAACATGGTACTGGAATACCGGCAGCTGACAAAACTGAAGTCGACCTATGCGGATGGTCTGGCCGGTTATATAGATTCTAACGATAATAGAATACATTCTACCTTTAATCAGACCATCACGGCGACCGGCCGAATCAGCAGCACCGAGCCGAACCTGCAGAACATCCCGGTCCGCATGGAACTTGGCCGTCTGATCCGCAAGGTTTTCGTGCCGGAGCCGGGCAGCATTTTCGTCAACGCCGATTACTCACAGATTGAGCTGCGTATTCTCGCCCATATGGCAGGCGATGAGAATCTGATCGAGGCGTACCGTGAGGAGAAGGATATCCACCGCATCACGGCATCCAAGGTCTTTCATGTATCGCTCGATGAAGTAACGCCGCAGCAGAGGCGCAATGCAAAAGCCGTCAATTTCGGTATTGTCTACGGCATCAGTTCATTCGGCCTCAGCCAGGATCTGAGTATTTCCCGCAAAGAGGCAGATCAGTACATCAAAGACTATTTCCGTACCTATCCGGCCGTCAAAAGCTTTCTGGACGGCCTTGTGTCCAGCGCCCGCGAAAAAGGCTATTCAGAGACGCTCTACGGGCGCCGCAGACCGGTTCCGGAACTGTCATCGAGCAACTTCATGCAGCGTCAGTTCGGTGAACGTGTCGCCATGAATGCACCGATACAGGGAACCGCCGCCGACATTATCAAAATCGCCATGATCAATGTGTGGAAGCGTCTGAAGAAAGAGAATCTTCACGCACGTCTGATTCTGCAGATTCACGATGAACTGCTGATCGAGGCGGATGAGAGCGAAGAGATGCAGGTCCGCCGGATTCTGCAGGAAGAGATGGAAAACGCGGCGCAGCTTTCCGTACCGCTTGTCGTGGATATGAACAGCGGCCGCAGCTGGTATGATCTGAAATAGATTATATATAGTAAGAGCAGCTTAACAATACAGAACAGGAGAGAGCACTATGAACGATATCAAGGTCTATGGTATAACCGGCGGTGCCGGAACAGGAAAGTCCGAGGTCATGCGTATGCTGCGTGATGACTTCGGCGGTCTGACTGTTGTGACAGATGATGTCGCACGTGAAAATGAACGGAAAGGACACTGCAGCTATAACAAGATCGTGAATGCATTCGGCACAGACTTTCTGGACAGCGACGGGGAAATCGATCGCCAGAAACTCGCACAACTTGTATTTAATGATGAAGAGAAGATGCGTATACTGAATCAGGCAACCAGGGATGACGTCCGCGACGAGGTAAAAAAGAAAATAGAATACGCAAAGTATTCAAAAAAGTACAATTTTGTTGCAATTGAATCGGCGATTCTTCTTGGGCACGGAGACGAAAATCTTTTCGACGAAATATGGTATGTGCACACAGACCCATCTATCCGCCGTATCCGATTAAAAGAGACACGCGGGTATTCTGACGAAAAAATTGATTCAATTATCAAAAGTCAGGACAATGATTCTGAACTTTTGTCAAGATGTCAGTTTGTAATTGAAAATAACGGCAAATTGTCAGATGTTTACGAACAGCTTTCCAGGAAACTGAAGAATGCATAATCGAAAACAGAGTCAATTACAGACGATATTTTATCAATATTTTGCAGGTGTTGACAATCTACAATCCATCTGTTAAAATCTACATATACAAAAATGTAACATTTCTGTTAATTGTTAAGGTTTTATACAGTGAGGTGCATAAATATGCATAAGACGATTACATATGGCGCTACACTGATTATAACGATATTTCTGGCGGTCTGCCTGATCTTTGCGAATGCCTTCTTATCAGAAGGATCAGAGAAGGCCGACGCAGCTTCTGAGACAGCAGAGGTTTCCGAGACGGAAGCAAATGTCTCAGAGAGTATTATAAGCAGTGCTAATAACTATCTGGAATCGACTTCGGACGGTGACATTGATTCGTCACCTGTAATTAATAAAGCAGCAGATGCTTCATCCGGCAAAGTGCTGGATCTTTCAGATGAAGATATCTACCTTATTGCCAGTGAGGTTACCTGCGAGGCAAAGGGTGAACCATATGATGCTATGGTTGGTGTTGCGAATGTGATCATCAACCGTATTGTGAGCGACAATTTCCCGGATAACGCGCATGACGTTATTTATCAGGAAGGTCAGTTCCCGCCTGCTTACACAGGCGTACTTGATGAGGTACTTGAGAATGGTCCGAGTGAGACCTGCTATCAGGCGACACTGGATGCACTTTACGGCGACAGCGTTGCCGGCAATTACCTCTATTTCAACATGACGAGCGGCGTGCCGCTTTCGAGTGTTCGTGAATTCATGACTATCGGAGATACCACATTCTACACTCCGTGAAGTTACATTCTATCTAAAAAAGAGAAGCGCAAGCTTCTCTTTTTTAATTTGTGCAGAAAAAGCGATGCGGCCTTGGCCGGCAATATATCTGCCATATAATGCCTGCCGGAAGAAGCACTGTCATACAGCCGGGGAGGCAGGCATTATACCTGTCTGTGCAGCCGTCAAAGCCCGTATATTCCGCCTTTTCCGCGTTATAGAATCTACATGTTTTTCATTTTACATTCTATCTTTTCATGGTGCTGTCATGGCTGAATGTATTGCTTTTGATCGTCCTTTGAATTATAATAAATTAAATTTGTACATATAAAATTGGAGAACTGAAGATGGAATTTACCAGTATTGCCAGCGGCAGCAGCGGCAACTGCCTGTACGCCGGTAATGACGACACACATATACTGATCGATGCAGGGATCAGCAAGAAAAGAATCGAAGAGGGACTTCGCAGTGCCGGATGCGACCCGCGCGACATTGACGCTCTTTTTATCACGCATGAGCACATTGATCACGTCAGCGGTCTCGGCGTATTTACGCGCAAATACCACGTACCGGTCTATGCCACGCGCGGTACAATCAGCGCCGTGCGGAATATCCGTTCTCTCGGCGAAGTCGACGACAGCCTTTTTCATGTAATCAGGCCGCAGGAAGATGTCCGGATCGGAACCTTCAATGTTCATCCCTTTTCCGTATCTCATGATGCCAGAGACCCGGTTGCATACCGGATCAGCGACCCGCACTACCGGGTTGGCACTGTGACGGACCTGGGATTTTTTGATGACAGTATTGTTTCCGATCTGCAGGACTGTGATCTTCTTTATATAGAAGCCAATCATGATGTACGGATGCTGGAGACGGGTCCGTATCCTTATCGGCTCAAGGTCAGAATAGCCGGCAACTACGGCCATCTGAGCAATGAAGACGCCGGTCAGCTGGCCTGCCGTCTTATGAACGAGAAGGTACAGCACATCATTCTGGGGCATCTCAGTAAAGAGAACAATTATCCGGCACTGGCGCTAGCCGCCGTCCGCGATGAACTTGACGCAGCATTTGAGGACAGCAATACGGTTCTGCCGGCACTTACCGCAGCGCCTCGCAGCTGTCCGCACGAAAAAATCATTCTGGAATAATTTCTGATCAGGAGGGAACAGCATGAGCAGAATAATCATTTCCGTAGTAGGAAAAGACAGGGTAGGCATTATTGCAAGAGTATGTACATATCTTGCCGAACACCATATCAACATTCTCGATATCGACCAGTCAATCAGTCAGGGATTTTTCCATATGATGATGATCTGTGATCCGACGGACGCGGACCTCGCATTTGCCGATCTCGCCGCTGATCTCGAGAAGATCGGCAGCGACATGTGTGTACAGATCAAGGCTCAGCGTGAAGATATTTTCGATCTGATGCACAGAGTGTGAGGTGACAGCATGATCAATATTTCCGAAGTTGAAGAAACCAATAAGATGATAGAAGAGTCCAATCTCGATGTGCGGACCATCACCATGGGCATCAGCCTGCTCGACTGCATCAACAGCGACGTGGACAGACTGTGCAGCAATATATATGACAAAATCACCTCGAAGGCGCAGAATCTCGTGAAGACGGGAGAAGATATCAGCCAGGAATACGGGATTCCCATCGTCAATAAGAGAGTTTCCGTGACGCCGATCGCGCTGGTCGGCGGAGCTGCCTGCCGCAGCACCGATGATTATGTGAAGATCATCAAAACGCTTGACAAGGCGGCGCATGAGATCGGCATCAACTTTCTCGGCGGCTATTCAGCCCTTGTATCAAAGGGAATGACGCCGGCAGACAGAATGCTGATCGAATCCATTCCGCAGGCACTTTCCGAGACTGAACTCGTCTGCAGCTCCATCAATGTCGGTTCGACCAAAACCGGTATTGATATGGATGCGGTCCGTATGCTGGGAAATATCATCCTGGATACAGCGAAGCTTACAAAGGATCAGGATTCCATCGGCTGCGTCAAACTCGTTATTTTCTGCAACGCACCGGATGACAACCCGTTCATGGCGGGCGCTTTCCATGGCGTTACCGAAGGCGATACCGTCATCAATGTCGGTGTCAGCGGTCCGGGCGTCGTAAAGCGCGCCATCGAGGAGTCCGGGCAGGGCGACTTCGGTGTTCTTTGTGAGACCATCAAGAAGACGGCCTTCAAGATCACCCGTGTCGGCCAGCTGGTAGCCAATGAGGCGGCCAGACGGCTTCACGTACCATTCGGCATTATCGACCTGTCCCTTGCGCCGACACCGGCAATCGGAGACAGCGTTGCCGATATCCTCGAGAGCATGGGCCTCGAGAGAGCCGGCGCACCGGGAACAACCGCAGCCCTCGCGCTCCTGAACGATCAGGTCAAGAAGGGCGGCATCATGGCATCTTCGTATGTCGGCGGTCTTTCCGGCGCCTTTATTCCGGTTTCCGAGGATCAGGGCATGATCGATTCCGTCAACGCCGGCGCGCTGACCATCGAGAAACTGGAAGCTATGACCTGTGTCTGCTCCGTCGGTCTCGACATGATCGCCATTCCGGGCGACACAAGTGCATCCACCATCTCCGGCATCATCGCTGACGAGATGGCAATCGGCATGATCAATCAGAAGACAACCGCCGTCCGCGTCATTCCGGTTTACGGTAAGACGGTCGGCGATACCGTTGAATTCGGCGGCCTGCTGGGCCATGCGCCGGTCATGAGTGTCAATCAGTTCAGCTGTGAAGACTTTATCCGGCGTACAGGACGCATCCCGGCGCCGATTCACAGTTTTAAAAACTAATCAATACAGGAGGCATGAGAACATGGGTATTCTGAGCGGCCTCGAGCCAGCCAGCGTATTCGGTTATTTTGAAGAAATCACACGTATACCGCACGGTTCCGCTGATGTGAAAGTCATCAGCGATTACCTCGTGCATTTTGCAGAGGAACGTCATCTGGAAGTCCGCCAGGACGAGGCGTTAAACGTCGTTATCAAGAAACCGGCCTCAGCCGGCTATGATTGTGATCAGACACTGATGATCCAGGGCCATATGGATATGGTTGCCGTACAGGATCCGGGTACTTCCATCGATATGACGAAAGATCCTCTGGAACTTGAGATCAAAGACGGCTATGTACATGCAAAGGGGACTTCCCTGGGCGGCGACGACGGCATCGCCGTTGCCATGGCACTGGCCATACTTGATGATGATACGATAGAGCATCCGGCGCTGGAAGTTGTGCTGACTACCGGCGAGGAGATCGGTATGTTGGGCGCTGATGCCCTCGACACATCTGATCTGAAGGCGAAATATCTGCTCAATTTAGACAGTGAGACAGAGGGCGAACTGCTGGCCGGCTGCGCAGGCGGCGCCGCCGTTACCGCGCATTTCCCTGTTCAGACAGTGCAGAAGGTCGGCACCGTCATCGACATCACCGTAGAGGGACTGATCGGCGGCCACTCCGGACAGGATATCGACAAACAGCGCGCCAATGCCAGTGTCATCATGGGCAGGCTGCTCTATGAACTGCGGAAGGATTCCCTCTATTCTCTGATTTCCATAAACGGCGGAGAGAAGGATAATGCTATTACGATCCGCAGCGATGCGCGCATTCTTGTAGACAGTAATGAATATGTTGAACCTATTATCGACATGATTCATGCTTTTGAGAAGAAGGTCAAAGAGGAATACAGAGTTACCGATCCTGATATTTCCATCATAGCCAGGGCAGGGGAAACAGGCACTTTCACCGCACTTACCGATGTACTGCAGGAGCAGATCTGCAGCACCATCTTCACCATGCCGTACGGTGTCCAGTCGATGAGCATGGACCTGCCGGGACTTGTAGAGAGTTCATTGAATCTCGGAATACTCTCTACCAAAAATGATGAAATCGAGATCACCTGGTCGGTGCGCAGCAGTATACAGTCTATCAAAGAACTTCTGATCGATAAGATCACCTGTATAGTTGAGACCTTCGGCGGCACGGTCACGATCTCCGGCGACTATCCGGCATGGCCGTTCAACCCTGGTTCAAAGATCAGCGGTCTGTGCAGCCGTATCTATGAGAAGCAGACCGGCAAAAAAGCGAAGATCATGTCCATGCATGCCGGTGTCGAATGCGGACTGCTGCTCGGCAAGATGCCGGGACTGGATATTGTCAGCATGGGACCGACACTGCTTGACATCCACACGACTCGCGAACACATGGATATCGCTTCGGTACAGAGAACCTGGAAACTCGTCCTCGAGGTACTGAAGGAATTCCGCACAATCTGCTGAGGTATGACATGACAGATGCAGTCATTTTCGATATGGATGGCGTCCTGATCGACAGCCAGCCGATTCATTTTGAAGGCGACCGCATAACACTGGAGGCGCACGGCGCCGATGTACCTTTCGCGGAACTGGAAGCGTACGCAGGCACCACAGACGCCTATCGTTTTTCAAAATGGAAAGAGAAATATCATCTTGATGCGGATCTCGATTCGATTATCCGCGAAAGAGAAGACAATATGATCCGTCTGGTCAGGGAGAGCAATGCGTCCGCCACACACGGCGTACGCGAGCTGCTCGGCCAGATTCGCACACACGGTCTGAAGACGGCGGTAGCTTCTTCCTCCGCCATGCCGTTTATCAACACGGTTCTCGAGAAGATCCAGGTAAAGGAATTTTTTGACCTGGTTTTCACCGGTGAAAATGTCGAGCACGGCAAGCCGGCTCCGGATATTTTTCTGAAGACGGCTGAGCTTCTGCACACACCGGCCGGAGAATGCATTGTTATAGAAGATTCTCAGAACGGCGTAAGAGCCGCCAACGCGGCCGGCATGAAGTGCATCGGCTACCGGAACCCGACATCCGGCAGGCAGGACCTGAGTACAGCAGACCGGATCATCACAGACTTTGCCGATATCGATGTGGATTACATCTTATCAATATAACATAACAGAGAGAGGTAAGGATTATGAATTTAAAAAACCGCAACTTCCTGAAACTGCTTGATTTTACGCCGGAAGAGGTCATGTATTTCATTGACCACGCCGCAGAGCTCAAGGCAATGAAAAAGGCCGGCCAGAGCACCGCTGATCATCATGCCGGCAAGAATATCGCCCTGATATTCGAGAAGACCAGCACCCGTACGAGATGTTCGTTCGAGATAGCTGCCAATGATCTCGGCATGCATTCCACTTTCCTTGATCCTTCCGCATCGCAGATCGGCAAGAAGGAGAGTATTGCCGATACCGCCAGAGTGCTTGGCCGCATGTTTGACGGCATCGAATACCGCGGTTTCGATCATTCCATCGTCGAGGAAATTGCCAAATATGCCGGCGTTCCGGTATGGAACGGCCTGACCAATCAGTGGCACCCGACACAGGTGCTGGCAGACGCACTGACGATCCGTGAACATTTCGGCCATCTCAAAGGCATCAAGCTTACCTATATGGGCGATGCCCGCTATAACATGGCAGATTCACTGATGGCACTTTGCGCAAAACTTGGCATGCACTTCACCGCCTGCAGCAACAAGAATTATTTTCCGGACCCTGCCATCGTCAAGGCATGTGAGGAAGCCGCTGCGGAAACCGGTGCAACCATCCGTCTCGAAGACGACGTCGACAAAGCCACCAAGGGCGCCGATGTCATCTACACCGACGTCTGGGTTTCCATGGGTGAGCCGGATGAAATCTGGGAGCAGAGAATTCACGACCTTCTTCCTTATCAGGTCAACAGCCATGTAATGGAAAATGCAGGAGAGCAGGCCGTATTCATGCACTGTCTGCCGGCTTTCCATGATCTCAACACGAAGATCGGAAAACAGATCTACGAGAAATTCGGTCTTACCTGCATGGAAGTCACCGATGATGTGTTCGAATCAAAGCAGTCCATCGTTTTCGACGAGGCGGAAAACCGTATGCACACCATCAAATCCGTCATGGATCTTACGCTCTGATCAATATTTATTAATCGAGTAGGAGGGGGTGATTAGCCCCGTCCTCTCACAGCACCGTGCGTACCGTTCGGTACACGGCGCTTTCAACAGTTTACATGCAGAGACTGGTAG
>OMWM01000046.1 GCA_900314775.1 uncultured Eubacteriales bacterium | reverse complement strand
GCAGCTGTTTCTGGCCCTCGGAGAAGAGCGATTCGCGGCAGGGCGTAGCCAGTCCCTGCGGCAGAGCCTCACACGCCTCAAGCATGCCGCATTTTTCAAGCGCACCGCGGATCATCTCCTCTGTGACGGACGGATCCCGCAGCGTGATCTGGTCCCGCACGGATCCCTGAATCATCGCGAAGCTCTGCTCGACATATCCGAACGTCCGGCTCAGCATTTTCCCAGTAAATTCGCCGGCGGGTATTCCCATGATTTTCACGGAGCCCTTCCACGGCTGATACAGACCGAGGATCAGCTTGAAGCAGGTACTCTTCCCGATCCCGGTGCGTCCCTCGAGCGTCACCATCTCGCCGCGGCGGACGGTCAGTGAAAAATCATGCAGCACCTCATTCCCCGGCTCGTAGCCGAAGGACACGTGGGAAAATTCGATCACCGGGTCGGAATCGGGCGGCAGGTTTTTCTCCTCCGGCATCACCCGCTCTTCTTCTTCCAGAAACTCGCGGATTCTCCCGATGCCTGCCATTGCTTCCTGAATGTTCTGAATCTCCATGCCGATGCTCTCGAGCGGCCCGAATATTTCACCGACCAGGGCGATGACCGCCACGGCGGTGCCGACGCTCATGCCGAAAAATTCACGTGCCGCGCCGCTCTGCGCGGACAGCGTCATCATGATGGCGATCAGCACGGCGCTGACCGTAAAGATGACCGGGGAGTAGAAGGCATCGTAAAAATTGGATTTCTCGACGGCCCGGAAACCGGCTTCCACCGAATCGGCATAACGCTTCTCAAAATATTTTTCCCTGCCGAAAAGGTGAATGGCGCGCATGTTCTGCAGCGTCTCCGGAATCTGTTTCTCTGTCTGTGCGCTGGCAGCCCGGTGTTCTTTCTGCGCGGCCAGTGTGCTTTTCTGCACGTACCGCGTGAACAGGTAGAGCAGCGGCAGCGCAATCAGCAGCATGATGCCGAGGCCGGGACTTTTTGTGAAAATGACGGCGATAATGCCGACCATTCTGGCGGCATCGGCCGCCATGCTGATCACGCCGCTGGCGAACAGTTCTTCCACTGTGTCGACATCGCCGACCATGCGGGATGTCATCGCGCCGGCGGCATTCCGGGTGAACACCGACGCCGGCATGCGGCTGAGCTTGCTGCACATGCGGCTGCGGAAATGATGGGTGACCTTCTGGCCGAAGATCGTGATCAGGCCTTCTTTGCCGGCGCTTGTGAAGCCGTTCAGCACATTCAGCAGAAAATAGCCGATGGCAAGATACAGGACGCTGCCGCTGCCGGCGGTCAGGCGGTCGACGACCTCGCCGAGTACGAGCGGCGGCAGGATGCCGGTGGCAACGGAGGCGGCGGCAACCAGCAGCATGAAAATGAAAAGCGCCATGTTGCTGCGTATGGTTTCTCCGATGACGGAGCGGATGATGTGCCGGTTATGCATCGCAGGTGCCTCCTTTCGTCTGCAGATCGTAAATGCGCCGGTAGCTGCCGCTTTCCCGGTAAAGCCGGCCGTGCGGTGCATACATTGTCTGCCCGCCGTCCAGGAACAGGACGCCGTCTGTCTGCGGGAACATGGCGAGACGGTGCGAGATCAGCAGAATGATCAGGTGATGCCTGTCTGCGCGCTGTTTCAGGTTGGCGAAGATCCGGGATTCCGTTTTCGGGTCGACGGCGGAAAAAGGATCATCGAGGACGATGACAGGCCGCTCGTGATAGAGCGTGCGCGCAAGCATCACGCGGTCCGTCTGTCCGCCGGAAAGGCGGGCACCGCTCCCGCCGATCAGGGTATCGGCGCCGTCCGGAAACTGTGCCAGATCCGTATCCAGGCAGACGCACTGCAGAATTTCATCGAGATCGCCTTCGCGGCCCATGCAGATGTTGTCGGCGATCGAGCCGGAAAAAAGTTCCGGCTGGTGGCCCATGTAGCCGACTGCGCTGATCTGATCGCCCGCCAGCTGCGAGAGCGCGGCGCCGCCGTAGGAAATGGTGCCGCTGTCTTCAAGGTCCGCCTGCGCATCCGGCAGGAACATTTTGCCGAAAATGGTTTTGCCGGAGGCCACCGCACCGGTGATGCCGATGATCTGCCCCGGCTGTGCGGTGAAGCTGACATGCTCGAACAGGACGCGCTGCCCGATGCGGGCGGAAACGTCATCTACGGTCAGCACGGCGGGGTCGGCGATTTTCTGCTGCCGGTCGGGCATCTCATGCAGGAAAGGCTCGATCCGCACCCAGGAGACGCGTGCTTTCTGCACGGCATTAAACAGCTTGGCCGCGTGGGAGGATTTTTCCGAGAGGCGGCCGTAGCACGCGATAAAGGTCGAAAAGGCGGCAATATTCCAGCTCACCCAGCCGGTGCCGAGCACATTCCGGCTGCCCAGCAGGATGATAAACAGCGCGCCGGTCAGGCTGATGACCTGATAGAGCGGCTGCATGACGGTGGTGAAAATATTGGCGCGAATGCTTTTGCGCTCGTAGTCCTGCAGATACTGTTCATAAAGGATGCCGCGGTTTTCCTCCTGCCCGTAGACGCGGTAGGTGAGTGCATTGGAAACCCGGTCCATGGTGGCCTCGTTCAGGTGCTCCATGCTGACGCGGGCCCGTTTCGTGCTCTCGGTAACCGGCTTTTTCAGTTTGTTGGCAATATAATAGGTAACCGGCGGGAAAATCAGAACAATCAGCGTAAGGCGCACATCGTAGTGCAGCAGCATGGCGATGTAGGCGATCATCACGACGCCCGTGTCGAAAATTTCGGTCGTAAATTTCCGGATACCCTCGACGCAGTCATCGACGTCGTCGACGGCTTTCGTCATCAGGCTGCCCTGATTCTCACCGTTTTTCGCGGAAAGACCGCCGTTTACGAGATTGTGATAGATATTTTTCTTCATGTCGCGGTTGATGTGATTCGCGAACTTTCTGACATAAAGCCGCTTCAGAAAACGGCTTCCCTGTACGAGCCCTATGACGGCTGCGTAAAGAAGTGCGAGTACGGCCATGTCATGCGCCGTCTTGCTGCCGCCGATGATGTCGGCCAGGCACTGTGCCATCTGGCCTTCAAACCACGGACCGGCGATCATGCCGATGTTGTACAGGATACCGGTGATCGTGACGATCAGCAGCGGGCGCCATTCGCGGCGCAGGTAGGTGCTGATCCGGGCTGGATCACGGCTTTTTCCGTCCATAATAATCCCCTCCTTCAACTGATTTAATAGTAATAATACAGTGCCGGTTTGTAAACGTGCAAATCAATGCATTTAATGGAATCTGTATGATGAATCTGTTAAAATGTATTACATAAATACACGGACCTGATTTTAAGGAGGGAAATGAATTTTATGAGTGCGAAAACAGTTGTTTTAAATGCTGCCAAAATGAATTTTGACGGAAAACTTGATTTTTCGGTTTTATCTGACGAGGTGGTGCTGTACGATGATACGCTGCCGGAGCAGGTGCTCGAACGCGTGCAGGGCGCGGATATCGTGGTGACGAAGGAGATGCCGGTGAGCGGCGGGATCATCGCGCAGTTCCCGGACAGCGTCCGCATGATCAATGAAGCCGGTACGGGCTACAACAACCTGGACATCGATGCCGCCCGGGAAAAGGGCATCACGGTCTGCAATATACCGGCCTACAGCACCGAGAGAGTTGCGCACACGGCGGTCATGCTGCTGCTGAATCTCAGCTCCTGCATGCAGGTGCAGATGCGCATGCTTGAGCGCGGCGACCGCAGCAATTTCACGAACCATCTTATGGTCAGCCATACCGAAGTCAACGGAAAGACGCTGGGCGTCATCGGTGCCGGCCGGATCGGCCGCGAGGTCATGAAGATCGCGCTGGCACTCGGCATGGAGATCCTCGTTTACACGCGTACGCCGCGGGAAAATGAGGAGCACGTGACCTATTGCACGCTGGATGAGGTGCTGGCCGGCAGCGACTATATCACGCTGCACTGCCCGCTGACGCCGCAGACGAGACATATCATCGATGCGGCCGCGATTTCGAAGATGAAAAAGAGCGCCTGCATCATCAACACGGCCCGCGGCGCCCTGATCGACGAGCAGGCTCTGATTGCCGCCCTGCAGGAGGGAAGAATCGCCGGCGCCGGTCTCGACGTGCAGGAGACGGAACCGCCGGCACAGGACAGTCCGCTCTATGACATGGAAAATGTGATCATCACACCGCACATGGGCTGGAAGGGACTCGAGACGCGGCAGCGCCTTGTCGATATTTTATCGGCAAATATTCATGCTTTCCTTGACGGACATCCGCAGAATGTAGTAAGCTAAGCAAGGTCCGGCGCAGAGGCCGGGCTGAAATAGAAGAGAGAGAAGGCATTTACTTGTTTAACTTTTTTATGCATTTCAGTGCGCGCGGCGCCATTACAGCGCTTGGTGCGCTTCTCGGATTTCTGCTGACATACTGGCTCCTGAAGAGCCACAGTGATTTTCTGCCGCGGGATCATGGACGCGAATACGCGGTGAACGGCAAGCAGTCGATCGGCAAGCCGCGCGGTGCCGGCATCGTGTTCGTGCTGGCAGCGGCGGCGATGATTCTGATATTCGGCATGGTCAGTGTGGAGATGATTCTGTACATGGCCCTGCTGGCTGCGATTATGCTGACCGGTTATCTCGATGACGCCGCGAAGGTGTCCTGGGGTGAGCTCAGAAAGGGCATCCTCGATCTGGTGATTGCGGTGGCGACGACCGTCGTTTTCCTGTATTACAACGGATCGGACGTGACGGAATGCTTTACCGGCGGCACGGCGCATTTGCCGATGGTGCTGTTTGCGATCCTGTCGATTCTGCTGATCTGGGTTGCCATCAACGTGACCAACTGCAGCGACGGCGTCGACGGCCTTTCCGGTACGCTGACGATCATCACGCTGCTCACGTATTATGTCGCCGATCAGATTCTGCAGAAGACGGAGTTCAATGACGCGATCATTATTTTCATCGCCTGCCTGCTCGCGTACCTGTGGTTCAATGCCGGTCCGAGCCTGATGCTGATGGGCGATGCGGGATCCCGCGCGATGGGCTTTTTCATCGCACTGACGGCGCTGAAGTCAGGTTCGCCGTTCCTTTATCTGCTGGCGTCCATCGTGCTGATTGTCGACGGCGGTGCCGGCATTGCCAAGGTATTTCTGATGCGGCATACGAAAATCCGTATTCTGCAGCAGACGACGACGCCGATTCACGACCACGTGCGGAAGAATTTCGGATGGTCCAATACGCAGACCGTGACACGTTTTGCCATTATACAGATGGTTGTCAGCGTTGTGACGCTGGGCATCATGATGCATTGACTTTCGGTAGAAGAGATGCGGCACCTGCCGGTAACGGCAGGTGCTTTTTGCATAGAAAAAAGTCAGAGGCGGGAAAATGAGACAGGTAGATTTTTCTCAGGGAAAAATATTCAGAAATATCATGGCGATCTCGCTGCCGATGCTGGCCGCGCAGATTGTCAATCTTCTCTACAATATTGTCGACCGGATTTATATCGCGCGCATACCGGAGACCGGCACCGAAGCGCTCGGCGCGGTCGGCGTCTGCTTTTCGGCGGTCATCATCATCACCGCCTTCACCAACATGTTTGGCAGCGGCGGCTCGCCGCTGTTTTCCATGGCGCGCGGCAGGCAGGACCGGGAAGAGGCGGCCGCGATCCAGAATACGGCGTTTTTCCTGCTGCTCGTAACGGCGGTGGGCATCACGGCCGTCGGAGAGCTGATTGCGCGGCCGATGCTGTCTCTGTTCGGCGCTTCTGAGGAGGCGATGGTCTACGCGCTGCCGTATATGCGGATTTACCTGCTCGGCACCATTTTTTCGATGACGGCGGCCGGCATGAATCCCTTCATCAATGCGCAGGGGTTTTCCACGGTCGGCATGACGACCGTGCTGATCGGGGCGGTGCTCAATATTGTGCTGGATCCCGTATTTATTTTCGCTTTCGGCATGGGCGTGCGCGGGGCGGCGATCGCCACCGTGATTTCGCAGGCCTGCTCGGCCTGCTTCGTGCTGCAGTTTCTTTTCGGGAAAAGGGCAGAGTACAGGCTGCATATCATGACGAGGGAAGAAATCCGCGGATGCACAAAGCGGGCGGGGGATATCATCGGCCTCGGCATGGCGGCCTTTGTCATGCAGCTGACCAACAGTCTTGTGCTGATCTGCAGCAACAGCGTGCTCTCCCGCACCGGCGGCGACCTGTACGTGACCGTCATGACGATCGCCAACTCCTCGCGCCAGATTTTTGAGACGCCGATGACCGCTTTTACAGAAGGCACTTCGCCGGTGCTCAGCTACAATTACGGCGCCCGCAGACCGGCGCGTGTGCGCCGCGCCTACTGGATCATGTTTGCGATCAACATGGTGTATTCCATCGCCGTCTGGATCTGGCTGCGATTGCAGCCGGAAACGGCCATTGCCATTTTCAGCTCGGACCCGGTCATCATGAAAGATGCCGTACATGCGTTTCATATCTATTTTTCGGCGTTTGTGTTTATGGTATTTCAGCACTGCAGCCAGATGATGTTCAAGTCGCTGGGCATGAAAAAACATGCGATTTTCTTTTCCATTTTCCGGAAAGGCATCCTGGTCGCACCGCTGACGTATATCCTTGCATATGGATGCCATATGGGGACGGACGGCGTTTTCGCCGCGGAGCCGATTTCCAATGTGATCGGCGGCCTGGCCTGCTTTTTCACGATGCTCATCACCGTGATGCGGCCGCTTAAAAAACAGGAAAAAGAACAGAAATAACGAAAAAAGCCTGATCCGTGCGGATCAGGCTTGTATTTTGCTTATCTGCGGATCAGGCTTGCATCAGTTCACCTGTAAAATGCGCGGAAGGCCTTGTACGCCTCGTAGACGTCGAGTTTGGAGACGACCTCGACCGGTGCGTGCATCGCGAGAACCGGTACGCCGAGGTCCACCACGTCGATATCCATGTGGGCGATGTACTGCGCGACGGTTCCGCCGCCGCCTTCGTCGACCTTGCCGATCTCACCGGCCTGCCAGTAGACATGATTGCTGTTCATGATGTCGATGACCTTGTACATCGTCTCTGCGCTGGCATCGTTGGAGCCGCTCTTGCCGCGGGCACCCGTGTATTTGGAGAGGACGCATCCCTTGCCGAGATAGCAGGAGTTGTTCGGCTCAAAGACATCCGCGAAGGTCGGGTCGTAGGCGGCGCTGACGTCGCTGGAGAGGCTCAGAGAGTGCGTGAGCACCTGGCGCACGCGGACACCGGCATTGTCGGCCAGTGCCTCAATGTAGTGCAGCACGTAGTCGGAGTTCAGACCGGTCGTGCCGACGGAACCGATCTCTTCCTTGTCGGTGAGCACGGTGACGGTCGTGTAAGTCGGAGAAACGGTGTCGATCTCCGCACGCAGCGCCGGGTAGGCGCAGACACGGTCGTCATGGCCGACAGCGGCGATCAGGCTGCGGTCGAAACCGACATCTCTGGCCGGACCCGCCGCGGTGACCTCGAGCTCTGCGCGGTAGAAATCCGCCTCGGTGATGCCGTATTTCTCATGCAGAAGCTGCAGCACCTTCAGCTTGACCGGCTCCTTGACATCTTCATCCGGATACAGCAGGGAACCGACGATGATGTTGAGCTCCTCGCCGCGGATGCCGTCGCTGAGACGGCGTGCGTTCTGGTGTGCGGCCAGATGCGGCAGCAGATCGCTGATGTAGAAAACAGGATCGGCCGGATCTTCGCCGATGCGGACAGTGATCTTCTCACCGTCCTTTTTATAGATGACGCCGTGCAGGGAAAGCGGAATCGTCGTCCACTGATATTTGCGCAGACCGCCGTAGTAGTGCGGTTTGAAATAGGCAAGCCCCTTTCTCTCAAAGAGCGGGTTGGCCTTGAGGTCGAGCCTTGGCGCGTCGATGTGCGCGGCGTTCAGGCGGATGCCCTCTGACAGCGGCTTTGTGCCGAAGGTTGTGGCGATGACCGCCTTGCTGCGGTTTTCATAGTATACCTTATCGCCCGGCTTGTAGGCCTTCGTCTCATCAAAAGGCGTGTAGCCGGCTTCGCGGAGCATCCCGGCCGCCTTTGCGGCAAATTCGCGCTCCGTCTTGATCTCTGTCAGGAAGGCCTTGTACGGTTCGCAGAAATCAAAAGCCTTCTCAAATTCCGCCGGGTCCTTCTGCGCGATGTCCGGCGTGCGGTATGTCAGCTGTTCCTCGAGCTCCTTTGCAGGAGATTTCTTCTCGTTATCACTCATAAAATCACATCCTTTAAATTCATTTTACCGCCCGGGCATCGGGCGGTGAATCCACATAAAACAGTATAATCATTGTCTGGGGAAATGACAAGAAGACCGGCCTGCGAGGCGGCGCGGCTGTCTTATATTGTCTGTACAAATGAAGCCAGTTTGGGTATAATAATGCACAAAGGCTAATTGAAAAAGAGCAAGTAACACAGCCTTGGAGGAATGCGTATGATTACTTTATCAGATACAGGTGCCTATCTGATCGGCGGAAACGAGATCATTTACGACACCCCGGACGGAAGAGCCCGCTATGAGGCAGAGCTCGGCCATAAGCCGGATCAGAAGGCGGCATCGCAGCAGACGATGGCCTACAGGATCCTTCAGAAACACAATCATTCAGATTCCGCGGAGAAACTCAGCATCCGGTTCGATAAGCTGACTTCCCACGATATCACCTATGTCGGCATTATTCAGACGGCACGTGCCAGCGGCCTCGAGAAGTTCGCGGTTCCGTATGTGCTGACGAACTGCCACAACAGCCTCTGCGCGGTCGGCGGCACGATCAATGAAGATGATCACATGTTCGGCCTGACCTGTGCGCAGAAGTACGGCGGTGTCTATGTGCCGCCTCATCAGGCGGTCATCCATCAGTTCGCCCGCGAGATGCTTTCCCGCTGCGGCGATATGATTCTCGGCTCCGACAGCCATACGCGCTACGGCGCACTCGGCACGATGGCAATCGGCGAGGGCGGCGGCGAGCTCGCCAAGCAGCTCCTCGGCCGGACCTATGATATCAGCATGCCGGATGTGGTCGGCGTATATCTCAAGGGTGAGCCGGTCAAGGGCGTCGGCCCGCAGGATGTGGCGCTGGCCATCATCGGCCGCGTATTTGACTGCGGCTATGTCAACAACAAGGTCATGGAGTTCGTCGGCCCTGGCGTCGGCAAACTCAGTGAGGATTTCCGTATCGGCATCGATGTCATGACGACCGAGACCACCTGCCTGTCTTCAATCTGGAGAACCGATGAGAAGACGCAGGAATACTATGATATCCACGGACGCCTCGATGATTACCGTCAGCTCGACCCGGGTCCGGAAGCTTATTACAGCGGCATGATCGTGTTAGATCTCTCCGAGATCCGTCCGATGATCGCCATGCCGTTCCATCCGAGCAATACTTATACGATCGAGGAACTCAATCAGAATCTTGACGATATTCTCGACGATGTGGCAAAGCGTGCGCAGGTCAGCTTCGGCGGCCGTATCGACTATTCGCTGCGCGACAAGGTGATCGATGGCAGGCTTTACTGCGATCAGGGCATCATCGCAGGCTGTGCCGGCGGCGGATTTGAGAACATCTGTGCTGCGGCGGACATCCTGCGCGGCAGAAGCATCGGCAACCAGGCCTTTACGCTCAGCGTTTATCCGGCCAGCATGCCGATCTACATGGAACTGATCAGAAACGGCGCGGCGGCCGACATACTCGAGACCGGTGCCGTGCTCAAGACGGCATTCTGCGGTCCGTGCTTCGGCGCCGGCGACACACCGTCCAACGGCGCGTTCAGCATCCGCCATTCGACAAGAAACTTCCCGAACCGCGAGGGCTCGAAGATTCAGAACGGACAGATTGCGTCTGTTGCCCTCATGGATGCACGCTCGATTGCCGCGACGGCGGCCAACAAGGGCTTCCTGACGGCGGCCACCGATCTGGCGGATATCGAATACAGGAATTACGTATATCATTTTGACAAGACGATTTATGAAAAGCGCGTCTATGACAGCAAAGGCGAGGCACATCCGGAAGTGGAGATCCAGTTCGGCCCGAACATCAAGGACTGGCCGAAGATGGAGCCGCTGACTGACAACATCGTGCTCAAGATCGTTTCCGAGATCCATGATCCGGTCACGACAACCGATGAGCTGATTCCGTCCGGTGAGACTTCTTCCTACCGCTCGAATCCGCTCGGCCTGGCGGAGTTCACGCTCTCCAGGAAGGATCCGGCCTATGTCGGCCGCGCGAAGGAAGTCCGCAGGATCGAGGAGCTGCGCGTCGCAAAGCAGTGTCCGATGAAGGCGGAGCACGCGCTGCGCGATGAGTACAAGAAGGCCACTGATCAGATCAAGGCGCATTTTCCTGATTTTGACGGTCCGCACACGGCGGTCGGTAGTACGATCTATGCCGTAAAACCGGGCGACGGTTCCGCAAGAGAGCAGGCGGCGTCCTGCCAGAAGGTGCTTGGCGGCTGGGCCAACATCGCGAAGAGCTATGCGACCAAGCGCTACCGCTCCAATCTGATCAACTGGGGCATGCTGCCATTTGTATACGAGCAGGATGAACTGCCGTTTAAAAATGGTGATTACCTCTATATTCCGGGCATCCGCAAAGCGATCATCGATAAAGAAGACAATATCACGGCTTACGTGGTCGGTGACGAGATGACGCCGGTAACGTTCCACCTGGGAACACTGACGGACGACGAGCGCAGAATTCTGCTCGCCGGCTGCCTGATCAATTTCTATAAAGAGAGCTGAGACACACAGTGCGGTGCTGCTGCGCCGCACTGTATATTTGCATAGGACGCATATATTATGCGGCATCATAAGGAGATTTGCAGATGAGCAAGATACAGATGAAGACACCGCTGGTGGAGATGGATGGCGATGAGATGACCAGAGTGATCTGGCAGATGATCAAGGACGAACTCCTGACACCGTTCATCGATCTGAAGACAGAGTACTATGATCTGGGACTGGAAAACAGAGACCGTACGGACGACCAGGTTACGGTGGACAGCGCGCTGGCGACGAAGAAGTACGGCGTTGCCGTCAAATGTGCGACGATCACGCCGAATGCGGCGCGTGTGAAGGAATACGGCCTCAAGAAGATGTGGAAGAGCCCGAACGGAACGATCCGTGCGATTCTCGACGGCACGGTTTTCCGTGCGCCGATCGTGGTTAAGGGAATCGAGCCGACCGTCCGGACATGGAAGAAGCCGATCACCATCGCGCGTCACGCCTACGGCGACGTATATCGTGCGACGGAGATGAAGGTGCCGGGCGCCGGCAAGGCGGAGCTTGTCTTTACCGATGAGAACGGCAATGAGACACGCCAGACAATTCACGAATTTGACGGACCGGGCATCATTCAGGGCATGCACAACATCAATAAGTCCATCGACAGCTTTGCCCATGCCTGCTTCAATTACGCGCTGGAGACGAAGCAGGATCTGTGGTTTGCCACCAAGGATACCATTTCCAAGCAGTATGACCACACATTTAAAGATATTTTCCAGGAGATTTACGATGCGGAGTACAAGGAGAAATTCGAGAAGGCCGGCATCGAGTATTTCTACACACTGATCGATGACGCCGTAGCCCGCGTCATCCGTTCAGAGGGCGGTTTCATCTGGGCCTGCAAGAACTATGACGGCGATGTCATGAGCGACATGGTGGCAACGGCATTCGGCTCGCTCGCGATGATGACTTCCGTGCTTGCCGCACCGGACGGCACCTATGAATACGAGGCGGCCCACGGCACGGTACAGCGCCATTACTACAAATACAAAGCCGGCGAGGAGACTTCCACGAACTCCGTGGCGACGATCTTCGCGTGGACAGGCGCGCTCCGCAAGAGAGGGCAGCTCGACGATATTCCGGAGCTGGTGAATTTTGCGGACAGACTGGAGAAGGCCACGATCGATACGATCGAGGGCGGCACAATGACCGGAGACCTGGCGCGCATCAGCACGCTTGAAAATGTCAGAAAGGTCAGCACACTGGATTTTATCAAGGCAGTCAGAAGCACTCTCGAGCAGCTTCCTGCCTGATGCGGAGCAGACAGATTGAGAAACAGAAATAAGAAGAGTACACAGATCATCTCGGCGGTTATCGTGATCCTGATTGTGTTCGCGATGGTTGCCGGCATGATCGTACAGTTTTAAACAGGAGATAAGTATATCATGCTTTCAGCTGCAGCGGCCGAGAGCGGCACATGGCCGGAAATCGGCGCCTGTGCTGTTTTCAGGTCGGTTAACCGGCTGATCGCGGGAGGCGCCGCGGTCAGCGGTGCGTTTATTCAGGTGCAGACAACGGCGGACACCAGTCCGGCGCTGGCGGATGCGATCAGCAGTTCGGCGGCGCAGGCGTGTCAGACGGCAGGCATCCGGCCGGCGATTGCCAGGGCGGACGGCCCGGCTGATCTGAAAGAGCCGACGGTGACGGCGACGGTGTTCGGCCAGCCCGGCAGTCTTTTTGCGGCGCAGCCGCCGCAGCCCGGGCAGGATCTGCTCATGACCGGTTTTGCCGGACTTACCGGGGCATCCCGGCTTGCACGGGAGCACCGCGCAGAGCTGGAGAAACGTTTTGCCCCGTCCTATCTGGATGAAATCGCACGGGCACCGGAACTGAGAGAGCTTCAGATTTACGATGCAGTGCTTGCCGCCGCGTCCGCCGGCGCGGGTGCTTTTTACGCACTCGATGACGGCGGTGTGAATGCGGGGCTGTGGAATTTCGGCGAGGAATGCGGGCTTGGCATGCGCGTGCGGCTCAGAGAAATTCCCGTGACCCAGGTGACGATAGAGATATGCAATGAACTGGATGAGAATCCCTATGAACTCCTCTCGCTGGGAGCGGTTCTGATGACGGCCGGCAATGGCCGCGAGACGGCGGACCGGCTGGCGGAGCAGGGAATCGAGGCGGCGGTCATCGGCTATATGACCGGGGACCATGACCGCATTTTCCAGAATGGTGACAATTCGAGATATATGGTGCCGTATAAGGCAGATAATGAATAAAAGGGGTGTTTTCGGATGGATGAGATGAAGGTTAAAATCCTTACAATCATAGAGAAAAACAGCAAGATGAGCATCTCGGATATCGCAATCCTTCTCGGTGAGAACGAGGAGACGGTTGCGCAGGCAATTTTCGAGATGGAAAACGACAAGACAATCTGCGGCTATCACACGATGATCAACTGGGACAAGGTCAGCAAAGACCGCGTGACGGCTCTTATTGAGGTCTGCGTGACACCGCAGCGCAGCAGCGGCTTCGACCGTCTGGCTGAGCGCATTTATAATTTCCCGGAGGTGGAGTCGGTCTACCTGATGTCCGGCGCCTATGACTTCTGCGTCATTCTCGACGGCAAGTCAATCCGCGAGGTATCTTCCTTTATTTCCGAGAAGCTTTCCACACTGGAATCGGTTACCAGCACGGCGACGCATTTCGTGCTCAAGAAATACAAGGATCACGGCACCGTCATGGTCAAGGAAAACAAGAGTGAAAGGCAGCTGATCACACCATGAGAAATCCACTGTCTGAAACGATTGTCAATATCAAGCCTTCCGGCATCCGGAAATATTTCGATCTCGTGGCTCAGATGAATGATCCGGAGGTCATTTCGCTGGGCGTCGGCGAGCCGGACTTTGAGACGCCGTGGCACATCCGCGAGGAAGGCATCTATTCGCTGGAAAAGGGACGTACTTTCTACACGTCCAATTCCGGTCTGCAGGCGCTGCGCGATGAGATCTCGCTGCAGCAGCACAAACTGAACAATGTCATCTACAATCCGTACAAGGAGATCATGATTACGGTCGGCGGCTCCGAGGCGATCGATATCGCGCTGCGTGCGATGCTCGATCCGGGAGATGAGGTCATCATTCCGCAGCCGAGCTACGTTTCCTATGAACCGTGTACGGTTCTGGCAGGCGGCGTGCCGGTGATTGTCGAGATGAAGGAAAAAGATCAGTTCAAGCTGACACTCGAGGAACTCGAGGCCGCTTACACGCCGAAGACGAAGATCCTGATTCTGCCGTTCCCGAACAATCCGACAGGATCGGTCATGACGCGCGAGGATCTCGAGCCGATCGCAAAATTCTGCGTGGACCATGATCTGTATGTCCTCTCCGATGAGATTTACAGCGCACTGACCTACGAGACGAAGCATTTTTCAATCGTTTCCCTGCCGGGCATGCGCGACAGAACCGTGCTGATCAACGGCTTTTCCAAAGCGTATGCGATGACGGGCTGGCGTCTCGGCTACGCGTGTGCGCCGCTGCTGAAAATCCATCAGTTTGCCATCATGTGCGCACCGACGACCAGCCAGTATGCGGCCGTGGAGGCACTGCGCAACGGGGACAAGGATATTGAGGTGATGCGGGAGTCCTACAACGAACGCCGCCGCTATCTGATGCACGAATTCCGCAAGATGCAGCTTGACTGCTTCGAGCCGTACGGCGCATTTTACGTTTTCCCGAGCATCAAGTCGCTGCAGATGACATCGGATGAATTTGCGATGGAGCTGCTGCGTGAGGAGAAGGTTGCCGTCGTGCCGGGTACGGCGTTCGGCGCCTGCGGCGAGGGCTATCTGCGTATTTCGTACGCGTATTCCCTGGAAGAGCTCAAGACGGCGCTGCGCCGCGTGGAGAGGTTCGTGCAGAACCGACGTGCGCGCCTTAAGGGTGAAGAAATTGTTTAACATAGTTTTGCTGGAACCGGAGATGCCGGCCAACACGGGCAACATCGGACGGACCTGTGTGGCGACCGGTTCCCGCCTGCATCTGATCAGACCGCTCGGGTTTGAAATTTCCGACAAAATGGTGAAGCGGGCAGGACTGGATTACTGGCCGCATCTCGATTACAGGGTCTACGATGATTTTGAGGATTTTCTGAAGAAGAATCCGGACTGCGCCGGCAATATTTTCATGTCGACGACGAAGGCGCGCCGTTCCTACACAGACGTGCATTACGGCAAAGACTGCTATATCATGTTCGGCAAGGAAAGCGCCGGCATTCCGGAGGAGATACTCCTGCAGTATGAGCCGTCGTGTGTCCGCATCCCGATGGGACCGGGCATCCGTTCGCTGAATCTGTCGAATTCGGTGGCCATTGTGCTCTACGAGGCGCTGCGGCAGCAGAATTTCGAAGGGCTCGAGGAGAAGGGACATCTGCACCGTCTTGTGTGGAGAGAGGAGTCCGGCGGCGTATGAACGAAGATGAGAAGATGGATATCAGTACCAGACCGGTTGGCGTGTTTGATTCCGGACTTGGCGGCATCACGGTATTAAAGGAAATGACAAGGCTCATGCCCGGTGAGAATTTTATATTCTACGGGGATTCGGCCAATGCGCCTTATGGCGAGAAGACGACGCAGCAGATCAGGCAGCTGAGCGGCCGCATCGTCGATTACCTGCTCGGCCGCGGTGCCAAGGCGATCGTGGTTGCCTGCAATACGGCGACTTCGGCTGCCATCACCGGTATCCGCGCCGCACACCCGGAAGTCCCGGTCATCGGGATCGAGCCGGCCATCAAGCCGGTGGCGCTCGCGATGCCGCATAAACGGATTCTTGTGATGGCGACGCAGAATACGCTGAGTCTGCGCAAGTATCATGCGCTGATAGAAAAATATGAGGACCAGGCCGATTTTACGTCGCTGGCCTGCACAGGTCTGGCGGCCAGAATAGAGCAGGGGCGCTTTGAGGATGAAGATCTGATGGAGCTGCTGCACAGCCTGCTCGACCCGTATGCCGGCAAGGTGGACGCCGTGGTGCTCGGCTGCACGCATTATCCTTTTATCCGCAGGCAGATCCGGGCCGTGCTCGGCGATATACCGCTTTACGACGGCGGCGCCGGAACAGCGCGGGAACTGCGGCGGGAACTGGAGGCCGGCGGGACGCTGAACCCGGCCGCACTCGGCGGCAGGGTGGAGTTCGTGTCCAGCCGCAATACCGAAGAGGAACTGCGGCTCTACCGGGCGCTTTATGAAATGCCGATCGAGGCATGATAGTATATTACGAAAAAGCTCTCCGTTTCCGGATTTTTCATCCGGAGGCGGAGAGCTTTCTGCGCTTTTTATTTCATCTCGACAGCTTTTTATTTCATCTCAACAATGGTGACGCCGTTTTCGCCCTCGCCGTAGCGGCCGTCACGGAAGCTCTTGACATGTTTGTTTTTCTTCAGATTTTCCTGTACGGCCTTGCGCAGCCGCCCGGTCCCCCGGCCGTGGATGATGGTCACGGTCTGCAGGTGCGCAAGATAAGCGTCGTCCAGATATTTATCCAGGTCGAGCATGGCCTCATCGACCGTCTCGCCGATCAGATTGAGGGACGTGCTGACCGACATGGCTTTATCGTATTTGATCTTGCCGGCACCGGTTTTCTCAAGGTTCGGTGCGGTGACGGTCTGTTCGTCGACCGGCATCAGATCCGTATAGCGGATACGGGATTTCATGATGCCCATCTGCACGAGAAATTCTCCCTTGCTGTTGACATCGGAGACGATGATGCCCTTGATTCCCATGCTGATGACCTTGACCGTATCGCCGCGTTTGAAATCGGTGACAGCAGCCGTGCTCTGTTTCTTCTGCTTCTTCTGCCTGCGCCGCTCCGGGCTCTGCACGCGGTCCATGGCATCGCGGATCTTCGTCCGCTCCTTCTCCATGGCAGCCATGTCGCCGCCCTGCGACAGCTTGTTCATGTGGCGGATAGTGCTGTCGGCGGTGTCTTTGGCATTCTGCAGAATATTCTCGGCCTTCTCCCGTGCGCGGGAAAGGATTTTCTCCCTCTGCTCGCTGATGCTGTCCTCTTTCTTCTTAAGGTCAGCCCGCATCTTCTCGGCCTCGTCGCGCGCCTTCGTGATCTCGGCCTCCTGTGCGCGGATCTCGCGGCGGCTGCGGTCGATTTCGGCCAGCATGTCCTCAAAATTCTGCTGCTGCACGCCGATGCCTGAGCGGGCTTCTTCGATGATGTGCTCCGGCAGCCCCAGCTTTTTCGAGATGGCAAACGCGTTGCTCTTGCCCGGAATGCCGATCAGAATCCGGTAGGTCGGGCTGAGCGTCTCCACATCGAATTCGCAGCTGGCGTTCTGCACGCCCGGCGTCTGCATGGCAAACATCTTCAGCTCGCTGTAATGGGTGGATGCCATGACGGTCGAGCCGCGGGAGAGCAGCTCGTTCAGGATCGAGGTCGCCAGCGCGGCGCCCTCGGTCGGGTCCGTACCGGCGCAGAGCTCATCGAGCAGGATGAGCGTGTGCTCGTCGGCACCTTCGAGAATGCTGACGATGTTGGTCATGTGGGACGAAAATGTACTCAGATTCTGTTCGATGCTCTGCTCGTCCCCGATATCCGCAAAAACTTCATGAAAGACCGAAAGCTTCGAGCCTTCCGCCGCCGGAATGTGCAGGCCGGCCTGTCCCATCAGCGTGAAAAGACCGATGGTCTTCAGTGATACCGTCTTGCCGCCGGTGTTCGGACCGGTGATGATCAGCATGCGATGGCTGTCGCCGAAATGCAGATCGATCGGCACGACCTTATGCGGGTCGAGCAGCGGGTGGCGCCCGCGGCGGATGTCGATGCGGCCCTCGGTATTGAATTCCGGCGCGCTGCCGTTATAGCTGCGCGACAGCGACGCTCTTGCGAATATGAAGTCGAGCGTCGTGAGCAGGGAAATATCCGATTCGATCATCTGGATGGCCTGCGCCGCCTCTTCACTGAGGTTTTCCAGAATATGCTGGATTTCCTCCGCTTCCTTACCGGCCAGCTCGCGCAGATCGTTGTTCAGCTTGACGATGGCCATCGGCTCGATAAAGAGCGTGGAACCGGTGGAGGACTGGTCGTGGATCATGCCCGGCACCTGCGAACGGTATTCCGCCTTGACCGGGATGCAGTAGCGTCCGCCGCGCATCGTGATGATGTTGTCCTGGAGTTTCGGCGCCAGGGAGGCGGAGCTGACCATGGCCGTCAGCTGCCCGTGAATCCGCTCGTTCGTATTGCGGATCTGCCGGCGCACGTCCTTCAGCGCCGGCGAGGCGTCATCGGCAACGGTCTCTTCGTCCGGCAGGCAGCGCCGGATCTCGCGCCGCAGCGGCGTCAGCGGTTCGAGCAGGGAAAAATATTCGGTCAGCGAGTCGTCGGTATCCTCCTCGGAAACATTCTCGCTGCCGTAGGATTTTACCTTCGCGGCGACGTCGAGTGTCGATGCGATGTGCAGCAGTTCCGGGATACCGAGTGTGCCGCCGATCTTCAGCCGCATGACCGAGCCGCGGATGTCCCGGATGCCGGCGAAGGAAAGGCCGCCGTTTTTATAGATTCTTGCGAGCGCGTCGGTCGTCTCCGTCTGGCGCTGCCGTATCTCGCTGAGATCGGCGGACGGGCGGAGATTCCTGCAGAGTTCCTTGCCTGCAGGAGATCCGGCTTTGCCGGCAAGCATATCAATGATCTTATTGTATTCAAGTACGCGAAGTGCTTTTTCGTTCATAGCATACCTCCTCCGTTTATCTTATGATATCGCAGGGGGCTTGTCAATCAGCCGCAGGAGCCGCAAAACCGCATGGCCGGCCGTCTTCGGCGCTGTATAAAACAGCGCCTTTATGGTATAATTCAGATGTTAAAAATGAAACGGACAGTCATGTCAGGAGATAGAAAATGCAGTTTATCAATTCAATTCATGAGGGAGACCGCGTATCCGCTGTCTTTCTCTGCAAGTCAAAACAGAGTCTTAAAACAAAAGCCGGCAAAACCTATTATTCCCTGCAGCTGCAGGACAAGACCGGCATTGCCGACGGCAAGGTCTGGGATCTCGGCCCCGGCATCGAGGACTTCGATTCCATGGATTTTATTCAGATTGAGGCACAGGCGACGATGTATCAGCGTGCGCTGCAGCTGAATATCCGCCGGATCCGCCGCGCCGATGACAGCGAGTACAACATGGCGGATTATATCCCGTCAACCAGGTTTAATGTGGGGGATATGTACAAAGAGATCCTGCAGTATGCAGACAGTGTGGAGGAAAAACATCTTCATGCATTGCTTCAGCATTTCTTCGTGGAGGATAAAACATTTATCAATGCATTCAAGACACATTCTGCCGCCAAGACGATCCATCACGGCTTCGCCGGCGGCCTGCTCGAGCACACGCTGAGCGTGACGCGTCTCTGCGATTTTTATGCGAAGCATTACGACATGCTCAGCCGCGACCTGCTGATCACGGCGGCGCTCTGCCACGATATCGGCAAGACAAAGGAGCTTTCGAGGTTCCCGGCCAACGACTACACGGATGAGGGACAGCTGCTCGGCCATATCGTGATCGGCGCCCGGATGGTGGACGACGAATGCGGCCGGATCGAAGGTTTCCCGGAAACCCTTCGCAATGAACTGGTGCACTGCATCCTCGCGCATCACGGGGAGCTGGAATACGGATCGCCGAAGAAGCCGGCCCTCGCGGAGGCACTGGCGCTGAATCTGGCGGACAATGCCGATGCGCGGCTCGAGACGATGCGGGAATTCCTCAGCGGCGGCAAGAACACCGAATGGCTCGGCTACAGCCGCATATTTGAATCCAATATCCGCCGGACAGAGGTGCCGGGCGACAGACATGAATGAGATCAGGAAAAACGACATATTTACGATAGAGATCACAGACCTGAGCGAGCAGGGCGACGGGATCGGCCATACGCAGGAAGGCTATACGCTTTTCGTGAAAGATACGCTGCCGGGCGACAGAGCCCGCGTGAAGGTCATCAAGACGAAGAAGAATTACGGCTATGCCCGTCTGGAACAGCTCCTGACCGCATCGCCTTCGCGCTGTGAGGCACGATGCGCCGTGGCGCGCAGCTGCGGCGGATGCCGCCTGCAGCACATGCGGTATGCGGATCAGCTTTCCTTCAAGGAAAACAGAGTCCGCGAGCTGATGACCCGCATCGGCGGCGCAGATGATTTTGAATTTCTGCCGATCATCGGCATGGAGAACCCGTGGCATTATCGCAACAAGGCGCAGTATCCGGTCGGTGTCAGCCGGGACGGGCGCGTGATCGCCGGCTTTTATGCGGCGCGCACCCATTCGATTGTGGAAAATGATGACTGCCTGATCCAGATGCCGCAGAGCGTGGCGGTACTGCGGGCGGTAATGAGCTGGATGCAGCGTTTTCATGTCACGGCTTATGACGAGAAGACGGGCCGCGGCCTGGTGCGCCACGTGCTGACCCGCATCGGCTATTACACCGGCGAGATCATGGTCTGCTTCGTGATCAACGGGAAGAAGATTCCGCATGCGCAGGAGCTGATCGATGCGCTGACACAGATGGACGGCATGACCGGCATTGTCTTAAACAGCAATACCCGCCGGACCAACGTGATTCTCGGCGATACGGAGACGCTGCTCTGGGGCCGGAGCCGGATCACGGACACGATCGGCGATATCCGGTATGAAATTTCGGCAAAGTCATTTTATCAGGTGAACCCGCAGCAGACGGAAAAGCTCTACCGCACGGCGATGGAATTTGCGGATCTCAAGGGAACGGAGACGGTCTGGGACCTGTACTGCGGCATCGGCACCATTTCCCTTTCTGCGGCGCGGCATGCGCGGCAGGTGATCGGTGTGGAGATTGTGCCGCAGGCCGTCGAGGATGCACGGCGCAATGCGCTGCTGAACGGGATCGAAAATGCCGCTTTCTATGAAGGAAAGGCCGAGGAGGTCCTCCCGGAAAAGGTGGAGAAGGAGCACGTACGGGCGGATGTGATCATTGTGGACCCGCCGCGCAAGGGCTGCGCGCAGAGCCTTCTGGCCTGTATGGCGAAGATGGCGCCGGAGAAAATCGTGTATGTGAGCTGCAATCCGGCGACGCTGGCACGGGATGCCGCATATCTTAGGGAGAACGGCTACCGCGTGGAGAAGGTGCGGTGCTGCGACATGTTTGCGCAGACGACCGGGGTCGAGACGGTTTGCCGGTTTGTCAGACAATAACAGAATATAGCATAAAAAAAGAGCCGCAGGACGAAAATCAGTCCTGCGGCTTTGCATTTTTTACTGCGCTGCCTGCGCGTTTTCAGCGCCGGCCGGCTTATCCTTGTGAACACAGATGGACACGATGGCGGCCAGCATCAGAAGATACGAGTACCAGCAGTTTCCGATGATCCGGAAAGGACTGGACAGATTTTCCAGCAGGGCACAGGCATAAAGAAGCTGGGCGCCGTACGGAATCACGCCCTGCACCACGCAGGAGAAGATGTCCAGCAGCGAAGCGGAGCGCTTCGGGTCGATGCCGTACTGCTTGCTGATATTTTTGGCAACCGGACCGCTGATGATGATGGCCACCGTGTTGTTGGCGGTCGCCAGATCGGTGAGCGCCACCATGGCGGAAATGCCTGCCTCGGCGGAGCGGCGGCTGTGGATGACGTGGCTGACCTTCAGCAGGATCCAGTCCAGTCCGCCTGCCTCCGTGACCATTTCGGCGAGACCGCCTGTGATCATCGAGAGCAGGAAGATTTCAAACATGCTGCTGAATCCGCTGTAAATATGCTGCGTATATTCCAGAACGGTAAAGCTCTGGCATGCAATGCCGATGATACCGGAGAGGACGATTCCGCCGGTAAGCACCATGAAGACGTTGAGGCCTGCCAGGGCGCTGATCAGCACAAACAGGTAAGGGATGACCTTGACAAAACTGAAGGCATAGTCCTGCGCCTGCGGCAGCGTTTCCGGGCGGCCGAAAATCAGCAGCAGGATGACCGTGGCAATGGCGGCCGGCAGCGCAATACGGAAATTGGCCCGGAACTTGTCCTTCATCTCGACACCCTGCGTCCGGGTGGCGGCGATGGTCGTATCGGAAATCATGGAAAGGTTGTCGCCGAACATCGCACCGCCGATGGTCGCACCGACAACAAGATACAGGTTCAGTCCGCCGGACTCGGCCAGACCGATGGTGATCGGGGTGACGGCCGCAATCGTGCCGACCGAGGTGCCGGTGGAGATCGCGATAAAAGCGGTGATCACAAAGACACCGGCTGCCAGAAAGCGGGCCGGTATCAGCGACATGCCGAGGTTGACCGCGGCATCCACGCCGCCCATGGCTCTTGTCACATCCGTGAATGCGCCGGCCAGGATGTAGATGATGCACATGGTCATGATGTTCTCGTTGCCGCATCCCTTCATGAAGGTATGCACCTTCTCATTCATCGTGCCTTTGAACATGAAGAAGGCCGCGATGATGCCCACCAGGGCCGCGACCGGCGTAGGAAGCTGGTAAAAAGCGTTTTCCGTTCCGGTCACTTCCAGAATGATGCCGGTGGCAAGGTAAACGCCGACGAACAGGAAAAATGGGATCAGAGCGGTGCCGCTCGGTTTGCGTACAGGATCATCTGACGCAGGATTTTTCGGTTGATTCATGGCTTTCTCCTAATAAGTAATCTGACAATCAGTGTAGCATATAGAAGAAAAAAACACAAAAATACTGTTTGAATCGGCGCGAAAAGAGACTATAATAAATTTCTGTGAATTTTGCCTTTTTGTGAGGAGGAATAGAGAACATGGTTAAGGACATGACGGCGGGATCCCCGCTGAAACTGATCCTGCAGTTCAGTCTGCCGCTGCTTGCCAGCAATCTGGTCCAGCAGACCTATAATGTGGTGGACGCCGCCATTGTGGGCAGAGTGCTGGGCGCGGATGCGCTTGCGTGCGTCGGCACCTCGAGCAGCGTCCAGTTTCTGGTGCTCGGTTTCTGCATGGGGC
Organism: uncultured Eubacteriales bacterium; assembly: GCA_900314775.1. Classification (GTDB taxonomy): domain Bacteria; phylum Bacillota; class Clostridia; order Lachnospirales; family Lachnospiraceae; genus UBA2912. The sequence continues at coordinate 2,080 of OMWM01000046.1, read as the reverse complement.
TGTGCAGCGGTTTCGGCGTTCCGATGGCCATGCATTTCGGCGGCCATGAGGAATCGGAGCTGAAAAAAGACGTGTACCATGCCGCCATCGGCACCCTGCTGTTCGGCGCGGCGCTCACCATCGTCACCGCGCTGCTGACCAGGACGATGCTGCACGCACTGAAGACGCCGGACGATATTTTCGAGGGAGCCGCCGCGTACCTGCTGATCCTGTTTCTGGGCATACCGTTTACCCTGCTGTACAACCTGACGGCCAGCATTCTCAGGGCTGTCGGCAACAGCCGGACGCCGTTTCTTATTCTGACGCTGTCGGCCTGCGCCAATATTTTCCTGGACGCCTTTTTCATCATGGTTCTCCATCTGGGCGTGGAGGGCGCGGCGCTGGCCACCATCCTGTCGCAGGGAGCTTCGGGATTCCTGTGCCTGTACATTATCATCCGGCGGTATCCGATGCTGCATCCCGGCAGCAAGGAGCGCCGGCTCAGCTGGAAAAGGCTCGGCCGGCTGATCGGTTTTGCGGCGCCCATGGGGCTGCAGTATTCCATTACGGCCATCGGCATGATGATCATGCAGGCGGCCAACAACAGCCTCGGCAGCGTCTATGTATCGGCTTTTGCGGCGGCGATGAAGATCAAACAGTTTGCCATCAGCCCGTTTGATGCGCTGGCGACCGGGGCGGCGACGTTTGTCAGTCAGAACTACGGCGCGGCAAAGCCGGACAGGATCCGTCAGGGAATCCGCAGCAGCATCGTGGTGTCTGTCCTGTACGGGCTCGGGATCGGCGTGATTCTGGTGCTGCTGGGCCGGCAGCTGTCGATGCTTTTTCTGGATCAAAGGCAGACCGCTATTCTGGATGCGAGCGCGCATTACCTTCGCAATCAGGGCCTTTTCTTCTGGGTGCTCGGTTTTCTCAATCCATGCCGTTCCTGCACCCAGGGGCTGGGCTATGCGGGGCGTGCCGTGTATTCCGGTGTGATCGAGATGGCTGCCAGAAGCATTGTGGCACTGGCATTTGTGCCGATGGCGGGGTTTGATGCGATCTGTCTGACCGATCAGGCAGCCTGGATCAGCGCTTCGCTGTATTATTGTGCCTACCTGCATCTGGTGCGCGAAAAAAGCGGCGCGGGAGCTCGCCGGACGATCTGCCTGAGCAGGCCGGGCAAAGAGATTTCGCCATATAAAAAGCAGGTGCTGCCGCCGCAGCACCTGCTTTTTCAGATTATGCCTGCTTACTCGATGATATAGGCATCGACGATCTCGCCGATGTACATGACATGGGCGTCCTTGTTGGCATCGCAGTTCTCGCTGTCGACATCCTGCGGATAGAACTTCAGCGCCTTCTCCGGGTACAGGTTCAGTTCCTGCTTCTGCCGGTAGAGCACTCTGCACTCGAGCGTGAGCGGATATTCGCGGACACCCGGCACGCTGACGATCTCCGGCTCCTCCAGGGTGAGGTGCGCCTGCGCGGCCTTATCGATGCCGCGTCCGCTGACGGTGCCGCACACTCTGGTGATCTGCGGGTCCGGATTGCCCATCGGAACGCTGATGGTGAATTCCGGGTTCTGATCGAGCTGCTCTCTGGTATAGCGGCCCTCCCGCACATAGACGGTGAAAACCGGCAGTCCCCAGTTGGTGCCGATGCCGCCCCAGCCGATGACCATGGAATTGAATTTATCTGCTTTGCTATTGAGGAGGACCCCCTTCGGGATCGCTTTGAGAATCTGATTGCCATATTCTGTTACGTCAATTTTTCTTTTCATGCTAATACCTCCTGATGATTTCACATCTTAACATTATTATGCTGCGGGATCAAGATTCCCCTCTTTTAAGAAATGAATAGAGATTTGCATTTTGACAAGCTGGATGATAACGTATAAATGACTGTTTCTGCCGGAAACGGCAGGAGAAAACGACACGGTTTGGGCAGGAGGCTAATTTTGAGACACGCATATCTTCTTATTGCAGACAGAAATTTTAAACAGCCGCCGATTGTAAAATGAAGTTGGACATCTGAATAAAATAAGGATCCATGGCAGGATTTTTGGTAGAATGTTAATTACCACAAAAAACTATCTACAGGA
>OMWM01000037.1 GCA_900314775.1 uncultured Eubacteriales bacterium | reverse complement strand
TCTTCACTATACCGAATCCATGTCCAAAAGTTAACCCCTCTGTGTCCAAAATAAGCTTACCACTTCAGCTGTTTTAATAATGGCCGATGAGGGGCGTACCGCTGATTGCGGTCATGTTTTACAAAAGGGGGGATGAAAATGAAGAAGTGTTTTTCTGCCGTTCTGTCGGCAGCAGCCGCCGCTGCGATCAGCTTGTTCCTGACAGCGGGGACGGCGTACGCAGGGCAGCCGGCGTCGGAGACGCCGGAGAGTACAGTGACAGAAACCGTGCAGCCGGGAGGATCCGGAACGGAAGATGTGCAGTCTGAGGCAGGAAGCGGAAAGACGCAGCCAGGCACAGAAAATGCCGGGGTGCAGCAGGGGGTGAATGAAGTTGGTCCGGCAGGCTTGAATGCGCCGGAGGCGGGCAAGACCGACCCGGCACAGGTGCAGGAACCGGAAGCAGGCAAGAGCGACCCGGCACAGGTGCAGGAACCGGAAGCAGACAAGACCGACCCGGCACAGGTGCAGGAACCGGAAGCGGACGAGACCGATCCGGCACAGGTGCAGGAACCGGAAGCGGACAAGACCGACCCGGCACAGGTGCAGGAACCGGAAGCGGACGAAAACGATACGGCAGAGCCTGATGTGGATAAAACCGACGCGGCACTGACTGGCGCCGCACCGCTGATGCGCTCTGACGATGCGGTGACAGCCGATGAACAGGTGATGGACCCGGATTTATACTGGGTTAATCTGGGGCAGACGGTTTCCACACCGCCTCGTTCGGAAACCGATCCGCTTATCAGCAATCATTATGATTATGGCACTTTATTTTATATCTATGCAAAGGGCGAAGAGATCGACTCGTTCAGTGCGAAAAACATCGTCAGCAGCGTACAGGAGGAGGCTTGCACTATGTGGCTGCCGTCCTACAGCGGCCTGCGTGTCAGCATAGTGCAGGAACTGCTTCGCTGGGGAAAGGAACATGGCAAAAACTGGACAGAAGATACGCAGATTACCGGTCTGGCAGGTGATATAACGAAACAGGTGGATTTCCTGGACGCCAATGGAAACCCGGCTGACTTCGTAAGAAGCGCAGACAACCCTGGGGATGATTTTGCCGCATGGCCAGGTGGCATATGGCAGATGAGCGGGGATGTGCAGCGGACCGATACCGCCAGCATGTTAAAGAGAGTGCAGGCTCTCTCGGGATCAGACGGCAGACTCGGTGATATGGGGTATTTTGAGATGTTAACTGGTTCGACATCCTATAAGTTCAACAAGGATTACCTCGGGAAGCTGACAATCAATTCCTGTATAAAACTCAGGTTTTCCTTCATGGCTGACGGAATGCCGTATGAGATTACGCTGCTCACGCCGGATGCCGCGCATACGTTTGAAGTTGAGAAGGTAGATACACAGCCGCAGGTTTCCGGAGAACCGGACGCAGATCTGCAGGCCGTTGTGACGCATGACGGAACGGCATCGCCGGTAAGAACGGAGAATGATCAGGTGACCGCCGTGCAGCATGGCGATGAGATTACCTATCGTATTGAAGCGGGCGGCGAGGCGACTGCGCAGATGTTCTATAAGTACCTTCAGGATCTCATCCCGTTAGGTAACATTGAATATTCACAGGAAGTTAAAGAATGGGCCAAAAACCATGACGTTGATCTGATGCAGGCGTATATGGACGCATGGTCTCAGCCAGCAGACACTTATCTGGATTTCAGCCTGACAATTCCGAAAGGCCTGGAATACGATGAAGCCAGACTGAGTGAAATCACACTCGAGCAGCCGGATACGAATGTCATGTTCTACACGTTGGATAGTGAGGGATCAACCTATGTCTGGAACGAGGAAACAGGAGAAGGAACAATACGCTGCAGAGTCCACCTGGATCTGGAGCGCAGCCATTGGTATCCATATCCGGAGCCGGGATGGATGAGTTCATATGAATCGGATATGCTGGAGCAGATTGCCAGAGATGTGCTTACACTGATCATACCGGGTACCACGGTGTCCGATCAGGCAGAAGCCGCAAAATTATATACGGCGAAGGCGACGATCGCCGGAGATTTCTTCTGCCCGTATGAAAGTGTTCTCGGCTCCTCGGCACCGGCTGCCGCAAAGCCGGATACCGGCAGCAACTGGGATGATGAGGACGTATGGGATGATGAAGCTTCCGTGCAGACCTATGGCGTCATGAAGACGGCGGTTGTCCGCACAGCAGTGAACGATTCGGATACGAGATTTCCTTTTAATAACACGACGAATTATACGACCAACATGGATATGAAGCAGTTTATTCCTTACACGCATTATATCTGGTATCATCTGCAGAATGATGACGGCAGGGACTGCATCCAGCAGGAAGAGCATTCCAGAGAACTCTGGTATACCGTTGTTATCCCTGGCCTTCGCGTTGAGAAGAACGTGGAGGGTGAGGATGTCGACAAGGAAGAATATCAGAAACCATTTAACTTCACCGTACAGCTTTCCGATCAGAAACTGTTCGGCCAGACCGTCAGAGCATCGATCAGCAATATCGATGCGGCAGACGAGGAGCCGGAGTGGGTGGACATCACATTTGATGAAAACGGGAAAGCACAGTTTAAGCTGATGCATCATCAGTCAATTGCCATGGAGCTGCCGGTCGGCACGGCATATACCGTCACCGAGGAAGATGGCAGTGCGTATCGTGTGGCGATGATTTCTGCAGACGGCACAATGATCTATGGATCTTCCGATAACGGATATACCGTTTCGGGTATTGTAAGTCTTGCGCTGAACGCAGAAAAGACGAAAATCGATACGGTTGTCTTCAATAACAGCCCGGCAGAGGAACAGCCGCCGAAGACAACAAAGACAACGAAGACAAATCCTGTACAGCCGACAGCAGTAAAAGAGGCATCGGTTGTATCGGCACCGAAGACAGGGGATACCGGAAATCCTGCACTTTATGCGGGACTGATGGCAGCTGCCGGTGCGGCGCTCCTTCTGATAGCCGGAAAGCGCAGAAAAAACGCACAGTAAGCGGTGTTATTCCATCTGTCAAAGTTAAATAAGACAGGCAGGCGGGCAGCAGAGAAATCTGCTGCCTGACCTGCCTGTCTTTTGCTGTCATTATTTTGGCCGGCTTGCTGTACTTTTTAGCAGATTGCCGGCATCATTTATGTCTGCTCAGTTTTTGGCAGCCAGAGCTTCTTCCTTTTCCTGACTGCCGGCGGCGGAGAGTGCTTTCTGGTAAATTGCATCTGCCTTCTCCTCCTCGCCGAGAAGGACGCCGTATACCTTGATCCATTCTGCCTTGGCGAGCTCGTTTACCTCATCGCCGCTGCGGTCGATGAGCATCGGAATCTGCAGCGTATCCGCATTGTCGACTTCTTTGTCATAGAGCGCGGTGAAGTCCTCGATGTCCTTCTCTTCCTGCGGCAGCACGGAAGAGGTCTGCACGAGCAGATTGCATTTTGTCTTTGCGATGGCTTTCAGATCCCAGCCGTCAAAGGTACCTGCGGATTTTATCGCATCGCTTCCTTTATAATCTTCGGCCATTCTGTCCTTGATTTCGTCTGCCTTCACATCTTTTTCCTCGATGCCAAGGGCCGTGATCACATCGTCTGCTTCCAGCGCGGTGAACATATCGAGCGCATCCGATGAGAAAACAGCGGCGCTGGAGATCGGCTGCTGAATGAGGATCACATCATTTTCGAGGCCGACAGGGACCTCGCTGCCTTCCGGTACGACGAGGTATTTGATGACGTCCTGCTTGTAGAGACGGCGTGACGTCATATTGTCCGCCTGGGCATCATTTTCCATCGTGTCGGTGCCGTCTAATGCGGTATCCTCCGCCAACTCGATTTCAATCAGGCGGTAGCCGCCTTCATAGCGGAAAATGCGGAAATGATCGGCATAGAAGTCTTCGGTGTCCTCGTCATCATCTTCCTGTGCAGTCAGACCGAAAATTTCAGGTGCCGTCTCATCCAGCGTCTTCGTGTTGCTGCCGACAGTAGATTCTGCCGCGCCGGCGGTTCCTGCCTGGCCGGCCTGTGCGACGTAGATGGTGTAGTCGATCAGGTGCGCGCCGGACATAGCCTGCGTCAGTGCCTGAATCGAGGTATTGGCGTTTTCGTTGACCGGGATTTCAAAGACATTGTATCCGCTGACCGTTTTGCCGAGAGAGGTCACCTGTGTGTAGTCCGCCTCGGAGCCGTCCACGCGGACGAACCGGATGGTGGCGTAGAGCTGGCCGCCCGATTTTCTGGCGCTGACGAGCTGAATGGAGATACGGCCTGAGCCGCCGCTCCAGCGGAAAATGTAATTGCCGGCCTGCGAAGAACCGGAAGCGCTGCCTTTGCCGGCGGCAGACGAATCGCTGCCCGAAGCAGAGCCGGTATTGGAGCCGGTATGGGAACCCGCATTGGAACCGGTATCAGAGCCGGTATTGCTGCCGGTATTGCTGCCGGTATTGGAACCGGTATTGCCGGAACCGCCCTGACCGGCGCTGCCCTGATCCTGACTGCCGGTATTGCCGGTATTATCGTTATCGCCTGTATCGCCGGACGGCGCCGTCCATCCGTCATTTACGGTGAGCACGCCGCCATTTTCATCGAGCTGGAGGCTCCTCTGGAAGAAGGCCCCGCTGTAGTCCGCCGCCGTGCCGTTGGTCTGTGCGATGCTTTCCGCCTGCTTTACGTAGCGGTCGGAAATGGCAATCAGCGGTACCGCCGTCTCCCCGGCGTTCAGCGGAATGACAAATTCCCATTTGCCGTCGGCGTTCTGCTGTCCGGCAATCCAGCCGGCTTTGCTGTGCGCCGCGTTTTTCTGCGCATCGCTCATCGTACCCTTGTAAAGCGCATGGTAGCCCTTGCCGTTTAAGGTGATTTTAAGGCTTCTTTGTCCATCCTTCGTGATGAGCTGTGCGTCGGTGACCTTGAACATCTTTGCATTATTGACAATTTTCAGTGTCTGTTCGGATGCCTGCTCTCTGGTCAGCCGGACAGGGTAGGAGGCGCTGCCGGATGCCGTGTATGAAAGCGTCCTTGCGGTATAGCCGTCTGCCGATGCTTTTATGGTATAGGTTTTGCCTTTGGTGAGCGTATAGGCGCCGCCGGCCTGCGATACGGCATTGCCGTTTTCATCGGAGACGGTGACCGTACCGGAAATGATATTGCCGGAAGCATCCTGAAGCGGGAAGGATACCGTGCAGGTATCCGCCGCCGGTACCGCATTGACGCTGATGGTGCGCGTATAGTTTACCCAGTGCGGCTTGCTCATGCCCGTCGTTCTGCCGGCAAGGGCCATCGGCTTTCCGAGGCTGACCGGGATGTCCGCCGAAGCGGTTTTGCCGGAAACGGCCGTCTTGTAATCGGCCCCGGATGCATTTTCCTGAATGTACTGATCGATTGCCGCGGCATCGCTCCCGGATGTCGTTCCGAGAAAGAAATCGGTGTAGGTTTTGCTGCTGATTGTCAGATGCGCAGTCGCCTTGCCGCCGGAGACGGTGACCTTGCTGCAGGAGAATTTCGCCCGCTTGGTGCCGCCCTGCACGGTGACGGTGACGTCGGTGTACTCGCCGTCCGGCAGAGAAGTGCTGCTGTCCGGGATGATGGCCTCGGCCGACCCGTCGGCCTGCTGCGTTTCGCTTTCTGATTGTGCTGTTTCGGCCGTCGGCGTATTAAGCGCTGCCGCTGAGGCATCCGCGCCCGTCTGACCTGCGCCATCCGTACCCGTGTCCGCGCCCGTCTGACCTGCGCCATCCGTGCCCGCGTCCGCACCCGTCTGGTCTGCGCCATCCGTGACTGCATTTGCCTGCGCGGCCTTGTCGGAACCGGCTGTCTGCGCCGCCTCTTCGCCGGATGCATCATCGCTGCCTGCCTGCTGCGTTTCGCTTTCCGGCTGCACCTGCACCGCGGCTGTCTGCACCGCCGCGTCACCGCCGCTTTGCGCGTCGGCGTACACCGGCCATGCAGATGATACGGTCATGGCAGCACAGAGCAGGGCTGCGAGAAATTTTCCATTCTTTTTCATTTTTCCACCTCACAAAAAAACGGCATGTGCCTGAAGAAGCATATGCCGAAAAACAGCCCGGACCGGACTGTAAGGAGGCAGCTGCTTTCATCGGAAGCACTTACCATAACCGTCAGCAGGTCTCCTGGCTTACAGAAAAATGCATGTACTGCGCCTTCTCACCGGGGCCTGCCCGGCAATGGCATAAATGCAGAATGCTTGCTGCTTACAGTGACCGGATCGCTCAGGACTTGCACCTGATTCCCTATTCTCCGTACGGCACTGACGGCAAATATTTGTCTTTTTTTTATTATAGCAGTATTCTATTGTTCGTAAAGCGCAATTTACACGATTTTTCAAAGATGCCGGGAGGTAAGCGGAAATGAAAGGAATTTTTTACGGCGTGGGCGTCGGCCCGGGCGGAGCGGATATGATGACGGTGCAGGCGCTGAAGGTGATTGAGGGGAGCGACGTGATCGCCGTGCCCGCACAAGAGGCCGGCAGGAGCACTGCCTGGAAGATCCTGCTGAAGGCGTATCCGAAGGCCGAAAGCCTTCCGGTGCTGCCGCTCGGTTTTCCGATGACGAGAGATGCCGGGGAGCTGGCGCGCTGCCATCAGAGCGCGGCGAAAAAGGTGGAAGAACAGCTGGAGCGCGGCAGACAGGTCGCTTTTATCTGCCTCGGCGATCCCTGCATTTATTCGACATATTCCTACACGGCCGATATTGTGCGGGCCGACGGGTACACGTGCCGCACCATAAGCGGCATTCCTTCTTTCTGCGCGGCAGCCGCGCAGGCGGGCATCGATCTCGTACAGGGACAGGAGCCGCTGCACATCTTCGGCAGCACCGACGATGCGGCGGCAGCGCTCGCCCTGCCGGGGACGAAGGTGTTCATGAAAAGCGGGCGGGCGGCGCATGAACTGCTGACTTTGCTCGCAGGCAGCCCGGAAGCCGGTCAGGTCTGGTTGGTTGAAAACTGCGGCATGGAAGAGGAGAAGATCTATACGAGGCAGACCGGTTTCCCGGAAAATCCCGGCTACTTTTCCCTGATTATTGTCAGATGAAACGGCAGCGGCGCGTCTTGTTTTTGGAAAAGTGTGGTATATAATATAACAAATAATCTTTCAGGGTAACGGAGGAGAGTATGCGCAGAAAAGGAATGATTCTGCTCCTGTCGGCCGTGCTTGTGCTGGCGGGGGCCTGCGGGCAGGCGGATGCGCCGCAGAGCGATGAGCAGACGGAGACGGCGGCAGAGGCGTCTGCCGGGGAAACGGATTTTTCGAAGATGAAGGCGGACAGCTCGCTCGACCTTCAGTATGCGACGCAGTTTACCGTGGATTATTACGGTGAATACACGTATATCACCATAGCGGATTCGCAGAAGATTCTGCTCGTGCCGGAGGGCGCGGCAGAGCCGGAAAACGTACCGGATGATGTGCTTATCCTGCAGCAGCCGCTCGATCACGTATATCTCGTATCGACGTCGGCGATGGATCTGGTCTGCGCCTGCGGCAGCCTTTCCAATATCACGCTGTCGGGGGAAGAGCAGGACGGCTGGTATGTGCAGGAGGCCGCGGATGCCATGGCGGACGGCAGCCTTGTCTACGCGGGCAAATACAGCATGCCGGATTACGAGCTGATTCTCGGTTCGGACTGCGATCTGGCGATTGAGAACACGATGATCTACCACAATCCGGAGGTCAAGGAGAAGCTCGAATCGCTGGGCATTCCGGTGCTTGTCGAATATTCCAGCTACGAATCGGACCCGCTCGGCCGTCTGGAATGGATTAAATTCTACGGCGCGCTGTTCGGACGCGAAGAGGAAGCGGAGTCATTTTACGATGCGCAGCTCGCTAAGATCGAGCCGCTCCTTGACAAAGAGGCGAGCGGCAAGACGGCAGCCGTCTGCGCGATCGATTCGAACGGGCAGGTAACGGTGCGCAGGCCGGGCGACTTCATCACGAAGATGATTTCGTATGCCGGCGGCACCTATGCGATTGAAGATGCCGGTCAGGATGAGAGCAATTCCTCGGTGCTGACCATGAACATGGAGGATTTCTACGCGCAGGCGAAAGATGCGGATATCCTGATCTATAACGGCACGATCAGCGATGAGATTTCGTCGATCGGAGAGCTGACCGCCAAAAACGAACTTTTCTCTGATTTCAAGGCGGTGAAGGAAGGCAATGTCTACTGCCTGTCTCATGAGTTCTTCCAGCAGACGGCGGACAGCTGCTCCCTGATTTCGGAGCTTTATGATATTTTCAACGGTATTGACGCAGAGCATACCTATCTGACCAGATTGGAGTAAGTTATTTGAAACGGTACAGAGTTACTTTCCTGGCGGCGGGAGCCGGCCTGATTGCGCTTTTTATCTGGAACCTGTGCACGGGTACGGTGCAGATTTCGGCGGGCGAGGCATTTGACATTCTGCTGCACGGCATCAAAGATTCGACGCAGGGCCATGTGATCTGGGATATCCGGCTGCCGCGCATTCTGGCGGCGATCGTGCTTGGCGGCGCGCTGGCGGTGTCCGGCTTTCTGCTGCAGACATTTTTCGGCAATCCGATCGCGGGCCCTTATATCCTGGGTATTTCCTCGGGGGCCAAGCTGACGGTGGCGCTGACGATGATCTTCGTCATCAGCCGCGGCTTTCAGGTCAGCTCGCTGCTGATGGTCGTGTCGGCCTTTGTCGGGTCCATGATCGCCATGGGATTTGTGCTGCTGGTATCGATACGGGTGCGGAAGATGTCGCTGCTGGTTGTCTGCGGCATCATGATCGGCTATATCTGTTCGGCGATCACGGATTTCTGCATCACCTTTGCGGAGGATTCCAACATCGTCAATCTGCACAACTGGGCGCTCGGCAGCTTTTCCGGCATGAGCTGGGACAATGTCGCCGTGTTTACGGTGATCGTGCTGGCGGCGGTTGTGTTCTGCTTTTTCCTTTCCAAGCCGATCGGAGCGCTGCAGCTCGGGGAAAATTATGCCCGGAACATGGGTGTCAACATCCGGCTCCTTCGGGTATTGCTGATCGTGCTGTCCAGTGTCCTTTCCGCCTGCGTGACGGCTTTTGCCGGCCCGATTTCCTTTGTCGGCATAGCCGTGCCGCATCTGGTGAAAATGTCATCGGGGACGGCAAAACCGCTGGTGCTGATTCCGGGCTGCTTCCTGGGCGGTGCGCTGATCACGCTTTTCTGCGACGGCATTGCGCGCTGCGCATTTGCGCCGACAGAAGTTTCGGTCAGCTCGGTGACAGCGCTGCTGCTGGCACCGGTGGTGATTATCATGATGGTGAGAAAACAGGAGGGTGTCCGTGAGTAGCAGTCTTGAAACGCGTCATCTGCAGGTCGGCTATGAGAAAACGGCCGTTGTGGATGATGTCACTTTGGAGGTTAAGGCCGGGGAGGTGCTGACGCTGATCGGCGCCAACGGCTCCGGAAAATCCACGATTCTGAAGAGCATTACCGGGCAGTTGGCTCCGCTTGGCGGCGCCGTCTATCTGGACGGCAGGGAGAGCACGCATCTGAAGGAGCATGAAATCGCCCGCAGCCTTTCGATGGTGATGACGGACCGCATTCATCCGGAGTATATGACCTGCCGCGACGTCGTCTCGACCGGGCGCTATCCCTATACGGGGCGGCTCGGCATTCTGCAGCAGGCGGACTGGGACGAGGTCGACCGGGCGATTCATCTCGTCCACGCGGATGATGTGGCCGGCAGAAATTTCATGAAGGTTAGTGACGGACAGCGGCAGCGGATCATGCTGGCGCGGGCGATCTGCCAGTCAACACCGGTTCTGCTGCTCGATGAGCCAACCTCGTATCTTGACATGAAATACAAGCTCGACATCCTCACGAGTATCCGGAAAATGGCACGTGAGCGGCATACGGCCGTGATCATGTCGCTGCACGAACTGGATCTGGCGCAGAAGGTATCCGACCGGATCGCCTGCGTCGGCGGCGGCAGGATCCGGAAGGTGGGGACGCCGGAAGAGATCTTCCGGGGCAGTTTCCTGCAGGAGCTGTTTGACATCGACGAAAAAAGTTTTAATACAAAGCTCGGAACCATGTATCTGCCGGCCGGGACCGGAAAGCCGCAGATCTTTGTCATCGCCGGCGGCGGTTCGGCGGTGGATCTTTTCTACCGGCTGCAGAGGGAAAATATTCTGTTTGCGGCAGGGATTCTGGGCGATAATGATATTGACTGCGCGGTGGCGCAGTCCTGCGCCGTACAGACGGTGGTCCGCCGCGGCTTTTTCCCGGCGGAGGAGGCGCAGATTGAGCGGGCGCGGCAGCTGATTGACCTGTGCCGCGCCGTGATCTGTACGGCCGAAGAATTCGGACCGTACAACGAGGAAAACCGGCGTCTTCGCGAATATGCGGCGGCGCAGGGAAAGCTGAAAAGTGAGACGCAGGCAATACAGGAGGTGCTGCATGAGTGCTGAAAAGGTGTATCTGGTGGGTGCAGGTGCCGGAACGCGGCAGGGGCTGACCGCCCGTGCCGCCGAGGTGATCGAGCGGGCCGATGTTTTTGCCGGTGCGCGGCGCCTGATGGCACTGCTGGGCGATGACCCGCGCCCGCGCTGCGTGACGTGGAAACCGGGCGAGGTCCGCGATTTTCTGCAGCAGACGCCGGGCTGGAAGACGGCCTGCATTCTGCTCTCCGGGGATATCGGCTTCTACAGCGGCGCGGCCGGCATGCTGGAGGCGCTCGGCGGCTATGATGCCGAGCTGGTTCCGGGCATTTCTTCGGTGCAGCTTCTTTGCGCCCGCCTCGGGATTCCCTGGGACAGCATGCGCATCCTGAGCCTGCACGGCCGGCGCGAAAATATCATCGCAGCCGTCAATGCGCAGCGGTATACCTTTGCCCTGCTGGGCGGGTGGATGCAGCTTGGCGAAATCGCGGAAAAGCTGCGCTGGTATGGCATGGAGGATGTGAAAATCCATGTGGGGCAGCGCCTCGGCTATGCGGATGAGAAAATATTTCACCTGCACCCGTCTGACCTGCCCGCAGACAATCCGGAAACGCTTGTCTGTGCGGCTTTCGAGAACCCGTCGGCGTGCGGCCGTCCGCAGCTGCCGTCTGATGAGGAGTACATCCGCGGCAAGGTGCCGATGACAAAGAGCGAGGTGCGGACAGTCTCTATTCAGAAGATGCAGGTTCCGGAGCGCGCCGTTGTATACGACATCGGCGCCGGCACCGGCTCTGTCAGCATTCAGACGGCGCTGATGTATCCGGATGCCGCGGTCTATGCGGTGGAGAGAAATGAAGAGGCGCTCGATCTGATTGAGCGCAACAAGCAAAAATTCCGGACGGACAATGTCACGGTTATACCGGGCAGGGCACCGGCGTGTCTTGAGGACCTGCCGGCACCGGACTGCATCTTTGTCGGCGGCAGCGGCGGATCTCTGGCGGAGATTCTGCAGGCGGTGCGCCGCCGGAACCCGCGGGCGCGCATCGTCATGAATTTCGTGACGCTGGAGACCATCACGCAGGCATTTCAGATCCTGCATGACTGCGGCGCAGACGATGCGCAGTGGGTGCAGATGAGCGTAACCGGGTCGCGGGTGCTGGGACACTATCACCTGATGACAGCGCAGAATCCGGTCATGATCGTGACCGTTCCCGGACAGAGCCTGTAAGGATCAGGCGTTTATCATGGAACAGTATGTTTATCGAAATCATAAAAAGCTGCGCTGCGGCTGGACGACCGGCAGCTGCGCGGCGGCGGCGGCCGGTGCGGCTGTGCAGCTGCTGCTGACCGGGGAGGCGCCGGGTATCTACGATCTGATGACGCCCGCCGGTGTGCTGCTGCATCTGCCGGTGGAAGAGGCAAAATGCGCCGGCAGCACGGCTTCCTGCGCGGTGCGCAAAAACGGCGGCGATGACATAGACGTCACGGACGGCCTGCTTGTATTTGCGCAGGCGGAAAAGACGGACGGCGAAGCATCGGCCGTCGAGATCGCGGCGGGCGGGGGCATCGGCCGCGTCACAAAGCCCGGCCTTGACCAGCCGCCGGGGAGCCCGGCCATCAACGCCGTGCCGAAGGAGATGATCCGGCGGGAAGTGCGGCGTGTATGCCGGGAAAACGGCTGTCAGTCGGCGATCCGGATTACTTTGTCCGTGCCGGGCGGCCTGCAGGCCGCTGCCCGTACCTTTAATCCGAGACTGGGCATCGAGGGCGGCATTTCCATCATCGGCACGACCGGCATTGTCGAGCCGATGAGCCGGCAGGCACTGCTGGATACCATCCGCGTGGAACTGCAGCAGCGCCGGGCCTGCGGACAGCGGGATTTGCTGATCGTACCAGGCAGAAGCGGTCTTGCCTTCATGCAGGAGAAATACGGCATTGCACCGCAGGAGAGCGTGCTGTGCAGCAACTTTGTCGGGGATACGCTGGATATGGCGCTGGACATGGGCTATCAGAGCGTATTGCTGGCAGGACATATCGGAAAGCTTGTCAAGCTCGGCGCCGGCATCATGAATACGCATTCCCACGTGGCGGACGGGCGGATGGAGACGCTGGCGGCCTGCGGCGTGGAAGCAGGCGCGGAAACGAAGCTGCTGCAGCGGCTTTTTACATTTACAACAACGGAAGAAGCCCTCGATTATCTGATGGATCAGGGCATATGGGAGCCGGTTTTCGATCGGCTCCTGGCGCGCATCGCCCGGCAGATGGATCTGCGGGTGCGCGGGGAAATAAAGACGGCGGCGATTCTTTTCTGCAGCCGGCACGGCTATCTGGGCCGGACGGAGCAGGCGGGTGCACTGCTGGAAAAACTGAAGGAGAGACAGGGCTGACCTGCCGCATACAATACAGGAGGAAAATATGGTTCATTTTGTTGGTGCCGGCTGCGGTGCGCCGGATCTGATCACGGTGCGCGGTGCGCGGCTGATCAGTGAGGCGGATGTCATTATCTACGCCGGTTCCCTGGTAAATCCGCAGCTTCTGGAAGGGGCAAAAAAGGAATGCAGAATCTACGACAGCGCCCGGCTTGATCTGGACGAGGTCATTGCCCTGATGCAGCAGGCGGAGGCGCAGCATCAGACGACAGTGCGGCTGCACACCGGCGACCCGTCGATCTACGGCGCGATCCGGGAGCAGATGGACCGGCTCAGAGAGCTCGGCATTGACTACGACATCTGTCCCGGCGTCAGCTCGATGTGCGGCGCGGCGGCGGCGCTGAAAGCGGAATATACGCTGCCCGGAGTTTCCTCTTCGGTGATTGTGACCAGAATGGCCGGCCGGACGCCGGTGCGGGAGGAGGAGAGCATCCGCTCGCTCGCATCCCACGGCGCGACGATGGTCATTTTCCTGAGTGCCGGGATGCTGCCGGCGCTGCAGGAGGAGCTGATGGCAGGCGGCTATGCGCCGGATACGCCGGCCGCCATCGTCTACAAGGCGAGCTGGGAGGACCAGAAGGTCATCCGCTGCCAGGTCAGCGAGATCGCGCAGAAGGCGGAGCAGAGCGGCATCACACGATTTGCGCTGATTGCCGTCGGCCGTTTTCTCGGCGATGACTATGAACTGTCAAAATTATATGACCCGGCCTTTACGACCGGGTACCGCAGGGGGAAAACACATTGATGAAGATAACGGTTATCGCGTATACAAGGCGCGCCGGTGCGGTGGCGAAAAAGCTCTGCGCGGCGCTGCCCGGTGCGAAGGGCTGGATTTTCGAGCGGGAACGGATAGAAGGCCTGCAGCCTTTCCGGGACGGCAGTGAACTCGTTTTTGACGCCTTCGCCCACAAAGACCCGCTCATTTTCGTCTGTGCGGCGGGCATTGCCGTGCGGCTGATTGCGCCTTACGTGCGCTCGAAGGCGACGGACCCGCCGGTCCTGGTGATCGATGAAGGCGGGCATTTTGTGATTTCGCTGCTGTCCGGCCACATGGGCGGCGCGAACGGGCTCGCCCGCCGCTGCGCGGCGCTGCTCGGCGCGCAGCCGGTCATCACGACGGCAACGGATGTACAGGAGCGCTTTGCCGTGGATATTTTTGCAATGGAAAATCATCTGATCATCTCGGATATGCGGGCGGCGAAAAATGTTTCCGCCTCTGTTGTCAACGACCGCCCGGTGTATATCCGCTGCGAGAGCGGCTGCGTGTCGATGATGGAAGTGCCGGCAGGGCTGCGTGTGGGCAGACCGCACGAGCCGGAGGACTGGGAGATCGTCATTTCCCCGTTTACCAGGGAGGACAGGAGCCGGACGCTGCGCCTGATTCCGCAGCAGATCGTGCTGGGCATCGGGTGCCGGCGTGGCATTGACGAGAGCAGCATCGAGCAGGCGGTGACGAAGGTGCTGGCGGCGGCTTCGATCGACCCGCGCGCCATCGCCTGCGCGGCCTCGATCGATCTGAAGAAAAATGAGACCGGTCTCGTGCGTTTTGCGCGGAAAATGCGCATCCCGTTTAAAACTTTTTCGGGCGAAGAACTGATGCAGGTGCCGGGCACTTTTTCGGGATCGGCTTTCGTTCAGGAAGTTACGGGGGCGGACAACGTCTGCGAGCGAAGCGCCGTCTGTGCGGCCTGCGCCATGGCGAAAGACGGCGGCGGCCGGCTGCTGATCGGGAAACAGAAGATGGACGGCGTGACGGTGGCGGCAGCGGCCATTCCGGTCACACTGATGACAGGAGAGACTAAAGCATGATTGTTCTGTTCGGTGGCACAACGGAAGGCAGGCTCTTAACGCAGCGCCTGGAGGCGGCGCATCTGCCCGCTTATGTCTGCGTGGCCACGGCGTACGGGAAGATGGTGCTCCCGGAAAACATGCGTTTCTGCCGGGTGCGCGAGGGCAGGATGGACGAGGCGGCGATGGAAATATTTTTCCGGAAAACGGGCGCCTCGCTCGTGCTGGATGCGACGCACCCCTATGCCGATCTGGTAAGCCGGAATATCCGGCGGGCGGCGGGCCGGCTTGGCCTTGACTATGTGCGGATCGGGCGGCCCACCGGCGGCGAGGCAGAAGATGCCGTGTATTTTGACAGCCCCCGTGAGACGGCCGCGTATTTAGGAGGATGCAGCGGCAATGTGCTCCTCACGACCGGCAGCAAGGAACTGGCGGCGTTTACAGGGGTGGAAGACTTTGCAGAGCGGATCTATATCCGCATTCTTCCGCTGAAAAATTCCGAGGAGACGGCGAAAAGGCTGGGCTGGCGGGAGGATCATATCTGCATGAAAAAAGGCCCGTTTTCCGAGGAGGAAAATATGGCGGCGATCCGCTGGGCCGGCGCCCGGTATCTGGTGACCAAAGATTCCGGGGCGGCCGGCGGCATGCCGGAGAAGATCAGCGCCGCGCGCCGCTGCGGCTGCACCCTGCTGGTGATCCGCCGGCCCGTGCAGGAAACGGGCGTCAGTGTGGAGCAGGCCTGGGAGATCGTGCGGGAAGCAGTGCGCAAAACGGAGGAGTTGCCATGAACAGAATCATGATCGCCGGCACGGCGAGCGGCTGCGGCAAGACGACGATTACCTGCGCTGTGCTGCAGGCATTTGCCGGCCGCGGCCTCAAGGTGATGAGCTATAAGTGCGGGCCGGACTACATCGACCCGATGTTTCACACGAGGATCATCGGTGTGCCATCCCGCAATCTGGACGGTTTTTTCATGGACCGGGATACGATCCGTACGCTCCTGGTCAGAAACAGCCGCGGCGCCGATATTTCGGTGATGGAAGGCGTGATGGGTTTCTACGACGGGCTGGGCATGACCGATGAGGGGAGCTCCTATGCGCTGGCGCGGGATACCGGCACGCCGGTTGTGCTCGTGGTGAACTGCCGCGGCATGAGCCGTTCCATAGAAGCGGTGATCAGCGGCTTTGCGGGATTTAAAAAAGATGCCGGCATCGCCGGGGTTATTTTCAACCAGCTGCCGGAAAAGCTTTATCCGGCAATGCAGGCGTACTGCGAGCGCATCGGCCTGCGCCCGCTTGGCTTTTTTCCGGCAGTCGCGCAGGCACAGATCGGCAGCCGGCATCTGGGGCTGATCACCGCCGGTGAGATTTCTGATCTCAAAGATAAAATGCAGCTTCTGGCGCAGACGGCAACGCAGTATCTCGATCTGGACGGCATAATGGAGATTGCTGAAACAGCGGCCGACTGGGAGCCGGCGCCGGATGCCGGGCAGACGTTATCGGCCGGAGAGCCGGCGCCGGATGCCGGGCAGACGTTATCGGCCGGAGGGCCGGCACCGGATGCCGGGCAGACGTTATCGGCCGGAGAGCCGGCACCGGATGCCGGGCAGTCAATATCGGCCGGAGGGCCGACAGGCCGCTCTTGCAGGCTGCGTCTGGCCTGTGCGCAGGATGCGGCTTTCTGTTTTTATTACGAGGATAATCTCGACCTGCTGCGGGCGCTTGGCTGTGAGATCGTTCCGTTTTCGCCGATCGCCGATGCGCATCTGCCCGCCGGTATCGACGGGCTGTATCTTGGCGGCGGCTATCCGGAGCTCTACGCGGCGCAGCTGGAGCAGAACCGGTCGATGCGGGATGAAGTGCGGCAGGCGGCAAAAGGCGGCATGCCGGTGTACGCCGAATGCGGCGGGTTCCTCTATCTGCACAGAACGCTGCAGACGCCGGACGGCGGTCTCTTTGAGATGGCCGGCGCGCTGGACGGCAGCTGCCGCTTTGCCGGAAAACTGCAGCATTTCGGCTATGTGACACTGACGGCCGCCTGCGATACGGTGCTGTGCCGGCGCGGAGAGAAAATCCGGGCACATGAATTTCACCGGTACCGCTCCGACCTTGCCTGCAATGCTTTTGATACGGAAAAAGGGCAGGCGCACTGGATGAGCGGTGTCAGTCAGGGAAATCTGCTCGGCGGATTTCCGCATATACATTTTTATGCCAACAAGGAATTTGCGTATCACTTCGTGCAGTCATGCGCGAGGCGGAAATGAGCTATGGATAGATTTATGCCTGTTCAGCCGTTTAATCAGCTGTTTGTAAGGATAAAAATTTCGTGACGGCATGGCCGGCAGGGCGCAATAAGGATAAAAAATCAGAGCAGCTGTTTCAGGGCAGCTGCTCAGTTCATTTTTACATATTTCCGTTATCAAATTCCGCACGGATAATCAGTTTGGCGGACGGCAGAAACCGGCAGTGCAGGGTTACGCTGCGCGGGATGGCCCGGCTGTTTGATGCGGCAAGTTTCTTTGCCTCGCGGGAGGTCAGCTCATCGTCGAATTTTCATTTTTTATTATGGCTGACAGACCCGGCGGAAACGGCAGCTTTGGCAGCTGACAATCAGAAAGATAATAAATACCGGAAAACTTACACAGAATATGAGAAAAACCGGATGGAAAATACGGGCAAGAAGCAGCATTGCATCGCTCCCTGAAATAAACTACACTATCATTAAAGCATTGGAAAATGCGGTATTCAAGAGGAGACAATGTTAACAGAATCTTAAGGAGGACTTAGCTATGATGATAGGTGCACTGATTGGCCTGCTCGTGGGCTGCATACTATTGTATGTTGGACTCAGGTATAGATTAAGACCACGCAGGATGATGCAGAGATGTTCGGCGGTCACGCAGGGAACCGTGGTCGGCTACCGGCGGACGGATGACGAAAGAATGGAGACATCGGACAGTGCGTTGGACAATGTTCATACCGGCGTCATGAGGCCGGTCTCAGAGTACAGGGCAGCGGGGCAAACCTATCAGGTGGCCGGCCCGTATTATCTGTGTATTACCGAATTCCACGACCAGACATCGGAAGCAGACCGGGGCTCCTTTGAGATTGACGGCAATAAACTGCGTGTTTATATGGCGACCAACAGGAGAGGTCCGATCCAGTTCAATCCGTATGAGAAGCTGTTTCCGGTCGGGACGCAGACGCAGGTGCACTACGACCCGGCGTCACCGTCCTTTGCTTATGTTAATTTTGTACCGGATCAGTCCGAGATGGGAAAATATTTTGCCCTGCCGGGCGCGGCCTGCATTGTCATCAGCGCAGTGCTGCTTTGCATGCAGTTTATATAATCCGGCTGTTTTGTGATATTTTCTCAGGCGGCGATCATCAGCATCATCATGACAGGAGCAGCGTATGAAATCAGGCAGAAAAGACGGCGCAGAAGAACTGATGGCAATGTGGAAAAGGGAATACGAACTGGAGCAGCAGGCGGCCGGCAGGCCGGTTGATCCGGATGAGGAAATGAAATTCCTGATGGAGCAGGCCCGCAGAAACAGGATGCATTATTCTGCGAAGAACACGGATGCAGATGACAGTCCTCGCAGCAAGATGCGGTGGACAGGACTCGTAATGTTCCTGATTTTACCATGGGCAGTCATCATTTTTCTCGGCATCCTGAATGGAACCGGTGCGCTGCTGGTGGGCACCCGCGGCTTCTGGGGCAGTTTTATTTACCGGATTGCCTGGATTCTGATCGGTTTTCAGGGCCTGGCCGCTCTGCTGATCTTTGCCGGGAATGCGATAGTGAAGGCGCTCGGCATAGCCGGTCTGGCGCTGCTGGCATTTTTCCTGCTGCGCAATCCGGTGCGTGATCTGACGGCGCTGTCTGATCCGCCGACGGTGCAGCTGAGAGACTGCGAAGCCGTGCTGGAAGACGGGGAAGGTTCCACCTGTTACTATATCAATGGGACAGACAAACGGGGAAAGGAATGGTCTTTTAAGATCAGCAGGGCTGCCTATATGAAATATTGCGATGAGGAAGAATTATCAGTCAAGTCCAAATTTGTGTGTAAATTGCCTTTAGGTTCATTCTGGTCAGGCAACCTGTAAGAGGGAGGCCTGTTCCTCCGCAATCAGGTGGAGCCT
>OMWM01000061.1 GCA_900314775.1 uncultured Eubacteriales bacterium | reverse complement strand
CGAACAGGCCGATAGCGGAGCCAGAAAACTAACAATGGAGGGGCTTAACGGGCATTTCTGCCACGGATTTTACCCACAGGTACGCCCGAAGAGCCCAATATTCGAAACATAATAATCAGCCGACATTCACATAGCCGGATACCGCATCCTCAAGTTCGGATTTCTGCGCCTGCAGCGTCTGCATCTGTTCATCGGTCATCGAGGCCGGTTTGATCTTCGTGACACTCCTGCGCAGCTGCGCAATGGCGCTCTTGAGGCGCTTCTTCTCCTGTCTGTCCATCTGTTTTCCGTTGGCATTGAGCGCATGCTGCGCTTTCATGAGCAGAGATTCACAGTCACTGTGCAGCGTAAAACGCTCCATTCGATTGCTGTCATCGCTTTCATACATCTGCGCGTCATGAATTGCCTTCTCGATCTCACTGTCAGAGAGATTGCTCCTGGAACTGATGGTGATCTGCTGTGCCTTGCCGGTACCCATATCGCGGGCGGATACCGTAAGAATACCGTTCGCGTCGATATCAAATGTAACTTCGATCTGAGGGACGCCTGCCATCGCCCGCTTGATGCCGCTCAGCCGGAAATTGCCCAGCAGCGTATTGTCCTTGACGAACTGGCGCTCTCCCTGATAGACCTTGATGTCTACGGAAGTCTGAAAATTGGCAGCCGTCGTGAAAATCTGGCTGTGCCTTGCCGGTATCGTCGTATTGCGCTCAATCAGATGGGTGGCGATGCCGCCGACAGTCTCGATCGAAAGAGAAAGCGGTGTGACATCCATCAGGATCATGGCATTCGCCGTGGAATCCGCCGGCAGATTGCCGGTCAGCTTGCCCGCCTGAATCGCGGCGCCCATGGCAACGCATTCATCCGGATTGATATTGCGGGAAGGTTCCATGCCAAGCATGCGGCGCACCTTCTCCTGTACGGCCGGTATTCTCGTAGAACCGCCGACAAGAAGAATCTTCGACAGATCGCGGGCGGAAATCTTCGCGTCGCGCAGCGCGTTCTGCACCGGCAGCGATGTCCTCTCGATCAGATCATGCGTCAGTTCCTCGAACTTCGCCCTTGTGATCGTGATATTCATATGATGCGGCGTATTATGCGTAACAGTCAGGAACGGCAGATTGACCGTCGCCGTTGTCGCCGTGGACAATGTCTTCTTGGCATTTTCAGCCTCTTCGCGCACACGCATGATCGCGGCGCTGTCATGGCTGATATCCACGTGCTCCGTTCTCCTGAACTCACTGATCAGATAATCGGTCAGACGATCGTCAAAATCATCACCGCCGAGGTGGTTGTCACCGGAAGTCGCCAGTACTTCGATCAGGTCCTCTCCGATCTCTATAATCGAGACATCAAACGTGCCGCCGCCCAGATCGTATACCAGAACCTTCTGCGATTCGCCGTTATTCAGGCCGTAGGCAAAGGCCGCTGCCGTCGGCTCGTTGATGATACGCATGACGTTGAGTCCCGCGATCCTGCCGGCGTCCTTGGTCGCCTGCCGCTGCGCATCATTGAAATACGCAGGCACCGTGATCACTGCATCGCTAACGCTCTCGCCGAGGTAGCTCTCCGCGTCCTTCTTCAGTTTGCGCAGAATCATCGCCGAAATCTCCTCAGGAGAATATTTCTTCCCCTGAATATGCAGGCGGCTGTCCGTGCCCATCCGTCTCTTAATAGAAAAGACGGTGTTCTCCGAATTCATGGCTGCCTGCCGCTTCGCCGGATCCCCGACCAGGATCTCGCCCTTCTTCGTAAACGCCACGACGGAAGGCGTCGTGCGAAGGCCCTCCGAGCTTGTGATAATCGTCGGCTCTCCGCCTTCGAGCACTGCCACGCAGCTGTTAGTAGTTCCCAGATCTATACCGATCGCTCTGCCCATATGTATGCCTCCAGGTCATATTTATAATCAATCATCGTAATATTCTTACAGTGATTATAATATAACTAAAATATAAACTCAAACTAAATTATCAGGCAATTCATAATAATTTTATAATTGAGCTATTTTATTTTAATAAGTATGCCTGGCGGCTCCTGCCTGCATTTTACGGCTTCTTTCTGTACTTTACCGGTTATCGCCCAGCGCCTGCATGACTTCGGCAAGGCTGATTCCCTTCTCATCCGCAATGCGGGCAATATCATCGTATTCGTATTTTTCCCTGGTCACGCCGAAGCCCTCGGATACTTTCCTGCGCACCTCTCCAAACGGTGTCTGCACCTTTTCGGCATGGCGTTTCATGACAAAGCGTCTGCACTCCTGCATGCGCACACCGATGGTTGACGTATGCCGAAAAATCAGCGGCAGAATGCTGTCCCGATCCTGCTCGCGGCACTGCACCAGAAGGATAAAACCGGGCCGTGATTTTTTCATCTGCGCCGGAATCATGCAGACATCCAGTGCGCCGGCTTCGAGAATCTTCTCCTGCGCGTAGGCTGCCGCTTCCGGCGTCATGTCATCGAGATTGCAGGCGAGTTCATATATGCTGTCAGCCGGCTCCTCCGTATCGCCAAGCATGGCGCGTAGGCAGTTTGCCGTTTCAAAATCCTTGTGTCCGCAGCCATAGCCGATCTTCTGCACACGCATCACAGGCATCTTCGTGAAACGGCTGACAAAATACCGGAGCAGCGCCGCGCCGGTCGGCGTGCAGAGCTCGGTTTCCGCTGCGGCGCTGTAAATCGGAATCCCCTGCAGCAGCAAAGCCGCAGCCGGTGCCGGAACCGGCATGATGCCGTGGGCGCAGTGCACATGGCCGCTGCCGACATTGACCGGTGAGGCGATCACCTGGTCCGGATGCAGCCGTTCCATCAGAAGGCAGACCGCAGTTACGTCCGCCACCGCATCCATCGAACCGACCTCGTGAAAATGAATCTCTTCGACCGGGACGCCGTGCACCTTGCTTTCCGCATCCGCGATCAAAGCGTAAACGGCGAGGATATCTTCTTTGACCTTGTCCGAAACCGCCAAATTGCCGACAATGCGGCGAATATCTGCCATACTGCTGTGATGGTGGTGCGCATGATCATGATGATGATCGTGCGTATGATGTTCCATATCCCCGCCTGCGTGGCAGTGTTCGCGGTCATGCGCATGTTCCTCATATTCATGGCTATGATCATGGTCATGGCTGTGTTCATGGTCATGCGCGTGTCCGCCGTCTCCTGCCTCTTCCGTTTCTCCATTGACAGAAACGATCATCTGCGTTCCGGTTATGCCGCATTTTGCGGTCTTCTCCGCTTTGTAGACGACGCCGGGAATGCCGAGCCCGTTCAGTTCCCTGACAAAAGCTTCCTGATCCGGCAGCAGCTCCATAAGCGCCGCCGTCAGCATATCCCCTGCGGCGCCCATGCCGCAGTCAAGAAATATTGTTCTCATTTTTTTATCTCCATATGGTTAATCCGGCTGACCAGGTATCCTGCACCAAACCCATTATCGATATTGACAACCGCAACACCGCTTGCACAAGAATTCAGCATGGCAAGCAGCGCCGTAACACCGCCAAAAGAAGCACCGTAGCCGACGCTGGTCGGCACCGCGATGACCGGGCAGTCCGCGAGCCCGCCGATTACGCTGGCCAGCGCGCCTTCCATGCCGGCGACCGCTATGATAACGCTCGCACTCATGATATCATCCATGTGCGCCAGAAGACGATGCAGGCCGGAAACGCCCATATCATAACGGCAGACAACCTCGTTGCCGTAAGCCTCGGCCGTCAGCGCCGCCTCTTCCGCAGCTGGAATGTCGCTGGTGCCGGCGGTGGCTACCAGAATTTTTCCGATGCCGTCCTTTTCCGGCCAATTTCCGATAATGCCGATACGGGAGGCAGGATGATAGTCCAGATTACTGAATTCTTTGCCGACAAGAGCGGCCGATGCCTCCTGCAGACGGGTGATCAGAATCGGCTGCTGTCCGTCCTGCAGCATCGTGCGGGCGATGCCGATGATCTGTTCCGGGGTCTTACCCTCTCCATAGATCACCTCCGGCGTTCCCTGCCGGATTTTTCTGTGCGTATCCACCTTGGCATAGCCGATATCCGCAAAAGGCTGTTCTTTGATCTTAAGAAGCGCATCATCCACAGACATGCTGCCGGCTCTTACCTCTTCCAGAATTTCTTTTAACTGTGTCTTCATATCTCATCTCTCGCTTTCAGATCCAGCAGGATATCTTTATAATATTTTCCCAGTTCTGCCCGCACTGCGCCGCGGTTTTCGAGAAACATCGGCAGCTGCCGCGCACATACCTGTATCTTCGCGGTATCCCCGCAGCGGCGGACACGGAAATCACGAAATCCCATTTCATAAAGAAAATTCTCGCTCTTTTCCGTTTCCTCCAGCATGGATGCGGTGATTTTCTCTCCGGTGCGGATGCGTGTGGCAAGGCACGCATACGCCGGCTTATTCCAGGTAAAAAGCCCTGCCTCTTTCGACCGATCGCGGATTTCCTGCTTGGTAAGGCCGCAGATTCGAAGCGGCGACTGCACGGAAAGTTCCTGCAGTGCACGCATACCCGGACGGTCATCCGCCTGATCGGACGCGTTGGTGCCATCCATAACCACGTCAAATCCATCTTCACGGGCCGCCTGTATAATCGCCTCAAAAAGATGATGTTTACAGTAATAGCACCGGTTTGCCGGATTAGCCGCCACTTCATCAAATGACAGTATATCCAGCGTTATGATCTTCAGCGGCACCGAAAGCGACGCCGCCAGTCTCTTCGCATCGGCAAGCTCAAATGCCGGCTGAAAAGCCGTTTTCACATAGTACGCTTTAACCTCCTGCGCAAAACGGCTGGCCGCATACATAAGATACGATGAATCCACGCCGCCGGAAAAGGCAATGGCAGCTTTCCTGTGCAGCCTGAAATATTCCTCCAGATTCATATTTCCTCTCTTAAACAAAAAGGCGGCAGTGCCGCCTTTTTTCTATTTCTTTTTTCTGTGCAGTGCCGCGCGGACCACACCTCTTGGATCTTTGATCAGTAAAATCACAATCCAGATGATAAGTCCCAGGGTCACAACGGACAGCCCAAGGAAAAAATCGTTCAGCATATCAGCCGGTGCCGGCGTGAAATATGCCGCTCCTTCTGAGGCGTATTCCATGATCGCATCGGCCATCCACATGATGGAAGCACCCCAGTACATAAGACAAAGCGTTCCCAGCTTCATCTTGCTGTCCGGATGGCAGTACCATACAATCGTCACCGCCGATGCAGCCAGAATCGTAATAAGCAGTGTCATGCTCAGATCTCCTTCTCGCCGGCAGTCAGTCTGTTATCCTTCTTCTCCAGTATAGATGCCGCGGCAATCATGCCGATCCAGACTACCGTTACCAAAACAGCCATCAGCACACCGTTGGTCGCCATCTCGTGCAGCATGCCCGCTGTATCGCCCTGCGCAGCAGCTGTCAGGAACGGGAAATACGGAACGATCTCGCCGTGCCAGAGATGTTCAAATGCAAGAAGTGCGGTGCCGCCCCACAGCATCTTGTTCAGCCAGCCGAGCTTCTCGGAAAATCTTACTTTGCCGGTGCCAATTTCCTCATTGCCCTCTGCCTGCGCCGCAAGTCTGTCATCGGATACCTCTTTTTTCTCCATTGATTTCTGAACAACAGTTGTTACAACGGCTTCAGCCGCCGGTACAAGAAAACAAGCCATAATAATTCCTCCTGTAGTATATGTTATCTGCAGCTGTAAGACAGCTTTATGCAGCTGCCGAAAACGGTTTGCTCTGATACAGACCGCTTTTGTATCCATTTTACCATTTCACACTGGCAAATGCACCAATCAGAATGCAGTTTATTCAATATCTTTTTTCATTTTTTTGTCAGAAAACGGATGCCGGCATTATTTTAAGGCATATTGATAAGAGATCAGACATTGCAGAAAGGAGCTTGATATTATGAACAACGACGAGATTAACATTGCCATACAGCCGCTCAGCAGACCTGCAAGGCGCGGCCTGCTCGGTCTGCATCCCGATATTCCACTCACCGGGAAAATGATCAGGCAGATCCTCCGCATACTCATCCGTTGGTGCCTGCTAATTGCCATCTTCACAGCCGCCATGCTCTCCTACTATCATGCCGCCGGCACCTCGGAAATTATTCTTCGCTGCTTTATCATCCCCGCCTTGGTTTTTGCTGGACTTTATATGGCGGCACCGAAGATTCACGTATGGATAGAAGAAAAGAAAATTATAAATACTGTCTACCGGAAAGAAGTCGGCAGGCGCTACACCTTGTCCTGCGAAGGCATTTCTCCTGAAAACATCGACGGCTTTATCGCCTGGACGGAATGCGACTTTTTTATCATGAGAAATTATCTGATTATCTCTGCCAATGGTGCGCCGTGGTTTATCTGGACAGACCTTAAAAAGCTCTCTGACAAAGAATTAGATGCGCTGGCAGCCTGGGTGCAAAGCGGCAGAAAAAAGGCATAAAAAAAGGACGATCTGAAGATTTGATTCTCGGATCGTCCGATCTGTATTTTTTCGTGGAAATATATTTACACTTTGTTATCTGCCCCTCATGCGCACCTTTTACTGCCTTCTTCTGTATGCGTTTTACCTCGTATCGGTCAGCCTTGAGCAGGCCGCGGCTGAGTACATAGGTATCGTGCTTCTTGATCGATTTAACTGCATAGTTAAAATCATGAAATACATGCTGCAGATGGTAGCGCTGATTGCTATAGTGCTTATGAAAATGGATGACATCTTCGCCGCTGTCCTTGATTATCCAATACTGTTTTGTATTGTTGGACTGAAGCGTATAAAAGTCGCCGTTTAACTTGAATACGTTAAAATAATCATCTTTTGTGATTTCATTTCTGTTTCTCTCTGTAAACATATTTGTTACCTCCGTTTAAAGTTTATGCCGAACTCTGTATTTATAATATGCCGGAATATCAAGAAATTATGATTTTCCGGCATTTTTCCGGAGGCTGCGCGCATATGTTTGTGCTCCGCAAAGAGGCTCCGTCCTCTTTGCATTTTTTTCATTCATCCTGGATTTTCCGGACATAAAAAGAGCAGGCATAAAGCCTGCTCTCATGCTGTAATCATCCGGCATCCCGCCTTCAGATTTCTCTCTTCTTTCTGACAGCCAGTCCTGCGGCCGAGGCGCCGCCAAGCACCGCCATCATGGCTGATGCGGCCAGGTTGGATGTGTCGCCTGTCTTGTAGGTGCCGCCTTCCGCGGCTCCGGCTGATGCCTTCTGCACGCCGCTGGCTTTCGCCCTGGCATCTGCCGCATTTTCTGTGCCGTGCTGCTGTGCGGCATTTACCGCCTGTGCTGCTGCCTGCTGTGCTTTTGCACTGTCAACAGCATCATGGTATGCGTTAAGATACATGAAGTCCGGATCTGTCTCGCGTGTTTCCGGATCAAGAGCCTGTGCTCTTTCGTTAAACTCCTTCGCCGCATCCAGATCTTCAAGGGCTTTCGCAAGGTCATCTTCCGCCTGCTCTCTTGCCTGTACCGCCGCTTCATAGGCATCCTGTGCATCAGCAAGTTTAGCCTGCGCTTTCGGCACTGCATCGAGTGTATCACGGATGGTCTGATATGCCGCCCTCTTCGTATCGGCTGTCTCTTTCAGGCCATTATAGACACTTGTCTTCTCATCAAGAACGGCCTGCTTATCATTAAGGACTGCTGTCGCTTTATCCAGTGCATCCTGTTTTGCCGTGACATCTGCTTTTGCCTCTGCAAGATCCGCATTCGCATTTTCAAGCGCTGTCTGCGCATCAGATGCGGCGGTCTTCGCATTGACAAGATTTGTCTTTGCGTTTTCAAGGTCAGATGCGGCCTGTGCTGCTTTGTCCTTGGCAGCATCCAGGGCATCTTTCTCACTCTGTACAGTGGCAATCGCCTCGTCATATGCCGGCTTTAATGCGGCTTCCTTATCCTGTGCGTCTTTGAGTGCGGCCTGTGCATCTGCAAGAGTCTTATTCGCACTGTCAAGCGCAGCCTGTTTCTCATCCGCTGCCTTGGAAGCTGCATCGAGGGCATCGGTCTTTTCCTGTACAGTCTGCTTTGCATCATTTAATGCATTGGTCCTGTCTGTTACTGTCTGATCTGCCGCGTCCTTATCAGCCTGTGCCTGATCCATCTTCGCCTTTGCGCTGTCCACTGCCTTTGCCAGCTCTTTCTGTCCCGCATCAGCAGCCTCGAATGTCGCTGTGGCGGTATCCAGAGCACTCTTTTTGGCTTTTTCTGTATTCTTTGCATTGGTCAGGTCAGTCTGGGCCTTGGTAAGTGCATCCTGTGCTGTCTTTAATGCGGACCTGGCAGTATCTGCTGTGCTGTTTGCGCTGTCAAGATCGGACTTGGCAGCATTTACTGCATTGGCAAGACTTCCGGCATTGCTTTCTCTTGCAGTCCTGTCAGCGGTGGCTGCATCTTTGGCATTTTTCGCATCTTTAATGGCAGATGCGCAGGAATCAGATGTACTCTTTGCACTGTTTGCCTGATCAGTCAGGGATTTGATTGTGTTTTTCAGACTGTCAATCAGGGACTGCGCATCATTTACCTTGTTCTGTGCAGCGGTCACTGCGTCTGCCTTTGCCTGTTTATCCTGATTAATCCAGTTCTGAAGACGCGTGCGGTATTCAGATACAGTATACTTTGTTTCGTACTCGGTTTTACTGTTTCCCTTCCAATCATCAATATCAAGGCATTCTGTAATGTAATCCGTATATTTATTTCCCACAAGGGCAAATCCTGCAACATCTGTATAACCACGTTTTGTATATGTCCAGCTGGATACAATCTGATAATGTCCGATTTTCTGGAAGTCCCGCTCTCCCTGGTCATACAGTTTTTTTTCTTCATCATACCACTCTTTGTACGGGGTTCTCGTGCTCCACGCCAGACATTCAGCCCCTCTGTCTCCTGACTGTGAATGTGCATATTCTTTATTCGAATAATTAGCACACACCTGTGCAACAGCCATAATTCTGTCTGTTACATAAACGTCAGGCAGTCCGTTTGCTTTGCGAATTTCATTGAGCTGATCAATGTAGTCAAGCGATTTGAGCATCAGGTTGATATTGGTCGCATCGCCTTTTCTTGTTACGTCAGTATATCCTGCATAATCAAGTGTTGAGTTGGTTTCAGTATATCCATAATAGTCAGACCAATTTGCTTCACCCGTTCCAAGTTTGATATAATCAACAGGGGTCCGGCCTTTTCCATACCCATACGCACGGAGCTGGTCATATTCTCCGGCCGCATCTTTGGATTCAAAGAAATCCAGAGAAGATACAATCGCATTCTGCTTTTCTTTTGCAGCAGTCAGTTCATTCTTTGCATTTACCAGATCATTGCCCGCACTGTCCAGTTCTTTATTCTTCTCTGCAATCTGGCTGTTCAGGCTGTCATACTGCTTGTCAGCATTGTCCTTTTCAGTCTGCTTCTGACTGATAATGCCGCTCTGCTTCTGCTCCTGATCTTTATCCTTTTCAATAGCCGTATTATTATCAGACTGTTCTTTTGCCGCATTGTTATATGCTGTCTGCGCTGCGGCCTGCTTCTTTACGGCTTCATTTAACGCATTCTGCTTCGCGTCAGCATCGGCCTGTGCAGAATCAGCCTGCGCCTGTGCCGCTGCCGTATCGCTTACTGCCTTATCATAGGCCGCCTGTGCCTGATCCATTGCATCTTTAAGAGGCTTGATGTCACTGGTTTCCAGTGCGGTCTTCGCCGTCTCATACGCATTCTTTGCGTCTGCCAGTGCGCTCTCTTTTGCGCTCTGCTCTGCCTTTGCCTTATCAAGCGCGGACTGCGCATCTGTCTGTGCCTGCTTTGCATTATCAAGCGCGGACTGCGCATCGGACAGCTCCTTGTTGGCACTGTCAAGATCGGCCTGCGCCTTATCTGCATTCTCCTGCGCTGTATCCGCGGATGCCTGTGCGTCTGCCGTATTATTCTGCGCGTTTTCATAATTGCTGATCGGCTCTTTTACGCCCTCAGATGCCTTATCAAATGCGTCCTGCGCATCTTTCTGCGCCTGATCGGCATCTGCTTTGGCATTTTCCGCGTCTGTTACGCCCTGTTCGGCATTCTTTTCATTCTCATCCGCCTGCTCTTTATCTGCCTGCGCCTGATCTGCGGCATTCTGCGCATCCTGCTGGTTTTTATCTGCCTGGTCAAGATCAGCCTGCGCCTGGTCTGCACCGGCCTGGGCCGCGTCTTTTTCGGACTGTGCCTGATCCACCTCGGATTTGGCCGCATCCGCGCTCTGTTCTGCCTTATCAGCCTCTGCATCCGCGGCAGCTGCGTCATCCTCTGTTACCCCTTCTGCGGCTTTCTCGGCATCGTCCAGCGTCTTCTGCGCGTTATCCACATCGGTCTTTGCCGCGCCTTCATTTTCCTTTGCGGTGTCCAGATCAGTCTGGGCCTGATCCGCATTCTTCTGCGCTGTATCTTCTGCGCTTTGCGCATCCGATTTCGCGTCAGTATAGGCCTGATCCTTTGCGGATTCCGCTTCATCCATCGTCTGCGCCTGTACTGTCTGCGGGGCTGCAATGACAGCTCCTGTCATGATGGCTGCACCTGTAATAGCTGCGGCAGCAAGTTTCTTCATATTGCTCCTCCGTTTCCCCCCCGGATTTTGCTGTTATCCATAAAATCCAGTAAAACAGCAAAATTACGTGGCATAATAATCCTATTATCTAGGCAATCATTATACCCCCCAGGGTATTTGTAAAGGTTTTGCCCAAATTACCCGCATGCTGCATTTAAAATGGCAAACCAGTCCGAGTCTGACTTTGGGCATAAAACTGCAGTTCTTCACTTGTAATATGTCCGATTATTTATATGAAAAGTTTTTTTAGACATAAAGCAATTCAGGTTTTAACAAAGAAACGGTAACGCTCATCTGGTATCACTGCAGATTGCAGCGTTTGGATTAAGCAGATGCGGAATGATATAGCTATATTAAGGAATTATGATCTTCGAAGGAAAAATTCCATACGATGTGAAGTAGAAGTGCAAGCGATGTATCCTGTCTGATAGCGGATTGCAAATCGAGTAGGGGAGATTTAACTCCCCTCTCACACCACCGTACGTGCCGTTCGGCATACGGCGGTTCAAAGTAACTTCAAAGCATGACGCTCATTATA
>OMWM01000062.1 GCA_900314775.1 uncultured Eubacteriales bacterium | reverse complement strand
TCACGGTGAACACCCTTGCCTTCGGCTATGTCCTTCCCACTACCGGGCGGACTCCAGACTTGCACCGGCTAGAAACGTGCGCCGCCAGGCGCACTTAAATACAAAGAGACCGCAGGCTGCCCTGCGGTCTCCCTTATTCAGATCATAAGTCACAGCGTCTGCTGCAGCTTACATATTCATCTGCTTTGCAACTTCCTCAGCGAAGTTATCCTGTCTCTTCTCAAGGCCCTCGCCTGCTTCATAGCGGACAAAGCTCTTAACGGCAAGATCAATACCCTTCTCCTTGGCAACGGAAGCAACGTACTTGCTTACGGACTGCTTGCCGTCCTCGGCACGGATATAAACCTGATCGTCAAGGCAGATTTCCTTGAGCTCTTTGTTGATACGGCCGGTGATAATGCCGTTGATAACCTTCTCCGGCTTCTGGGATTCCTTAGGATCATTCATGATCTGGGACATGAGAATCTCCTTCTCATGGTCAAGGAATGCCTGATCTACTTCGCTTCTGTTGACGTACTTCGGCTTCATGGATGCAACCTGGAGGCAAACCTCCTTGCCGCACTCGCTGACAGTCTCAACATCGCCGTTGGTAGCAACTTCCACAAGAACACCGATTCTGCCACCGCCATGGGTATATGCGAATACGAGAGAACCCGGATTCTCGATCTTCTTGAATCTGCGGATTGTGAGCTTCTCGCCGATGATGGAAATCATCTCGGAGAGTTCCTGCTGAACTGTGAGGGACTCATCATCAATCCACTTCTCTTCCATGAAGGATTCAACATCCTTGCTGTCAGACTTAAGAATCTGTGCAGCGATTCTTGCACAGTAGTTCTGGAATTTCTCGTTCTTGGCAACAAAGTCAGACTCGGTATTTACTTCTACGATCGCACCGGCCTTGTGGTCCTCGGTTGTAACAACGGTCACGAGACCTTCGGCTGCAACTCTGGAAGCCTTCTTCTCCATTGCTGCAAGACCCTTCTTGCGTAGGAATTCTCTTGCGCCGTCCATATCACCGTCAGAAGCGGTCAGTGCCTTCTTGCAGTCCATCATGCCTGCACCGGTCATCTCTCTTAATTCCTTAACCATTTTAGCAGTAATCTGCATAATTATTCCTCCGTATGTTAAATGCCAAAAAACAGTGGTTCGTTAAATACTGATTATTCTGCGTCAGCAGTCTCCGGTGCTTCAGCTTCCTCAGCTTCTTCGCCCTCTTCTGCTTCGCCTGCATCAGCGCCCTGCTTTGCTTCGATAACAGCGTCTGCCATCTTGGAAACAAGAAGTCTTACGGCACGGATTGCATCATCGTTGCCAGGGATAATATAGTCAAGCTCTTCCGGATCGCAGTTGGTATCTGCAATACCGATCAGAGTAATACCGAGAATACGTGCTTCCTGTACGCAGATTCTCTCCTTCTTCGGATCTACAACAAAGATGGCATCCGGAATTCTCGTCATACCCTTGATACCGCCAAGGTTCTTCTCGAGCTTATCCTGCTCCTTCTTGAGCTTGATAACTTCCTTCTTAGGCAGAACGTCAAATGTGCCGTCCTCAGCCATTGTCTCAATCTCATCGAGTCTCTTCAGTCTGCTCTCGATGGTCTTGAAGTTGGTCAGCATACCGCCGAGCCATCTCTGATTTACATAATACATGCCGCAGCGCTCAGCTTCTGTTCTGATGGTATCCTGTGCCTGCTTCTTGGTACCTACGAAAAGGATGGTACCGCCGTTGGCAACGATGTCCTTTACAGCATTGTATGCATCGTCAACCATGCCGACTGATTTCTGAAGATCGATGATGTGGATTCCGTTTCTCTGTGTGTAGATGTACGGAGCCATCTTAGGATTCCATCTTCTTGTCTGATGTCCGAAATGGACGCCTGCTTCAAGCAGCTGCTTCATTGTAACAACACTCATGATAATACCTCCTGGTTAAACTTCCGCAGACTTCATCTCCGATAATAACCCAAAAAAATACAGGCACCATTCACCGGATCAGCCTGCGTGTCTGTTATTTTTACTGATAAATTATAGCACAAAGGCCTGCCAGTGGCAAGCCTTTGTGCTAAAGATATACTGTTCTGTTTTAAATGCACATTATACCTTCTTCAGTTCGTCAAAAACGGCATCGTTCAGAACTTTGATATAGGTTCCTCTCATGCCCGATGAACGGGATTCAATGACGCCTGCGCTCTCGAATTTCCGGAGTGCATTGACAATGACGGAACGCGTAATACCAACCCGGTCGGCAATTTTGCTGGTTACCAGAATACCTTCTGTGCCGCCGAGTTCTTCAAAGATGTGCTTGATAGCCTCCAGTTCGGAAAATGAAAGTGTATTGATTGCCGAGCGGACAACCTGTACTTTTCTGACTTCTTCGGCATTTTCTTCCGTGACGGAACGAAGCATCTCGAGACCGACTACAGTTGTACCGTATTCGCTGAGAATGATGTCGTCAATGTCATATTCTTTCCCTTTCCGGTAGATCAGCAGAGAACCAAGCCTTTCACCGGCTATTTCCACGGGTGTGATCAGAGCTTTGTACTCCTTCACACTTTCGTCCTCAAAGCCAAGCATATAGAGATTGACATTCTCCTTCGTTGAAAGAATGGCAAGAAGCCGTTCATTCAGCACCCGGTCGATGTGCTCTCCTACCGTATCGGTGATCATCTCACGGAGCGGCGGGATATCTTCTCTGTTGCAGATACCCAGCGTCTTCCCCTTCTTGCTGATCACCATGATATTGGAATCAAGCGTCTCGCTCAGCACTTTACAGATGTCGTTGAAAACAACCACTTGTGAATTGTTATTACGCAATAACTGATTAATCTTTCTGGTCTTATCAAGTAACTGTACACTCATGATGTTAACCTCTGTCCTTTTCGACAAATATAAATCAGTAATGCTTCATACTTATTATATGTTAACATCTTCTCTCGAAATTTTCAATATATTTTCTAAAATTTCGAAATATTTATCTTGAATAAAGATATTTGATATACAATTTCTCAGATGCCAACTGTATGATTTTTTATTCGTCGTTCTATTCTGAAATTTTCCCCTTTTGTTCTTCTGCTTCCGCTTTATCCATCTGATAACTGCATTCCTTGTTCATGCAGACAAGCTTATTGCCATGTTCGAGCATCATGCTGCCGCATTCCGGGCAGAGGATGCCGGACGGGCGCTGCCAGGACATGAAGTCGCAGTCCGGATTGTGTTCGCAGCCGTAATAACGGCGTCCCTTTCTGGTCTTGCGGATCACGATCTCTCCGCCGCATTTCGGACATTTGACGCCGGTCTTCTCAAAATAAGACTTGGTGTTCTTGCATTCCGGGAAACCAGGGCAGGCCAGGAACTTGCCGTGCGGACCGTATTTGATGACCATCATGCGGCCGCATTTATCGCAGACCACATCGGATACTTCATCTTTGATCTCGACGCGCTCGATCTCCTTCTCGGCCTTTTCCACGGAGGCTTCAAGGTCCGGATAGAAATTGCGGATAACGGATTTGTAATCGACAATTCCCTCACTGACTTCATCGAGCAGTGATTCCATGGTCGCTGTAAAATCGACATTCACGATACTCGGAAAAGAAGTTTCCATGATGTTGTTGACGACCTCGCCGAGCTCGGTCACATACAGGTTCTTCTTCTCCTTGGTGATATAATGGCGGGCCAGAATCGTCGTGATCGTCGGTGCGTATGTACTCGGCCGTCCGATGCCGCGGTCTTCCAGTTCCTTGACAAGGGAAGCTTCGGTGTAATGCGGCGGTGCCTGCGTAAAATGCTGTTCCGGTTCGGTACTCTCATAAGAAAGTTCTGAATTTTCCGTGAGCTTCTTATCCAGGGCAGGCGTTACTTCCTTATCTTCCGGTTTGTAAACCGCCATAAATCCTTCAAATTCAATGCGGGATGCCGAGACGCCCAGTGTGTAGCGGCCGGAACCGATTTTAACGGAAGTCGTCTCGTAGACAGCCGGTGACATACGGCTGGCCGTAAAACGATTCCAGATCAGCTGATAAAGCCTGTACTGGTCCCGGCTCAGCGATTCCTTCACGGCAAGCGGCGGATAATCAATCAGCGTAGGCCGGATTGCCTCGTGGGCATCCTGAATGCTGACAGCACCGTTCTGTGCGGTTCTTACCTGACCGCCCACATATTCGTCGCCATAGTTCTTCCCGATGTAGCTGCGGACATTGGCATCCGCTTCATCAGATACACGGACGGAATCGGTTCGCAGATAAGTGATCAGACCCACGGTGCCGGCTCCCTTGACATCAACGCCTTCATAGAGCTGCTGCGCGATCCGCATGGTCTTCTGCGTGGAAAAGTTGAGCTTGCGGGAAGCTTCCTGCTGCAGCGTACTCGTCGTAAAAGGAAGCGGCGGCTTACGTGTCCGGTGACCGCTTTTCATGGATTCAATTTTGTACTGAGCCTGCTCAAGATCTGCGCAGATCTGATCGGCTTCTTCTTTGGAATGAATCTCTGCCTTATTGCCGTCAATAGCCGTCAGCTTCGCGCGAAGCGGCTTGGACGATCCGTCTGCGTGCAGGATGACATCGACGGTCCAGTATTCTTCCGGAATAAAGGCATCGATCTTACGTTCTCTGTCGCAGATCAGCCAAAGGGCAACCGACTGTACACGGCCGGCACTCAGTCCCCGCTTGACCTTCTTCCAGAGAATCGGGCTGATCTTGTAACCGACCAGTCGGTCCAGAATTCTGCGGGCCTGCTGGGCGTCGACGAGATTCATGTCGATTTTCCGGGGCTTCTTCAGAGATTCTTTAACTGCTTTCTTTGTAATTTCATTAAATGTGATTCTGTGAATATCTTTATCCGCGAGGTTCAGGGCAGCGGCAAGATGCCACGAGATTGCCTCTCCCTCACGGTCGGGGTCCGTTGCAAGATAGACTTTATCTGCCTTCTTCGCTTCCTTGCGAAGCATGCTGAGGATCTCTCCCTTGCCGCGGATTGTTATATATTTTGGTTCAAAGTCGTTATCCACATCGATACCGAGCTGACTCTTCGGGAGATCCCGCACGTGTCCGTTGGATGCGACTACCGTATAGTTCTTACCGAGAAATCTGTTGATTGTCTTGGCTTTCGCCGGAGACTCCACGATAACCAGATAGTGAGCCAAACCGCATAACCTCCTATTCCGCTTTGGTTTCATCTGACCGTTTCTGCATCAGCAATTAAACAATAAGAAACTATACACCAGATAATTTGAATTTTCAAGCGGGATTTATTATATGAAGCAATGCATCTGTCTCATAATATGAGCATATAGCGGTTTTTGCCGATCCGGCGGATGCGGCCTGTCAGTTCCAGCATGGTGAGTCCGGACATGACCTGCTCGATCGGCATGCCGGTTCTGGCGGCAATATCGTCAGCGCTGCAGTCTGTCAGGCCGATACAGGACAGTATGGCCTTGCTGCTGCCGCTCATGCCGTTTTGCATAACCGTGCTGCGCACCTGCATATCATATTCGCGCAGGATGTCTTCGGCACCGCAGACAGGGCGGGCGCCGCTGCGGATCAGATGATTGCAGCCGGCACTGAGTGCGTCGTCCGGCCGTCCCGGTACGGCAAAAATGTCTCTGCCGTAGCCAAGTGCCAGATCTGCGGTGATCAGGGACCCGCTTCTCTCGCGTGCTTCCACAACAGCGGTTCCGGCGGACAGGGCCGCGATGATGCGGTTGCGCATGGGAAAATGCGGTCCGGACGGTTTGGTGCCCGGAATAAACTCGCTGATAATGCCGCCCTCTTTCTGAATCTCCATGTAAAGATTCATATTCTCGGCCGGATAGCAGATATCCGGCCCGCACCCGAGCACAGCGTATGTCCGGCCGCCGCCGTCCAGACATCCCTGGTGTGCACAGCTGTCAATGCCGCGTGCCATGCCGCTTACAATGCTGACACCGCTGCACGCCAGCCCCCTTGCCAGCAGCTCTGCTGTCTGCATGCCATGCGCTGTACAGCCGCGCGCGCCGACGATGGAAATGCACAGTTCCTCATCGGAAGGCAGTCTGCCGATGACATAAAGCGCAGTGGGTGCATCCGGTATATCACGGAGGGCAGCCGGAAAGGCCGGGTCGCCGAAGGGCACGCAGCGCACGCCGCAGCGAACCATGTTTTCGTACAATGCATCCGGATCTGCCTGCTGATGGTGCAGTATCATGCTGCTCACCTGCCCGGGCCGCAGAAAATCACAGCCACGCACTGCTTCCTCGCCGGCCTCATAGACATCGCGCGGGCTCCCGAAATGCTGAAGGAGCCTGCGTACCGTAACGCATCCGATCCCGGGCAGACTGCTGAGCCACAGGTAATACTTAGAGTTCTCCATCCATGCCTCCGTAATATTTATTGTCGATTGATTTATAAAAAGCTGCCTCACTAAGGTGCTTTTCCCGGATATCAGGGCTGCCGTCAAGATCGGCAATCGTCCGTGCCACCTTCAGCACCTTACGGTATGACCGGGCGCTCAGGTTAAAACGGTTGTACAATATATTCATCAATGTGCTCTCCCGGACACCCAGGCGGCAGAATTCATTGATATCGCTGTCACTGATTTTGGAATTATAATGGTAACTGCGGCCTTCAAAGCGCTTTTTCTGAATGGCGTGTGCCTGCATCACCCGCTCACGGATCTGCGCGGAGCTCTCCGGCTCATGGCCGCCCTTGCTGGTGTCATAGGAAATAATCTCATCCGGGTCTACTCTCTGCGCCTCAACGGTGATATCGATCCGGTCAAGAAGCGGACGGCTGATCCGGTCCAGATAGCGGCGGATCTGCAGCGGCGTGCAGCGGCACTGGGATCTGTCCGGATAATAGCCGCAGCGGCAGGGATTCATCGCCGCAATCAGCATAAACTGCGCCGGAAAAGTCAGACTTCCCGTTGAACGGCTGATCAGAATCTTCCCGTCATCCATCGGCTGGCGCAGAAGCTCCAGCGTTCCTTCATTAAATAAAGTCATCTCGTCCAGAAACAGGACGCCGTTATGCGCCAGGCTGATCTCACCCGGTTCCGGATTGCGGCCGCCGCCGATCAGCGCAGCCGGCGTGATGGTATGGTGCGGATTTCGAAATGGCCTCTGCCGGATCAATCCCTCGGACGGACTCAGCAGGCCGGATACGCTGTAGATTTCGCTGACCTCCATGCTCTCTTCCTCATCAAGAGGCGGCAGTATCGTCGGCACGCGCCGGGCCGCCATGGACTTGCCTGCCCCCGGCGGCCCGATCATCAGCACATTGTGCATACCGGCCGCGGCGACCTCCATACTGCGGCGCAGAGATTCCTGGCCTATGATATCGCTGAAATCAATGCCGATGCCCTGCGGAGACGGTATCTGCTCTGCCTCGGAAACAGGCTTCAGGGCGCATTTTCCGGTCAGAAAACCGATCATCTCCTGCAGGGTAGATACGCCGTAGGTCTCCACTTCCGGAATCTGCGCACCTTCAAAGGCGTTCTCCGCCGGCAGAATACAGCGGCGAATGCCGAGCCGCTTCATCATCAGGAGAATCGGCAGCGCCCCGCGGATACTGCGCACCTCACCGTTCAGACTGAGTTCTCCGATAATCAGCGTCTCTTCCAGAGCATTCTGCGGCAGGACGCCATAGGCAGAAAGCACGGCGGCCGCGATTGCCAGATCGTACAGGGAACCCGACTTCCGGATGTCAGCCGGCGACAGGTTGACGACGATCTTCCGGGCTTCGAGCCGGCACCCGCTGTTGCGTATGGCAGTCCGCACCCGTTCACGGGCTTCCCGCACCTCACAGGACAGATAGCCTACCATATCAAAATACGGCAGTCCGCTGCTGACATCCGCCTCGACCTGTATGATGCGGCTGTCGATTCCCTCCAGCACCGCACTGAATACTCTTCCAAACATAGCTCCATCTCCTTGTTTTTCTTCCTGCCTGGATTATAGAATCCGATGCCGGCCGGGCGCAATTAATATTTATCGCATAATTCGACAATATCTGCAGAATATGGTACAATGAATCGACATTATAAATTCAGTGTGATAAAGCATTAAAACGCTGAAGGCCCTTTGGGCAGAGAGGAGAAATTTTATGAAAAAGAAAATGATCTGCGGCCTTCTTGCCGCATCGATGGTGCTCACGATGGCAGCATGCGGAAGCTCTTCCACGGCTTCTTCTTCGGCAGCCGGAACAGAAACGGAGGCGGCAGGCGCCGGTGACAGCGATGTCGAATATATCAAGGACAAAGGAACGCTTGTAGTTGGTATCACCGATTTTGCACCGATGGATTATCAGGAAGACGGCTCGGATGAGTGGGTTGGTTTTGATGCCGACCTCGCGAAAAAGGTTGCCGAGGACCTCGGCGTAGATGTCGAATTTCAGGAAATTGACTGGGACAACAAGATTCTCGAGCTCAACAACAAGAGCATCGATGTTGTCTGGAACGGCATGACACTGACAGATGAGGTCACCAAATCCATGGAAT
This sequence comes from uncultured Eubacteriales bacterium, assembly GCA_900314775.1. GTDB lineage: Bacteria > Bacillota > Clostridia > Lachnospirales > Lachnospiraceae > UBA2912. The sequence goes on along the minus strand of OMWM01000062.1, from coordinate 2,529 downwards.
GCACAGTCCCGTATCTGAAAAATGCCCAGACGGTTGTACTGCCGGCTGACATCGCCGATGAATATGAAGATATCGACAGCCTGAAGGACCTTTCCTTCGCCGTTGAAGCTGGTTCTGCCGGTGAGCAGACAGCAGAGGAAAACGGCTTTGACTACACTTCCATGCAGTCGCAGGCCGACACCCTGATGGAAATCCAGGCAGGCACCTCTGACGCGGCAATCATCGACCTGCTGATGGCCGGCGCAATGATCGGCGAAGGCACCTCCTATCCGGAACTGACACATGTCATGGATCTGAACGAAGAACAGTACGGAATCGGCTGCCGCCAGGGATCTGATCTTGCTGAATACATCAACAGCGAGCTGGCTGCCTTCCAGGAAGACGGTTCACTCAAGGAAATTGCTGAAAAATACGGCGTCCAGGACGCTCTGATTGATATTGCAAAATAAACTGAAACAGGAGTACGCTATCTATGCTTGGTGAAGTCACACTTGCCCTTCTGGAGGGCTTCTGGATAACCTTCAAGCTTTTTGCCCTTACGCTCGTTTTTGCGCTGCCGCTGGGTCTGGTTATCTGTTTTGCAGCGGCAAGCCGTTTTAAGGTGCTGTCCGCCGTCATGAATTTTATCATCTGGATCATCCGCGGCACACCGCTGCTGCTCCAGCTGCTGATTGTCTATTACGGTCCCGGTATTCTGCTTGGCAGCAATATCTGGGGAGGCGGCGATGCCGGCAGATTTACGGCAGCCCTTGTCTCCTTTGTGATCAATTATGCCTGCTATTTTGCCGTGATCTACCGCGGCGGCATCCAGTCCGTTCCGCAGGGACAGTATGAAGCGGGCAAGGTGCTTGGTCTGAACAACCATCAGATTTTCCGCAAAATTGTTCTGCTTCAGGTAATCAAACGGATCATACCGCCGATTTCCAATGAAATCATTACCCTGGTCAAGGATACTTCTCTGGCACGTGTGATCGCGGTATATGAGGTGATCTGGGCAGGCCAGACATTTATCAAGAGTGCCGGCATTATCTGGCCGCTCTTCTATACCGGTGTTTTTTACCTTGTTTTCAGTGCTTTTCTCACATGGCTGTTCAACCATATTGAGAAGAAACTCAGCTATTTTGAATAATCGCGGCAGAAGGAGTAACAGGTATGGCTTTGCTTGAGGTTAATAACATTAAGAAAAGTTTCGGGAAGACGGAAGTCCTCAAAGATATCAGTTTTTCCATGGAAAAAGGAGAAGCCGTCTCGATTATCGGCTCCTCCGGCAGCGGCAAGACGACCCTGCTTCGCTGCCTGAATTTCCTCGAAACGCCGGATGCGGGTACGATCCGTGTCGGCGGCGAGGTGCTGTTTGACGGGAGCGATAAAACGAGAAAATCCGACGAGGAAATCAGGCGCCGGCGTCTGCACTTCGGCCTTGTTTTTCAGAATTTCAACCTTTTCCCGCAGTATACGGCGCTTGAAAATATTACGCTGGCGCCGAAACTGGCTGCCAAAGCGGCAGGTGTGAAAAATGATGAACAGATCGTAGAAACGGCCCGCAGTCTGCTTGCGCAGATGGGGCTGTCAAACCGGGCGGACAACTATCCGCATCAGCTCTCCGGCGGCCAGCAGCAGCGAGTGGCTATTGCCCGCGCGCTGGCGCTTCACCCGGATATCCTGTGTTTCGATGAACCGACATCCGCACTGGACCCGGAGCTGACCGGTGAAGTCCTGCGGGTAATCCGTGAGCTCGCCGAAAATCACACGACCATGATTATCGTAACCCATGAGATGAAGTTCGCGCATGATGTCGCCGACAAAGTCATTTTCATGGATGACGGCTATATTCTTGAACAGGGAACACCGGAGGATGTCTTCGAGCATCCGCACGAGGAGCGCACAAGGCAGTTCCTTTCCAGTTATTCGAAAAAATAAGACCGTTGCAATCTCCTACTGCCTCACATATAATAATAGAAAAACATTGGATGGTAGGAAAAGTGAAAAAGTTTTTAATGGGAAATGAGGCAGCGGCATTTGGAGCAATCCATGCCGGTGTCAATGTAGTGGCAGGCTACCCGGGAACTCCTTCTACAGAGATTCTCGAAACAGTAGCCAAAAATAACGACGGCTCCATTCATGTGGAGTGGTCAGTTAACGAGAAGGCAGCGATGGAGGTCGCAGCCGGAGCGGCATATTCAGGAGCGAGAGCACTTGTTACTATGAAGCAGGTCGGTCTGAATGTCGCAGCAGACCCGCTTATGAGCCTTTCATATGTGGGAGTAAAGGGCGGAATGGTCGTAGTTTCAGCTGATGACCCGGGCCCTATTTCATCACAGACAGAGCAGGATACGAGAACCTTCGCGATGTTCTCAAAGCTTCCGGTATTCGATCCATCGAGTCCTGAGGAAGCGTACCAGATGATGAAGGACGCCTTTGAGCTTTCTGAAAAAATCGGAAGTCCGGTACTCTTCCGTCCGACGACAAGAGTCTGTCATGGCTGTGCCTCAGTAGAGATTTCAGATTCATATGACAAAAATATCCCGG
>OMWM01000045.1 GCA_900314775.1 uncultured Eubacteriales bacterium | reverse complement strand
GACGGATGCTCTGTTTGTCATGCAGTTTTCAAGGTGCTTTCCACCCGAACGAATTTCTTCAATTCAGGATTGACTTTTAATAGTTAGTCTACTCGATTCGGCGGTTTCAGCATGCGCCTGTACGGTGTGCAAACAGGTCCGGGCGCGGCGCACAGCACTGCAGCGGCGGCTCAGATCCAGCCGCCGTCCAGCCGTACAATCTGCCCGGTAAGGTAAGGACTGCACACAGCGAGGCGGAAGATGAGTTCCGCTGCCTCCTCCGGCGTGCCGTACCGACCAGCCGGAATTTCCTCCTCGAGCTGCGCCCGTTCCTCCGGAGAGAAGCAGGCGTTCATATCGGTATCAATGGTGCCGCATGCAATGGCATTGACGGCGATCCCGCTCGGCGCCAGCTCCTTCGCCAGGGCCTGCGTGAGCGCGTTGATGCCGCCCTTGGAAGCAGAATAGGCTGCTTCGCAGGAAGCACCGCAGACGCCCCATACGGACGACACGTTGACGATATGGCCCGCCTTGCACCGCACCATATCCGGAATCAGCAGACGGCACGTATTGAATACAGACGTCAGGTTCGTGCGGATGACACTGTCCCAGTCCTCCGGCGTCATATCGGTCAGAAGGCCGATCCATGAGATGCCGGCGTTATTGACCAGCACGTCGATCCTGCCGAAGGTCTCCTGCGCCAGGCGGCAGAATCGCTCCATATCCTGATAGCTGCCGGCATCGCCGGTAAAACACAGCGTCTGCACGTGATACTGCTCCCGCAGCAGCGCGGCCGTCTCTTCCAGTTCACCGGTCCGGCTGCGGCAGCACATAGCCACATTGAAGCCATCCTGTGCAAAACGGATGGCAGCGGCGCGGCCGATTCCGCGCGAAGCACCGGTAATCAAAACAGATCTGCTTTGCATGACAATCTCCTTTGCTTATAATTCAGAATAATCTTAACATGACACCCGTCAAAGTCAATAAAACGACACATAACAACAAAAATGTAATATTTAGGAAATAATATTGAAATATTTGCACACTTCTGCTATAATGCCATAGTAATGCGGGTTCCGGGCGATGACTATGCCATCACCTGATCATTCGTCTTTATTGGCAATTTTGGTGAATTTACAGACCGGAAAATTTGAATATTTTCGTGGATAATGAAAAAAATCCCGAAAAAAATAAAAAAATTCAAAATTTTCCTTAAAAACCACTGTAAAATTTGTGCGATTTGCTGTATGATCTGAATAGACATAATAAAGAGTTTGCCAAGGAGAAGACAATATGATTTCGAACCAGATTTTACAAAACACGATTGATGGCCTGAAAGCAATTACGAGAATAGATTTCTGCGTCATTGATATCGAGGGCAAGCCGCTCGCTTCCACATTTCCGCATGCGGAAGAGTATGAGAAGTATGTCCTTGATTTCGTGAATTCACCGGCGGACAGCCAGATGATGCAGGGAACTCAGTTTTTCAAGGTATTTGATGAACACCAGCTGGAGTTTGTCATCCTCGCCAAGGGAGACAGCGATGATGTCTTCATGATGGGCAAGGTGGCGACGTTCCAGATTCAGAACCTGATGATCGCTTACAAGGAGCGCTTCGACAAGGATAATTTCATCAAGAACCTGCTGCTGGACAATCTCCTGCTCGTAGATATCTATAACCGGGCGAAGAAACTGCATATTGATACCGATGTGCGGCGGATCGTCTGGATCGTTGAGATGAGCAATGACAAGGATATGAACGGCCTCGAGCTGCTCCGTACCATTTATACGGGACGCCCGAAGGATTTCATAACCGCTGTCGATGAGAAGGACATTATTGTGGTCAGAGAAGTGCGCGAGAACGAGACCTACGAAGAACTGATGAAGGCGGCGGAAGCCGTACACGAACAGCTCTGCGCGGATGGCACGGTCAGCGCGAAGATCGCTCTGGGCACGATTGTGCACGATATCAAGGATGTTTCGCGTTCCTATAAGGAAGCGAAGATGGCACTGGATGTCGGCAAGATCTTTTATGAAGAGAGAAATGTGGCCGCGTACAGCAATCTCGGTATCGGCCGGCTGATCTATCAGCTCCCGATTCCGCTGTGCAAGATGTTTATCCGGGAGATTTTCGACGGAAAATCACCGGAGGATTTCGATGAGGAGACACTCACCACCATCAACAAGTTCTTTGAGAACAACCTGAATGTTTCCGAGACCTCGAGACAGCTCTACATCCACAGGAATACGCTGGTATACCGTCTTGATAAGCTCCAGAAGAGCACGGGACTGGACCTGCGTGTATTCGATGATGCCATAACCTTCAAGATCGCGCTGATGGTCGTCAAGTACATGAATTACATGGAGAAACTGGAATACTAGAATCTCCATGACAAGGAGGTATAGTACGGATGATCGTTCTTGAACATGTATCCAAGACCTATCCGGGCAATGTACAGGCCCTCAAAGACATCAACCTCAACATCAAGAAGGGTGAGTTCGTTTTTGTGGTAGGTCCCAGCGGATCAGGTAAGACGACGTTGTTCAAACTCCTCTTCAAGGAGCTTGATCCGACATCAGGCAGCATTTATATTAATAAGAAGAATCTTAAGAAACTCCGCCATAAGAATGTTCCGAAGTTCCGCAGAGGCATCGGTGTTGTATTCCAGGACTTCCGTCTGCTGAAGGACAGGAATGTCTATGAGAATATCGCCTTTGCACAGCAGGTCGTCGGCGTTCCGAATCGTAAGATCAGGAAGAACGTCATGACGATGCTGGAACTGGTCGGACTGTCCGACAAGGTCAAGTCCAAACCGAGCGAGCTTTCCGGCGGTGAGCAGCAGAGGGTAGCGCTGGCGAGGGCGCTGATCAATAATCCGCCGTTTCTGCTTGCCGATGAGCCTACGGGCAATCTGGACCCGGTCAACTCATGGGAGATCATGAAGCTTCTCGATGCGATTAACAAGAGAGGCACGACGGTTGTCGTTGTAACCCATAATAAGGAGATCGTAGAGAGAATGCAGAAGCGTGTCGTGACGCTGCACGAGGGCAGTATCGTAAGCGACGAGAGAAAGGGCGGATACATCTATGCATAGTCTTGGATATGGATTAAAACAGGGCTTCAAGAGCCTGTTCAGAAACCGGTTATTTACACTCGCATCGATCGGCACGATTATTGCCAGCCTCTTTATTTTCGGTATTTTTTATTGTATTTTAGCGAATTTCCAGAGCATGTTCACAGAAGTGGAGACGTCTGTCGGCGTCACCGTATTCTTTGACGAGGGCACGACCGAAGAGCGTATCCTCGAGATCAAATCACAGCTTGAACAGCAGGATACGGTTGACAAGGTCGAGTACACTTCGGCCGAGCAGGCGTGGGAAGACTACAAGAACAGGGTATTCCCGCAGGGCGATGACGATATTCTCACCAACCTGGATCAGGACAACCCGCTTGCCAACTCCGCCAGCCTGACCGTCTATCTGACAGATACGGCGGATCAGCAGCAGCTTGTCGATTATATCAACCAGATCGACGATGTCCGTGAGGTCAATTCGTCGGATACCGTTGCGCAGAGCGTGACGAGCCTTGGCCACATGATCAGCTATGTATCCATGATTATTATCATCATACTGGTCGCGGTAGCCATCTTCCTGATCAGCAATACCGTCATGATCGGTATTACGGTCCGCAAGGACGAGATCGCCATTATGAAATATCTCGGCGCGACGGACTTCTTTGTCCGTGCACCGTTCCTGGTGGAAGGTCTCCTGATCGGTCTGATCGGTTCGATCATTCCGCTGATTGCCATTTATTTCCTCTATGACAGAGGCGTTGCCTTTATCACGACGAGATTTGCCACAATCAGCGCACTGTTCAATTTCATGCCGGTCATGGATATTTTCAAGGTTCTGGTTCCGGCCTCTCTTGCAATCGGTCTCGGTATCGGTTTCATCGGAAGCTGGTTCACACTTCTCAAGCATGTACGTGTATGACAGATTTGTTTACGGGGATGCACCGCGCGGTGCATCCTTTTTTATGTACGGCGGACAGGCGCCGGTTGCGCATTGAGCCGTTTTACGCTATAGTTTGAAAGAAAGAGAAATATATTTCGAGGAGATAACAAGATGAAGAATAAGAAAAGCTTTTTCAGCGGCCTGGCCGTCGGTATTGCGGTCTGTGCGGCCGGCACCGGCCTTGTTCTCACCAACGCATGCGGCAAGACGCAGACTTCCTCGTCTGCTTCCGCACAAGCGCAGGAGACGGACGACGGAGACGGCAATGGCGAGCTGGCGGATATCAGCGGCGATTACGATGAGATCGAAGACAAACTGGAAACCATTAACGGCGTGCTCGATCAGTATTATTTGACCGACAAGGACGTGTCGGCCGAGACGCTGGAGGATGGCATTTACAAGGGCTATGTCGATGCGCTCGGCGATCAGTACACGGTCTACTACACGCCGGATGAGTACAGCAAGCTTATGGAATCGACATCCGGCGAATATTCCGGTATCGGCGCGGTGATGCAGCAGGACAAGAACACGATGTCGATCACGATTCTGCGTGTATTTGACGGCTCTCCGGCGCAGGAAGCCGGCATAGAGGACGGCGATGTACTCACCAAAGTCGGCGGCGAGGACATCTCCGGACAGGACCTGCAGGACGTTGTAAGCAATATCAAGGGCGAAGAGGGCACCACAGTGGATCTGACGGTCTACCGCAGCTCCGACGAACAGTACCACGATATCACGGTGGAGCGCCGCACGATCGAGACACCGATGGTGGATTCGAAGATGCTCGACGGCAATATCGGCTACATCGACATTTATGAATTCGAGGACACGACAGCGGATCAGTTCCGCACGGCTTATGAGGACCTGAGCAGTCAGGGCATGCAGGGCCTGATCATCGACCTGCGCAACAACCCGGGCGGCCTGGTGGATTCCGCCACGAACATTCTCGATCAGATCCTGCCGTCCGACCAGCTGCTTGTCTATACGATCGACAAGAACGGCAGCAAGGAAGAGACCTATTCGGAGGATGACGACCAGATCGACATCCCGATGGTCGTTCTGATGAACGGAAACAGTGCCAGCGCTTCGGAGATCACGGCAGGCTGCCTGCAGGATTACGGCAAGGCGAAGCTGATCGGCACACAGTCCTTCGGCAAGGGCATCGTGCAGTATGTGCTCAAGCTCAACGACGGATCCGCACTCAAGGTTACGGGCGCGAAATACTATTCGCCGAATGGCCGCAACATCCAGGGCACCGGCCTCACACCGGATATCGAGGTGGAGGACGACACATCAACGGATGCGGACGAGCAGCTGAATGCGGCACAGACCGAGATACAAAATGAGATCAACGGACAGTAAAGGCTGATCCGTAAGGCGCGTCTTCTGCGGCCGGCAGCGGCCGCGGGAGGCGCTTATTTTTATGAAGACCGTCATGGGATGTATGAAAACAAAAAACAGAACGCCTGTTCTGTACAAAAAAGCCGTATCTGCTATAATAGCAGTACGGGCATTTCAGAAAAAGGAGAAGGACGATGGATCATTTTGAACTGCATTCGGAGTTTCAGCCGACCGGCGACCAGCCGCAGGCGATCGAGAAGCTGGTGAACGGATTCCGCGAGGGCAATCAGTACGAGACACTGCTCGGCGTGACCGGATCCGGCAAGACCTTTACCATGGCGAATGTCATTCAGGCGCTGAACAAGCCGACGCTTGTCCTGTCACACAACAAGACGCTGGCCGCACAGCTTTACGGCGAGATGAAGGAGTTCTTCCCGAACAACGCCGTGGAATATTTTGTTTCCTATTATGATTACTATCAGCCGGAGGCGTATGTGCCGCAGTCGGATACCTATATCGAGAAGGATTCCGCGATCAATGACGACATCGACAAGCTGCGCCATTCGGCGACGGCGGCACTTTCCGAGCGGTCGGACGTAATTATCGTCTCGTCTGTGTCCTGCATCTACGGACTGGGCAGCCCGATTGATTATAAGAACATGGTTGTCTCCCTGCGCCCCGGTATGGAAGCGGACCGCGACGATGTGATCCGCCGGCTCGTGGACATGCAGTACACGCGCAATGATATGGATTTCCGGCGCGGCACCTTCCGCGTGCACGGCGATACGCTGGAGGTTTTCCCGGCCTACTCGTCCGATATGGCCTTCCGCATCGAATTTTTCGGCGACGAGGTCGACCGGATCACGGAATTTGAGGCACTGACCGGCTATGCGAAGGCGCATCTCGCGCATGTGGCCATCTTCCCGGCATCGCATTACGTCGTGCCGCCGGACCGCATGGAGAAAGCCATCGCCGGCATAGAAGAAGAACTGGAGCAGCAGGTGGACTATTTCAAGAGGAATGACAAGCTGCTCGAGGCACAGAGAATAGAGGAGCGGACACGCTTTGACATCGAGATGATGCGGGAGACCGGTTTCTGCTCCGGCATCGAGAACTACTCACGGCATCTGTCCGGCCTGCAGCCGGGGCAGCCGCCGTACACGCTGCTGGATTATTTCCCGGATGATTTCCTGATGATCGTCGATGAGTCGCATATGACAATTCCGCAGATCCGGGCCATGTACCACGGCGACCAGTCGCGTAAATCGACGCTGGTCGAGTACGGATTCCGCCTGCCTTCGGCGAAGGACAACCGGCCGCTGAACTTCGAGGAGTTTGAGTCGCACATCAACCAGATCCTCTGCGTTTCCGCGACGCCGGGACCGTACGAGCAGGAGCATGAACTGCTGCGGGCGGAACAGGTGATCCGGCCGACGGGCCTTCTGGATCCGGAGATTTTTGTCCGGCCGGTCGAGGGTCAGGTCGATGACCTGATTGCCGAGATCAACAAGGAAACCGCGCAGGGCAACAAGGTGCTTGTGACGACGCTCACGAAGCGGATGGCGGAGGATCTGACGGATTATATGAAGGAAGCCGGCATCAAGGTCCGCTACCTGCATTCGGATATTGATACGATGGAGCGGACGAAGATCGTGCGCGATCTGCGTATGAACGTATTCGACGTGCTGGTCGGTATCAACCTTCTGCGCGAGGGTCTGGATATACCGGAGATTACGCTGGTCGCGATTCTCGACGCGGATAAAGAGGGATTCCTGCGCTCTGAGACGGCGCTGGTGCAGACGATCGGCCGTGCGGCCCGCAATACGGGCGGCCATGTCATCATGTATGCGGATACGGTGACAGATTCGATGCAGCGGGCGATCGACGAGACGAACCGCCGGCGCGAGATCCAGCAGAAGTACAATGAAGAGCACGGCATCACGCCGCAGACGATCAAAAAGGCAGTCCGGGATCTGATCAGCATTTCCCAGGCGGTGGATGAATCGGATGATATGAAGAAGGACCCGGAGTCCATGACCTACCGCGAGCTGCAGCGTGAGATCAAAAAGCTGACGAAGCAGATGAGCAAGGCAGCGGCCGAGCTCAATTTCGAGCGGGCGGCGCAGTGCCGTGACCGCATCTACGAACTCAAGGAACAGGTACATCAGATACGGCAGCAGGGCGGCGAGACGATCCGCATGGAGGATACCGCCGGTGGACAGGACGCCTGAGGCGCCGTGCCTGCAAACAGCAGATAAGACAGATTAACAGGAAGAACAGATATATTCATGGATGACAGAATCGTAAAAGCTTTCAGCAAAGATTATATTGATATACGGGGTGCGAGGGAGAATAATCTCAGGGACATCAATGTCCGGATACCGCGCAATAAGCTGGTCGTCATGACCGGCCTGAGCGGATCGGGCAAATCCTCTCTCGCGTTTGATACCATTTACGCGGAAGGACAGCGGCGCTACATGGAATCGCTCTCGTCCTATGCGCGGCAGTTCCTCGGACAGATGGACAAGCCGGACGTGGACTATATCAGCGGCCTGCCGCCGGCTATTTCCATCGACCAGAAGTCGACAAACCGCAATCCGCGGTCGACCGTCGGCACCGTGACGGAGATATATGACTATTTCCGTCTGCTTTTTGCGCGCATCGGCATCCCGCACTGCCCGAAGTGCGGGCGGGAGATCAGCCGGCAGACGGTTGACCAGATGGTGGATGCCGTGATGGCGCTGCCGGAGCGGACTAAGATTCAGATTCTCGCGCCGGTTGTCCGCGGACGGAAAGGTACGCATGCAAAGATATTTGAACAGGCACGGCGCAGCGGCTATGTCCGCGTGATGGTCGACGGCAATCAGTATGATCTCTCCGAAGAGATCAGGCTGGATAAGAACGTCAAGCATGTCATTGCCATCATCGTGGACCGCCTGGTTGTCCGGGACGGCATTCAGAAGCGTCTGACCGATTCCCTGGAGACGGCGCTGAAGCTGACGGAGGGACTGGCGATCGTCGACCTGCCGGGCGAGAAACGCTATCTGACGTTCAGCCAGAGCTTTTCGTGCCCGGACTGCGGCATCAGCTTCGAGGAGATCGAGCCGCGCAGCTTTTCCTTTAACAATCCGTTCGGCGCCTGCCCGGTCTGCCACGGCCTGGGCTACAAGATGGAATTTGATCCGGATCTGATTATTCCGGACCGGAGCCTGAGCATCAATCAGGGAGCGATCGCCGTTCCCGGCTGGCAGTCGGCTATGACCGACGGCAGCTTTACCAACGCCACGCTGACGGCGCTCGCACAGGAATACGGATTTGATCTGGATACGCCTTTCGGGGATTATCCGAAGGATATTCAGGATATGCTTATATATGGTAAGAACAGCCGCGAAGTGATTGTGCATTACAAGAGCCAGCGCGGCGTCGGTGAGTACAACATCACTTTTGAGGGCATTATCAAAAATGTCGAGCGGCGTTATCACGAGACCGGCTCTGAGCTGATAAGGCAGGAGTACGAGACGTTCATGACGATCACGCCGTGTACGGAATGCGGCGGCCGCCGTCTGAAGAAGGAGGCACTGGCCGTCACCGTCGGCGGGAAGAATATCAGTGAGCTCACGGACATGCCGATCTCTGACCTCGCGCAGTTCATGCAGAATCTGCAGCTGACGCAGCAGCAGGAGCTGATCGGACGCCAGATCCTGAAAGAGATCCGCTCGAGGCTGGGCTTCATGATTGATGTCGGCCTCGACTATCTGACGCTCTCGCGTTCGGCGGGGACGCTCTCCGGCGGCGAATCGCAGCGTATCCGGCTGGCCACGCAGATCGGCTCCGGCCTCGTCGGCGTCGCCTACATTCTGGACGAGCCAAGTATCGGCCTGCACCAGAAGGACAATGACAAGCTGCTGGCGACGCTGAAGCATCTGCGCGATCTGGGCAATACGCTGATCGTCGTCGAGCATGATGAGGATACAATGCGTGCGGCCGACTGGGTAATCGACATCGGACCGGGTGCCGGCGAGCACGGCGGCCGGCTGGTGGCCGAGGGAACCGCCGAGGATATCATGAAGGTGCCGGAATCCATAACCGGCGCCTATCTGAGCGGACGGCTCAGCATACCGATCCCGGAGAAACGGCGCAAGCCGACAGGATTTCTGCATATACGCGGCGCCGCGGTCAATAACCTGCGCCATATCGACGTGGATATCCCGCTGGGCGCGGTTGTCTGTGTGACCGGTGTATCCGGCTCCGGCAAGAGCTCACTGATCAATGAGATTCTCTACAAGAGGCTGGCGCGGGATCTGAACCATGCCCGCACCGTGCATCCCGGAAAGCATGACGGCATAGACGGCATCGATCAGCTCGACAAGGTGATCAATATCGATCAGTCTCCGATCGGGCGGACACCGCGCTCCAACCCGGCGACCTACACCGGCGTATTTGATATGATCCGCGAACTTTTCGCCGCGACGGCGGATGCAAAGGCGCGGGGATACAAGAAGGGGCGGTTCAGCTTCAACGTCAAGGGCGGACGCTGCGAGGCATGCGGCGGCGACGGCATCATCAAGATCGAGATGCAGTTCCTGTCGGATGTCTATGTGCCATGCGAGGTCTGCCACGGCAAACGCTACAACCGCGAGACGCTCGAGGTGAAGTACAAAGGGAAAAATATTTACGAGGTGCTGAATATGACGGTGGAAGAGGCGCTTGACTTCTTCCAGAACGTGCCGTCGATCCGGCGCAAGCTGGAGACGCTCAACGACGTCGGCCTTTCGTATATCCGTCTTGGCCAGCCGTCGACGCAGCTCTCCGGCGGCGAGGCGCAGCGGATCAAGCTGGCGACAGAACTCAGCCGCCGCAGCACCGGCCGGACGATCTACATCCTCGATGAACCGACGACCGGTCTGCATTTTGCGGATGTGCACAAGCTGACAGATATCCTGCACCGGCTCGCGGCCGGCGGCAACAGCGTCGTCGTGATCGAGCACAATCTGGATGTCATCAAGACGGCAGATTATATCATCGACCTCGGCCCGGACGGCGGCGACCGCGGCGGCACGCTGGTTGCCTGCGGGACACCGGAAGAGGTCGCGCAGTGCGAGCAGTCCTATACCGGTCAGTATCTGAAGAAGATACTGGAGAAGGCTGGCCGCCTGTGACAACGTTCATTTTTATTGATATACAGCCCGTCTGTGCGGCTGTATATCAATAATATACTTATTCCTGCCTGTGCAGCACTATCTATGCTGTACGCAGACCCGGCATCACAGCCGGGTATCCCCCGATTTTTTGACGATCACAATTTAACGGCCAATCGGCGAAGACTTTCCGGATACCAGTACAAAAGAAGAACCATGCGGCAATATCGTATCACAGGGATACCTTCAGCAGACTAAAGCAAAATGTCTGTAAATTCATACAATATGACTGATATACATAAAATATGGCTTGTCGATATGTTAATTGTGACTAAAGTGTTCATATTGCAAGAAGTTTTACATATACGGTTGCACTGATTCTCTTGCAAGCCCCCCCATTGTGATATTATTTTTTTAACAAATATTACAGAACTGTTAATATTACCATCGTGACCAGTTCGCTGTCACGGCGGTATTATTATCTGGATACAATCAGGGGGGATCCCTCTGTTATAGGATACAGAAAGGGAGAAGGTTATGAAAAAAGCGGTTAGGAATTTTCTGGTTTTAGTGCTTTCTATTGTAATGGTGCTGACCATGGTGCAGCCGGAACTGGCAGCGACCGGTACGGCTGACAGTTCTTCTGCAGTCTCTTCTGCAGAAGAAAGTGTGACTTCAGACACCAGCACACAGGAGGAGTCTGAGACGGAAGAGACGGCCTCGGATTCGCAGGGTACTTCTGCGTCTGAGACGATCGGAAACTCCTCTTCATCTTCAGATTCCAGTGATAATCAGAATACCGCATCTGAGACAGCAGCATCTGCAGATGAGCAGAAAGAGACAGCAGCAGATGCAAGCGGTGTCGCCGGTACGAAGAAGTATACGAAGAAGAATGATTATACTGTAACGGCAACCTACGGAGAAGATGCAGGACTGCCGGAAGATGTGGAACTGAAGGTCAAGGAGATCACTGATCAGGATAAGATTGATTCTTATAAATCACAGGCAGCGGATGCACTGAATGGCGATGATATTGCACAGGCACGTTTCTTTGATATCAGTTTCGTCAGTGACGGTAAAGAAGTGGAGCCGGCTTCTTCTGCCAGTGTTGAAGTGAAGATTTCATTAACAAGCAGCATGAAGGTTGAGGCTGGACAGAGCGTCAAGGCGGTTCATTTTGAAGAATCCTCCAATACGACTGCACCGAAGGTCCTTGATGTCAACACGACGAAGGATAAATCCGGCAATGTCAAGGCAGTCGATTTCAAGCAGAGCAGCTTCTCTATCACGGGTGTTGTGGTAACCGGAGACAAGCTCGATTCCGAGGGATGGCCGGAGGAAGAGGGCAGCTATGCTGTCATCATTCAGAAGGGTGACGCATATTATGCAGTTAAGAATGACGGAAGTCTTACAGCCGTAAATATTACAACGGAAAATGGCGAAAAAAAGGCAAGCTTCGTTGATATCACCGACTCAGATGATCTCAAGGATTACAGCTGGGATTTTAGCAAGACTTATAAACTTCATCTGGAAGAGACAGGCGATTCCGTTCAAACAGGAAAGCTTTCAAACGGAATAGCAGGTAATACGGTATATCTTGATCCGAGTCAAAATAATGCAGTAAGCGAAAAGTCAAAAGATTTGGTTATGCAAGAGGGAAAACTTGCAACATATGAATATGCTGGACGGCATAACGAATTTGGTTGGTCTAGGGATTATGATTATTATAAATGCGACAAATATCTGACTACAACAACGAATGCTGTTGCCGCAGGGACAAATTCTTCGAGTTCCGCCAGCAATGTCTTCTTTGCAAAGCAGTTTGAAGCTGCCGGCAGCGATGAGCCGGGAACCCCTGGCGGTGGAGATGATGGAAATCTTGATGCCCCGACAGTGGGAAAGGATCTTACGTCCAATGATGACGGAACCTATAAGCTGACGCTGAGTGTAACCGGTCAGGCAAAGAGCGTAACCGAAAAAACGAAAGCCGAAGTTCTGGTAGTGTTCGATACCTCAGGAAGTATGAGCGATAAAATTGGTAGTGGTAGGGATAGCAGTACGAGGCTTACGGAAGCTAAAGAGGCTTTGAATTCTTTGACGGACCAGCTGATGGAGCATAATACCACCACCGATCCGGATACTGTCAGAATGTCGCTGCTTTCCTTTAACACGAAGGCAGGAGACGCTTCAAAATGGACAAATAACGCGAGCAGCTTCAAAAGTGAAATTAATAATTTAAATGCAGATGGAGGAACAAACTGGGAGGATGCTCTCAAGAAGGCAAATAATGTGACATTCGATGAAGGTGTAGAGAAGTATGTTATTTTTGTCTCTGATGGTAATCCTACATTTTATATGACTCCATATGGTGGAAATTATGACCAAAAGGATTATTTGAGTTCTGAAGGAGTGTATGGTGGGGGTAGTCCTTACAATCCAACGACCGTTCGTCTTTCCTACAACGCAGCGAAGGATGATGCCAGAAATATCGTAACTTCCGGTAAGAATTTCTATACGATTGGTGCTTATGGTGATGTCACCCGAATGAGCAACCTTACTGCTTATGCATATTCCGGCAATGACATCGGAACCTATCCGGCGGGACACTATCAGGAAGCAAGTGATACGGAAGCATTAAATGCAGCTTTTAAACAGATTGTCAGTGATATTACCAAGGACTTTGGCTATGACCACGTTGTCTATACCGATGGCATTACATCGATGACTTCAACGGCACTGGCCAAAACCGATGGCAACTTCACCTACACAATCACTCCGAAGAATGGCGAGCCGATTACCCGAACCGGAACCAGCGGGCAGGCCATTACTTATGGTGATAAGACATTCCAGGGAGCCGTATATGATTCGACCACGAATAAAGTCACCTGGAATATGGGCGATAACTTCCAACTGGAAGATGGCGTAAAGTACGAAGTTTCCTTTAATGTATGGCCAAGTCAGAATGCGTATGATCTGGTAGCAGCGCTTAATAACGGTACGAAGAATTACAATGACCTCGACGAGGCGACCAAGAGCCAGATCGAGAAAAAGACAGAGGGGAATGAGACAACCTATACTCTGAAGTCGAATACAGATGATACGCAGGTTTCCTACAATAAAGTGACAACCACAACGGATTCAAATGGAAATACAACAACAACTTCTACGCTGGGTGGAACTGTAAAAGTAGAGAATCCGGATGGAATGCCTCTTGCTGATACTCAGATCACAATACAAAAAGTCTGGTATGACGCGGATAACGCTGGGAATCGTCCGGGCAGTGTACAGATGAAGCTGCTGTGTGATGGAACACCGGTTAAAGACGCCGATGGAAATGATCTGGTATTTACATTGAGTAAGGATAATAGTTGGATGTTCAGTTATTCCATTGCTCCAGGAATTGTGAGAAATGGAAAGACAATAGAAAATGGACACCAATACAAACTCGTCGAGATCGACACCGATCCAAATTATGAGTTCCAGACGAAAGTTTTTCAGCCGATGCTGATCGATTCGGCAACGAATATCTACGATGGTACTGAAATAGAAAAGGATGCGGCAGGAAAAGTAACGAATCAGCTTTCGGGCAATGGTTATACGGAAAGTATTGTCGGCACGAATTATATCCGCCGTACACTTTCTCTTACAAAAAAAGTTTACGATGTAAACGGGAAAGATATTACCATGATTACGGATGAAGATGGTAACCAGGTAATCAATCCGGACATCAAGGACGATGAGTTTGAATTTAGCGTAACTCTGGTTGTAAAGGGTGAATACACACTCACTCAGGAGGAAGATAAAAACAGATTTGGCTATCAGGACATTCTTCAGGATGGCAGTAAGACCAGCGGTGCTTTGTATGATTGCGAGAGAGTGACGGATAAGAATTTCTCATACGATTCGACGAATAATGAAACTACGATAACGTTCAAGATCAAACTGAAACCGGGTGAAGTCTTTAAGGCAATGACGCCAAATCATACTACATATACGGTTGCTGAGACAACGGAAGGTAACGGCGCAAATGCTAAATATACCTTCAAGGACTGGAGCATTACCGGACCGGGTACTGCAGCTTCATCTTCG
>OMWM01000036.1:14129-32959 GCA_900314775.1 uncultured Eubacteriales bacterium | reverse complement strand
CTGTAAGGGAGCTCTATTAAAGTTACCCTTTTATAGCCATGGGATAAAAAGATAAATTTCTGCTAATTTATACTTGACTTTTCATAGCTGGTCTCCTTATAAAATCATATCAAACCCATTTTAGCACATGACAGTGCAGGCGGCGCAGTTTTTTCAGTGAAAGCGGCGCATGTCCAGCCCTTCGTGCTCCAAGAGACGCCGCTTGATATCGACGCCGGCTGCATAGCCGGTCAGGCTGCCGCTGCTGCCGACCACGCGGTGGCACGGTATGATAATCGAAACCGGGTTGTGTCCGACCGCGCCGCCGACGGCCTGCGCAGACATCGTCTCCCGCCCTATCTGCTGCGCGATCATCCGCGCGATCTGCCCATAAGTCATCACGCCGCCGTAGGGTATCGTGCAGAGAATTTTCCAGACGGCCTGCCGGAAATCACTGCCCGCGGGCCGCAGCAAAAGCTCATCCGGTGCCGGTTTCCCGCCGGCGAAATACCGGTCCAGCCAGTCGGCGGCCTGCGCCAGCACATCCGGCGTCTCATCTTCCAAGGCAGGGCCGCGAACCGTGTCTTTAAAATATTTCTGTCCTTCAATCCACAATCCCGTCAGCGCTTCCCCATCGCTGCAGAGCGTGAGAATGCCAACGGGTGACGGATAATGCGTTATATAATTCATATGTTCTCCTTTCCGGCATGATTCCACAGATTGATCACCGCGTAGCTGCGCCATGGTCTCCAGCGCATGGCCAGCGCCGCTCTTTCTTTATCCGTATAGTCCGGCAGTGCATGCCGGATACCTGCATCCGTCTCCAGAAACGCATCCGGCCAGCCCATCGTACGCATCGCGATATAGCCGGCCGTCCATTTTCCGATGCCCCGCACCGCCAGCAGGTGTCCGATCTCCGTCTCCGGGTCCGCAAAGCGGCCAAGATGAATATTGCCGTCCAGCATTGCCCGCGCCAGCGCCGCTATGCAGGCACTGCGCGTCCGTATGATGCCCAGTCTGCCGAGATTGTCCTGCACTGCCTCTCCCATGCCGGCGATATCGGCGGGAGAAGGGAAGAGCCGGCAAAGGCCTTCGCGGCCGGTCGAAACCGGCTGCCCGTACTGCCCGGCAATGCGCCCGGCGAGCGTGCCGGCCGCCCGTACCGTGATCTGCTGCCCGAGGATGGCGCGGACCGCCGTCTCAAATACATCAAAACTGCCCGGCAGGCGTGTTCCCGCTGTATACAAATCGGGCCGGAGCGTGTTCATATCCTCCAGCGTCTCCCCGATCAGGGCCGGGTCGCAGTCCGTATCAAACAGGTGCCGCACGCCGGCGAGCACCTGCGGCAGAACCGGGACGAGTGATTCGCTGAATACTGCGCGAAGCATATTTCTGCCCGGCACATTTTCCACGCGCAGCCAGCCTTTGCACAGCTCTCCCGTGCGGCTCCGGATGCCGACCGTCCGCTCGTAGCCGTCATTTTCCACGCGCTCGATGCCCGGTATCGCACGCTGACGCAGAAAAGTCAGCATGGCCGGCCAGTTATAAGGCGGCCTGTACCCGATGGATACGGCCAGGGCGCCGTCTGATGCTTTCGCCGCGGACTCCCGGCGCAGACGCGTCGGCGTCATATGATACTGCTTCTGAAAAAGTTCATTCATGCGGCGCACACTGCCGAACCCGGCCGCCATCGCGATGTCCAGAACGGGCAGCGAGGTATCGGTCAGCAGCTCCTTCGCCAGCAGAAGGCGGCAGGTCTGCAGATACTGCACCGGCGTCACATGGCAGGTCTGCCGGAAAACGCGGCGGAGATGGCGGTCGGTGCACCCCAGCTCACCGGCCAGGGCCGGCAGATTTATCCCGCTTCCGCAGTTTTCCCGCAGCAGCCCGGCTGCCCGCCAGGCCAGCTGCGATGAAGCGTCTATCGGAGAACTGCCCGGTGCCAGTTCCGGCCGGCACAGAAGGCACGGGCGATAGCCGGCCTGCTCCGCCTCCGACGCCGTCCTGAAGTACTCGCAGTTTTCCGGTTTCGGGAGCCTTGCGCGGCAGACCGGCCGGCAGTAGATGCCGGTCGATTTCACACCGATGAAAAAGCGGCCGTCAAACCGCGCATCCTTTGATCGGAATGCCTGATAAAAAGCCTGTTTTTCTTCCGTATTCATACTGCCGCCATCCTTTCTTTTTATATACCTGTTATAACATAAAACCGGCGTCTGTTCCGGCGGTTTTCGGACATGGATGTGGAAAATCCGGCAGTCCTGACATCATCCTCTGTATCGCTTGTTTTCTTAATAATCATATGGTATATTCAAGAAAAGCAATTTGATGGGGGATAATATGATAAGATTCTATCTCGCCCTTTTTCTGGGCAAACTTTCAAGAATTACCATAAAATTACTGCATCGTTTCCTGAAAACACAGGGATCTGATTTTCCCGGCAAGCTCGCCATGCAGATCTGCCCGGATTTTCTGCAGTATGTTGGAAAACCTGAGACCGTTATTGCCATCACCGGCACTAACGGCAAGACGACAAGCACCAATCTGCTCTCCGACATTCTGGAGGACTGCGGATACAGCGTGCTGAGCAATCGCTACGGCTCCAATACGAAGACAGGCATTGCGACATGCCTTCTTTGCGGTGTCAGCCTGCGCAATCGTCCGCGCAAGGATGCTGCGGTTCTGGAGGTCGATGAGAGAAGTTCTCTCCTGATCTACCCGTATGTACAGCCGGACTGGCTGATCTGTACGAATCTCACGCGGGATACCATCACGCGGAATGCGCATCCGTATTTCATCTTTGATGTCATCAATCAGGCTGTTCCGGATAAGACAGTTCTGGTTCTGAACGCGGATGACAACATCAGCAGCAGACTGAAGCCGGAAAACCGGCACTTCTTTTATGCTATCGGCATGCAGGAAGATGACCGCCGTGAACCGTTCAATCTGGTCAATGACATGCGTGTCTGTCCGCACTGCCTTTCGCCGCTGCAGTACCGGTATGTCCGCTACAACCATATCGGCAATGCGTTCTGCCCTGTCTGCGGTTTTCATTCACCGGAGCCGGATTTCCTGATCGAGAAAATCGACCGCCGGCACGGCCTGATGACAGCGGTCTTTGACGGACAGGAGGAAGCCTATCCGCTGCTCTCGAATACGATTTTCAACATCTATGATGAGACGGCGATCGTTGCTTTTCTTCGCCGTTTCGGCATTCCTTATAAGAAGGTGCGGGATTCGCTCGTCAGCAAACACATCGTTGATTCACGGCTGTCTGTACAGAAAAACGGCGATATTTCGCTGATTTCCATTATGGCCAAGGGCGGACTGCCGACTTCGATGTCCGTCGTGTTCGACACGATCCGCAGCTATCCTGGCAGCAAGGAAGCCGTGCTCATGCTGGAGGACTGCCATGTCATGGCGCATTCCATAGAAAACCTCTGCTATCTGTACGATGCGGATTTCGAGTTTCTGACAGACCCGTCGATCACCCGCCTCGTCATCGTCGGCCCGCATGCCGATGATTACCGGCTGCGCCTCCTGATGGCCGGCATGCCGGAAGAGAAGATGCACTGCCTGCCGGACTATGCGCAAATCCCGGCAGCCCTTGAACGAAAGAAAAACCAGACAATCTTTTTTGTCTATGACCTCTACTACGCGAATCTCGTGAAGCAGATCGGCGATGCGATTCTGCACCAGGACACGCAAGAGGCATAAGAGACCGCAGAGATACAGGAGATAAAGATGGCACTAATTGAAATGCTGTACCCGGAGGTGTGCTGCCTCTTTGGAGATACCTTCAACGTGAATTATCTGGCTGAATGCGAACCGGATATCGAGGTCGTACGGACCGGCCTGAACGACCGTCCGGCTTTTCTGACGCGTCCGGTTTCCATGATCTACATGGGCCCGATGCCGGAAAATGTTCAGGAGATCGTGATTGAAAAGCTGCGCCCGTACAGGGACAAACTGCAGGAAATGATCGAAAACGACGTCGTTTTCCTTGCGGTCGGCAACGCGATGGAGATTTTCGGACAGTATATTGAATATGAGGAGAAGAAGATGCGCCTGCCGGGGCTCGGTCTGCTCCCGTTCTACGCTGTCTGCCGTATGATGAAACGCTATAATTCGCTTTACCGCGGATCCTTTGCGCCTGATGACGCCGAGGAGATCGATATCATCGGTTTCAAGTCGCAGTTCAGCAAAATATACGGCAGCGAGACCGGCTGCCTTTTCAAAACCATCCGGGAAGCGTTCCCGGAAGATACCGCACACGATGAGGGATATCGGACGCATAACTTTTTCGGAACTTTTCTGCTCGGTCCGGTGCTCATACGCAACCCTTATTTTGCGCGCTATCTGCTGCGGAAGATGGGCTATGTGCAGCCGCATCTGGCCTACGAGAAACTCGTCACCGATATTTACCGGCAGCGGCTCACCGAATTCCGCAACCCCGAAATCAGATACTGAAAAAGGCGGTGCATCTGCCTGGCAGAGCACCGTCTTTTTTTTGCGTGCCGCAGGCGGGCGGCACTTTTTATTTTCAGGACAAGACGAGCAGATACTGAAGCGGAAAGATCCATTTCAGTCCTGCAAGTGCCGGCGTCAGCGCGGCATAAGTAAAGAAGGCCGGACAGGTCAGCGCCGTCAGCGCCGCCGCGGAAATGATGCTGAGCAGATACATCGCCTCCGACCGGAACAGGCTGGCAAACAGCACGCTCCAGAGGCTGCAGAGGACGCCGTAAAGCAGCATCGCCAGAATAAAGGCGGGGCCAGGCGCCGCGGCTGCGCCGAACAGCAGCGCGGCCGGCAGCGTCGGTGCCAGCTGCACGCACAGTGCCCAGCAGCGTCTCTCATGCCCGGTCAGCGCCGTCATGATGCGCCTCTGTTCCCTGTTAAAACGGCTCCGGGCAAATACGAGTGCCAGGATAAACAGCACCATGCCGGCCGCCACGCGTGCATCATCTGCCGCGGTGTCTGTCTGCTGCGCCGCCTGCCCGCCGTTTTCCGTGATAAAGTTCACCGTGAAAAGCTGCGGATCCTTGCGGTACCGGCTGTAGCCATCCAGCAGATTTTCTTCGATCTCATCCGCCTTATCGCTGCCAGGCGGCGCATTCTTAAACGTACTGCCGTCCTGCGCGCTGGTGATCAGCCGCTGCCGCGCCGCCGCGCCGAACAGTTCCGCGTAGATCTGTTCCTTCAGAATATCCCCCTGCACCGTAGAGGCTGTGCAGTAATAGTCCGCGCAGCCGTCAAAAGATCCATTTGCAAGGCCTTCATCGAGACGTGCATCCAGCACGAAAGCGCAGTCCAGCCGGCCGCTCATCAGATCCTCTTTCATCTTTTCCTGATCCTGATAGACAACGCACTTGCTCTGGCTGTCCGCGGATTCCTCCCTGAGCGCTTCGATCACGGCAGATGCCGTCTCCCCGCCGCTGCTGCAGACGCCGTATTCGGCACAAATGCCGGGCGCCTGCGCATGCAAGAGCACCTCCAGCACGGCAAAGCCGCACGCGAGTGCAATCCAGTAAAGCGGCTTTTTCAGCTGACTTTTCATCAGCAGAAGCAGGCGGAGCGGCCAGGCCGTCCATGCATGATGCTCAGCTTTCCGCATGTTTCCACCTCCCGGTTCCCACGGCGGCCATCGCCGCCGCATAGATCAGCACCGCCGCCATCGCCTGCCAGAGCCGCGCCGCCGCGCCGCCGTAAAGCACTCTGGCCAGATACTGTTCCCACCAGTAAACCGGCAGCGCGGAAGCAATTTTCTCCAGCGCATCCGGGAAAACGGCAGCCGGAATCATCCCGCCGGACAGCAGGAAGAGCAAGACCGTGACGGATACGTAAAAGAACACGGCTCCCTCACCGCCTGCAAAGCTGTAAAGCAGATGCGTAAACGCGGCCATGGAAAAAGCAGCCGGCAGCAAAAGCGCAAAGGCGGCCGGCCGGAACGGCAGAAAACCTGTCAGGCTCAGAATGCCGTACCCTGCCGCCAGTAAAATCCATGAATCCGCCGTCATCGCCGCCAGTCTGGATACGCTCTGCATTCCTGCCCCTACGCCGCTCAGTGCCAGCAGCTTCCGGATCCGTCGCTCACCGCCGCTGTAAAATACGGCAAAAGACATGCCGAACAGCAGGGTAACCGCCATCAGCACAGAAAGCGCGTAATACTGCTGCACATTCATGTTCTGGTAAGGCGAGAGAAATGTTTCATTCCACACATTGCTCCGGCTCAGAATCGACCGGATGCAGTCATATGCCATGCTGTTTGCCAGATCCTGCTCCGAGACCGCCAGCGGATACTGTTCGGAAGCAGCTGCCAGTGCATAGACAGAGGATTCCCCCGTCTGCAGCATGGAAACGCCGCTGCGAATCAGTTCCCGGAACAGGTCGGAGGCCAGACCGGAATCCTCATTGATTTTTACCGTAACCGGCAGATTCTCACCGGTATAAATCGAATCATAAAGATTCTCAGGCAGATAGAATATAGCCTGCACCTTCCCGGAGGCAAAATCCGCCTCGGCTTTTTCCTTGTCTGTAAAATGGAAGGAGACCACGCTCCGGACGGAATCCATGTGCTCTATGATGTCGGCCGCCTGCATCGTCATCTCGTCTTCATCGGGTGACACGACTGCCGCATCCAGATGCGGCAGGACCTGCGCCTTCCCGGCCGCCGCGCAGTAAACAGCCGCCGCAAGTGCCAGAACTGCCGCCGAGACCGCCAGCATCAGCAGAAATTTCGGGATCAGCGCAAGGCCCTTCTTCATTTCCAGTCCAAAATATATTTTCTGTCGCGTTTTATCCATTATCCTTCCCTGAGTCTGGCAATCACCTGCTGCGCATCTGCCCGTACAGCTGTGCCGTTTTCAATATAATACAGCACGCTGCAGGCGCATATTTCATCCTTATCATGCGTCGACATAATGATCGTTCCCTGCTGCTTCAGATAAGTCTGCAGGCAGCTGTGAATAATGTCTTTCTGGTGCAGATCGAGTGCCGATGCCGGCTCATCCATGATCAGCACCGGGCGCCGCCGCCCCATGGCACAGGCGATGGCAAGGCGCCGCTTCATGCCGCCGGACAGAGAAGAGACCTTCTCCTTCAGCAGATCATCGAGCTGCATTCTGCTCAGCAGCTGCCGGTCAAACTCTTCCGCACCTGCCCAAAGCCGTATATTGTCCCGCACACTCAGTTCTTCAATCAGAGGATCTTCCTGCGGCACATAGGCAATCAGCTTCGAAAAAAACGATTTTTCCCGGAACATGTCGCGGCCGTAGCAGGTAAACGTACCGCCTTCCGGCTTCCGGACCCCGGCCAGTATGGACAGCAGCGTGCTTTTGCCGCACCCGTTCAGCCCTGTGATGCCGATACACGTGCCCTGCCTGCCGTCAAAAGAGATATCGCGCAGCACTTCCTTATTCCCGAAACGCCGGGCTATGCCCTGCACGAAAAGAATCGTGCGGGCTTCTCCAGCTGTATTCAATTTCTTTTCTCCCTCACTTAAAAAGGCACGGCGCAGACGCACCGTGCCAGACTGTTTACCCATTATAATGCGATGCTTGCCGCCGAATTTTCCAGTTCGCTGACAAAATTGATCCATTCATCTTCCGTCCACTCTGTCACATCTACCGGTGTACCTTCGATTTTGGCAAGGCTGCCGCCTTTTTTCAATGTCATATCCATGGAAAAAGCATCCGGAGCATCTATCTGCAGTTCAAAACCGCTGCTACCGACCTGCAGCAGGCCGCTGAGCAGTTCTTCGTCCTCTGATGATAAGCTGAACTCCCTGGTGTCGGTGTCGTAAACCAATGTCATTTCCGTACCATTATCCGCCGAGACTTCATAAATACGTTCATCTCCGTCCTCCGTGACATTCAGCCGCAGATCAGAAGAATCGCCGTATGAATCTGTTACTTCCATTTCCGTCTTATACCATGGAATCTCTTCACCGGATAATGTAATGCTGACTTTTCCGCTGTCTTCCGTCTCGAAAACGATGCCTCGCAGCTTTTTTCCGCCGATATAAAACTGCGCGGTGCTGTCGGCCAGTGCATCGACTGCTTCCGACCACCCGGACACTTCCCCATTGGTCAGGACGCCTGTCAGATCATCGGCTTCATCGGCAGATAGCGAACCCATGGCATCCTGGCAGTAATCATCCAGCCACTCTTCTGTCAGCGTCGTCTCATAGCAGGTACAGGTCACACCGCCGATTTTCATGGTGCCGTTTTTTTCAAATTCAAGCTCCTGTATATCCTGCATCAGGGCTTTTGTATCGGCCGATTCACTGGTCATTTTATTGCAGGCGCTCAAATAACGATCGGCTTCTTCCAGGGCATCGATGCCGACCAGTTCTGCCAGAGCCGAATCGCTCTTGTCTTCCGTATAGTTATACTGCAGCGGCTGGCCGTACAGAGGACCGGGATCAATTGTCAGCGTTTTACTGTCAAGGACTTCCGTAAACTCATACCGCTCGCCTTCGGCTTCCATGCCCAGAACCGCGGACTGTCCTTTGATGTCCTGATGATAATCAAGATCCATTGACATATCTTCTGCGGTCACGGAGCCTGTAATTGAAAAATTATTGCCGTCCACCATTTTCTGCATGCCGGAGAGCTGCTTTATAAGTTCGTCATCCATACTGAATGTACGCTGCGCAGCCTTTACAATCCTGGTCTGCGGGTTGGCGGCTGCATTGATAATAATAACCGCCACGCAGGCCGCTGCTGCAGCGGCGCCGATGATGATAAAAAATTTCTTCCTGTTATTGCTTATCCACTGCGTGAACTTACCGCCGCGCTGCGGTTTTCGGCCGCCCGGCTGCGAATTCTGGCCGTTCCACTGCTGGTTCTGACCGTTCCACTGCTGGTTCTGATCGCCCCACTGCTGGTTCTGACCATTCCACTGCTGGTTCTGATCGTTCCACTGCTGGTTCTGACCGTTCCACTGCTGGTTCTGATCGCCCCACTGCTGGTTCTGGCCGTTCCACTGCTGGTTCTGGCCGTTCCACTGCTGATTCTGGCCGCCCCACTGCTGGTTCTGGCCGCCCCACTGCTGGTTCTGATCGCCCCACTGCTGGTTCTGATCGCCCCACTGCTGGTTCTGATCGCCCCACTGCTGGTTCTGATCGCCCCACTGCTGGTTCGAATCGCCCCACTGCTGGTTCTGATCGCCCCACTGCTGGTTCGAATCGCCCCACTGCTGGTTCTGACCGTCCTCGCCGCCCTGCTGCTGTGCGTTTTGCGTATTGTTCTTCAGGTCATCGTCATCCGGAACCGGTTTTCCTGTATTCGGGTCAAAATGCATGCTCCCCCATCTCCTTTTTCTTTTGTACTGCCTCTATGCTATATATTTATTATAATATGCGCCGCGCGGCAGGTCAATTTACCTCTGCCGCGCCGCTGCAGGCTCCTGCCCGGAAAACCGGAGCGGCGGCAGTCTTTTCCATTCAGCATTCAAGTAAAAGACACTCATACGCCGGCTGCGTCAGCCACACGGAGACATTGCCGCCGCCCGTTTCAAACTGCGCCCGGCCATTTTCATCTGCTGTCACGGCATCGGTGCAGACGCCCATGGCATCGTAAAATGTCTGCCCCTTAAAAGCCGGCCCCATGTCCATCTGCTTTACGCCGCCTTCTCCGCTGCTCATCAGCACCGCAGCGCCGCTGCCCGGATGCGCCGCATCGCCGCGCCGCACAAATCCGACAATATGGTCATCATCGAAATAATCCGCTTCCTCTCCATAGGCATAGAGCTGCCGGATTTTCATCAGCCTGCGCAGCCCGCCTGTCGGCGCGATGCCGCGGGACGGAATCCCGTAATAATCACCGTAAAACACGCACGGCGTGCCCTGCGCACGCAGCAGAATCACCGCATAGGCCAGCGGCTTGAACCACGGCTGAACAAAGGATTCCAGCGCCTGCCCCGGCTCGGTATCGTGATTGTCGGCAAAGGTCACCGCGTCATCCGGCCGCACCTGAACCAGCGTATTGTCCAGCATCGAACGCATGCTGCCGCTGCCCTCGGACAGATCGTGAAAACGGTAATGCAGCGGCACGTCAAACAGCTTCATCTCATCCTGCACAATGTCAAGATAATGCGTCAGGCGCCCGATATCCGCGCTCCAGTACTCGCCGACAGCCGGCACGTCCCGGCCGCCCGCTGCCGCGCGCACCTCGCGCAGGGCATCCCGGTACATCTCGAAGCTGATATGCTTTACCGCATCGAGCCGCACGCCGTCAAAACCGATCTCCCCCGCATACCAGCGCGCCCATTTCCGTATTTCCCGGCGCACCTCCTCGTTATCCGTGTCGAGGTCGGCGCCCATCAGATAATCGAAATTGCCGTTTTCCGGATCTGTCTCGCGGTTCCAGTTCTTGCCGACAAACCGGAAAACACCCTTTTTCTTTGCAGCCTCATCCCAGTCGGTGCCGGAAAAATGAGTCCAGTTCCACGTAAAATCATCGTATTTTCCCTGCCGTCCCGGGAAGGTGAACTTCGTCCAGGCCTCTATCGTCATCTCACCGCTGATGTCCTGCTCCCTGTTGGCCGGATCAACTTCCACCGCCTGCACGCGCTCGGTGCCGTCCGCCCCCATCTTCTGATTCAGGACAATATCGGCAAATACCTTGATGCCGGCTTTCTGCAGCGCCCGGACCGCCGCCTTGTATTCCTCTTTCGTGCCGTACTTCGTGCGCACGGTTCCTTTCTGATCAAATTCCCCCAGATCATACAGATCGTAAACGCCGTAGCCGACATCGCTCCGGCTGGTGCCCTTATAAGCCGGCGGCAGCCAGATCTGCGTGACACCGGCCGCGGCCAGTGCGTCTGCCCTGGCGGCTGCCCGCCTCCACAGCAGGCCGTCATCCGGCAGATACCACTCAAAATACTGCATCATCGTCTCATTTTTTTCCGCCATATCTGTATGCCTCCTTATTCAAGATGAATTTTTCTCTCTGGCAGACACGGATGCCTGCATGAAAATTGTACCATAAATCCCGATATGTATACACTCCCCGCGAAACGGCGCACTGCCGGCAATACATACCGGCAGTTCTCCGCTGAAAAAGGATACGCAGAATTTTCAGGTTCCTTTATGAAAGGAGGCGCCGCCGCCGCGGTGAAATAAGACTATGAATTTTTCAGGGGACAAATGCAATCAGGAATCTATAAAATGGTTTACAGAAAGAGGGGAGGTTGAGAACGTGAGCAGTGACCCGGAAGGGTTCAATGTGATATATCAGGGATTTGCCGAACTGCTCGGTGAAAAAGCCGCTTTGAAGATATGGAAAAACTACGCCGGCCTCACCGTTACTTTTCCGAAGAAACTTTATACCAATGAATACACGCGGAAATTTGTCAGAGAGCACAAGGGTTCCATGACAACACGGGAAATTGCAAAAGCGCTGAACCTGACCGAGCGGCGTATACGGCAGATCATTCAGGAAATCGCACAGAAAGAGACTTGATAGAAAGAGGGAGACATGCGGCGCATGCCTCCCTCTGTTTTGCCCATCCGGCACATACAGCGATTAATAACCGTATTTTCCCTTGTACTTTCGCAGGCAGAATATACTGACGCACAGCGTCATCAGCTCGGCAGCCGTTACCGCCCACCAGATGCCGTCGATGCCAAACAGCGCCGGCAGCAGGAACACGTTGATGATCTGGAAAACGAGCGTCCGCATGAAGGAAATCAGCGCGGAGATCAGGCCGTTTCCCAGAGAGGTAAAAAATGACGACGCATATACGTTAAAGCCCATGATCAAAAACGAAATCGAATAGATCGTAAATGCCCGCACGGTCAGCTCCCAGAGCGTTTTATCATAGCCGACGAATATCTTTGAAAGCACCGGTGCCAGCAGGACCGCAGATGCGGTCATCAGTACCGCGAACACCGCGATCAGCCGCAGGCTTTTCTGAAACATGTTGTGCAGCTCATCGTTATTGCCCGCTCCGTAATGATAGCTCACAATCGGCGCGCTGCCGATCGAGTAGCCGATAAAAAAAGAGATGAAGATGAAGTTCACATACATGATGACGCCGTACGCCGACACGCCGTCTTCGCCCGCATAATGCATCAGCTGCAGGTTATACAGCATGTTGACAATGGACGAGGAAATGTTGGTCATCATTTCCGACGAGCCGTTCGCACAGGTCTTCGCGAGTACGCGGCGGCTCGGTCTGGCCTTGACCAGCTGCAGCGAGCTGCTGTTTGGACGGCTGAAATAGAGCAGCGGCAGAACACCGCCGACACAGGCCGAAAGCGCTGTCGCCGCCGCCGCGCCTTGCACGCCCATATGCCACACGCCCATCGTCAGATAGTCGCCGACCATGTTCGTGACGCCGGCCAGCACGGTAATACACAGACCAAGACGCGGCTTGCCGGCGGTGACAAACAGCGCCTGATAGAAATTCTGCAGACAGTACGGCATCAGCCCCAGCGTCAGAACCCGTCCGTAGAGGAGCGCATACGGCTTCATGGCTTCGCTGGCGCCGAGAACGCGTATGAAAAACGGCAGCGTCAGCTCGGCGATCACGGTCATCACCAGCGAGACCGCGATCAGCACGTACGTCAGCATCGAGAAAATCTCATTGGCTCTCCTGTCCTTCTTCGCACCGAGCGCCTGCGCGACCAGCGCGCTGCCGCCCGTGCCGAACAGAAAACCCACCGTCACAAAAATCATGATGACAGGCAGCACGATATTGACCGCGGCAAAAGGCGTCTTGCCGACAAAATTGGATATGAAAAGGCCGTCAACCACTCCGTAGATGGAGGTGAAAATCATCATGATGATCGACGGGAAAACGAACCGCAGCAGTTTGCGGTATGTAAAATGATCTGAAATTTTTATCTCCATAATCTGTTCCTCACTCACTGCCATTTCCGGCTGCCGCCTCTTCTGGAAAGACACTTTCAGTCCTCATGACCTGTACCTTCCTGGCCGAAATTTTTCTCTTCCTCTTTAAGGCTCAGCATGTATTTCTCCGTCAGCCGGATAAATTCTTCTCTTTCCTGCTTCGTCCATCCATCGAAGATCGCATCCTCGATCTTCTCCACCTGCCCCACGGTCCGGCCGGCATACGCGCGGCCTTCCTGCGTCAGCGTCAGAATTTTGCGGCGCCCTTCGCCGGGCTGCTTCTCAATGATGCCCTGCCGCACAAGTCTCTCGCAGGCAGAGCTGATAGTCTGCCGCGGGCAGCCGAGCCAGAGTGCCAGGCTGCTCTGTGTGCAGCCGCCGCCCAGACGCAGCAGAATGTCCAATATGCTGTATTCCATGTCGCTCATATGAAAACGAACGGCGAAACGATGATAGGTCTCTGTAATAGATGTCAGTGTGTTGTTAAAGCGCTGCATCGTCGGCAGCTCTTGATCCGCCATAAATATCACTCCTTCATATATGTCCGATTTCGGACATCGCGCATGCACTATAATAGTCCGATATCGGACATATGTCAAGCAAAAAAAGACGGGATGATACGTCCGCTGCCTGCCGGTCTGCCCGGCAAACGGGGAAATATCATCCCACCGCTTCATTTCATTCGCGTCATTTCACTCGTATAAATCAGGTCTTCGCAGGTTCAGATACGGCCGCTTTGCCCGGACCGCATCGGCCATGGCCGGATCTATTTCCGCCATGAGTATCTCTTCGCCGCTGCCCGCTTTTGCGATGACCTCGCCGTCCGGACCGACCGCCAGCGATTCGCCGGCAAACTCCATGGCCGCTTCCCGCCCGACGCGGTTGCACATCACGATATAGCAGCAGTTCTGATACGCCTGCACGCGGATTTCCTGCATAAAAAGCTCCATCGGCTCCGCCTTCGTGTTGGCCGTCGGTATCAGAATCAGCTGCGCGCCGCGCAGCGCCTCCGTACGGATGCTTTCCGGATAATGGCGGTCGAAGCAGACCACGATGCCGGTCCGGCAGCCGTCCGCCTCGAACACATGAAAACCGTCATCGGAAGGCGTATAGTAATCCTGCTCGTAGAACTGCGGTGCCTGCGCAATGTGCACCATCTTCTGCCGCCCGATCACGCGTCCGTCCCGGCCGATCAGGAAGCTGGTGTCGTAAGCCTTTCCATTTTCCATAAAATAAAAATTCGGCGATGCCATCACATGATATTTCCGGCAGAGCTCACAGAACATCTGCAGGATGCCGTCCTCCATGGTAAGCGGCTTCGGTCCCAGCCCGCCGCCGCAGCACCCGCCGATATTGCCCGGAAACTGCGGAAAAAACTGCGAAAGCTGTATCTCCGGATAGAGTACCAGATCGGCGCCCATGCCGGCCGCCTGCTCAAGATACGTCAGACTTTTCACCAGATTGGTCTTCGCATCCGGTGCCATCTGCATCTGTATAAGTGCTGTCTTCATCGTAAACCCCCCATTAAAGATCCTCTTCCTGCTGCCTGCATGCCTGACTCTTGTGCAGCAGATCCATCATCTGCCCGATAGCCTGCATCATCGTCTCCTGGTCCTCTTCGTCAAGGCCTTCCAGCAGACTGCCGATCTCCTCGTCCGACCGGCGGATAAATTCGCGCGCCCTGTCTTTCCCTTTGTCCGTCAGGTAAAGCCGGCTGCTGCGCCTGTCCTGTGCGGACGGCCTGCGCACCACGTAGCCTCTTCGCACATAGTCGGC
Organism: uncultured Eubacteriales bacterium; assembly: GCA_900314775.1. Lineage (GTDB taxonomy): Bacteria > Bacillota > Clostridia > Lachnospirales > Lachnospiraceae > UBA2912. The sequence continues at coordinate 18,350 of OMWM01000036.1, read as the reverse complement.
AATAAAGCGGCTCAGATAGCTCTTGTCAATATTCACCGCACGGGTGATATAGGCGGCATTGCAGCCCTCATTGGTGTAAAGTTCGTACAGAATTCTCGCCTCGGCGGCAGAGGCATCCGTCCCCAGATAGCGGCTGCCGAGCAGTTTCATGTAGGGCAGGTAAAAACGGTTGAACTCTCTGACTTTATGAATCAGTTCTGTATTTTTCATCTTGTCTCTCCTGAATAAATCTCCACTTAATATATGATAGTCTGCTCTGCCTGCCCGTTCAACTGTAAATTCGGTCCTTTTTGTTATATACTGATCTCGAAAAATGTAAAGAAAGGAAGTCTGATTTTGAATACAGATTCTGACACCAGTTTGCAGCCGGCCGGCCCGCTTTCGCAGGCGGCAGCCGTCCGGGCGCAAAGGGCCGTTTCCCTTGTGAAAAAGATCGGTTCCTCGATCCGCAAAGAGGTGGAGGGCACGCCGAAAATCGACCGCAGCCGGAGCCTGGAAGAGGGAAAGGCGCTGCGCAAAACTGTCAGGCGCCGCGAAATGGGCGTCTGGGAGGTCAGCCATGACCGCAAAGGCAGCATTGACCTTATTTTCGAGCAGGAGAAAACCCGTCTGCCCGATCTGATCCCGGTCCGGCATGAGCGCATGAGTGCTTCTGCGTTCGCCTTCTACCGCGCCGCGGCGGTGATCATGACAAGAGACCTGGCGCAGTCCGCCGTCACGGGCATCCGCGTGCAGGCCTGCGGCGATGCGCACATCTCCAATTTCGGTATTTTCGCCTCCCCGGAGCGGCGGCTCGTCTTCGACATCAATGATTTCGACGAGACACTGCCGGGGCCATGGGAATGGGACATCAAACGTCTGTGCACGAGCGTCGAGATCTGCGGCCGCGACCGGGGATTTTCACCGGAGCAGCGCGAGCAGGCCGTGCGGGCCGCCGCGCAGAGCTACTGCCGGTCCATGCATACCTATTCTGAGATGGGCACGCTGGACGTCTGGTATGATCACATGGATCTGGAGAAGATGTTTGCCGACACCAGCGCGGAGACGCCTGCCGATATTTCAACCAGCCTCATGCGCAAAACCATGGAAAAAGCGATTCAGAAGAACCGCAGCCGGGCGCTGGACAGACTGACGGAACAGGTTGACGGCCATACGCGCATCATCAGCAATCCGCCTCTGATCGTTCCGTTTCGGGAACTGTCAAACCCGGAAGAAGCCGGCATCGACGTCGGCAAGGCTTCTGAATTTCTCGGTCTTGCCCTCCGGCAGTACCGTCTCAGCCTGCCGAAAGAACGCCGCTATCTGATCGATCAGTACACCGTCTGCGACGCGGCGCGCAAAGTGGTCGGCGTGGGCAGTGTCGGTACGCGGGCCTGGATCATCGTTCTGGAAGGCGACGGGCGGCATGACCCGCTGATTCTGCAGGTCAAGGAGGCAGGGCCTTCGGTTCTGGAGCCCTATGCCGGCAAATCTGAATACCTTGAACACGGCCGCCGCGTCATTGAGGGCCAGCGCGTCATCCAGACGGCGGGCGATATTCTGACCGGCTGGGTCAGAATCCCTGATTTCAAAGGTCAGGTCATGGACTATTATGTCAGACAGCTCTGGGATTCCAAGGGTTCTCTCGATCTTGAAAAGGTATCACAGGAAGAGCTGATCGGCTATGCGGCGCTTTGCGCGCAGACGCTCGCCCATGCCCACGCGAAAACCGGCGACCGCCATGCTATCGCCGCCTACCTCGGCAAAGGCAATGCCTTCGCGGACGCCATGACCGCCTTCGCCGGCGCCTACGCCGACCAGAACCAGATCGACTACGAAATGTTTCTTAATGCCATTAACTGAAAAAAAGCTGAAAACGCGGCGGAACATCGCTTCCGCCCTGCGTTTTCAGCTTTATCTGTCCCTGGCAAAAGGCAATCACATATGAATGCGCGTGCCGGTCCTGCCTTCAATACCGTCTCTAGCACGGTCGAGCAGCGTAATCAGCGCTGTCCTGCCCGGCTTGGATCTGGCAAACTTCACTGCTGCCTGTACCTTCGGCAGCATGGAGCCCTTCGCGAACTGCCCTTCTTCCATATATTTCTCCGCCTCATCCGGAGTGAGCTCATCAAGCCATCTCTGATCCGGTTTTCCGAAATTGACAGCGACCTTCTCAACCGCCGTCAGGATGATGAACAGATCCGCATCCAGCTCTTCCGCGAGCAGTTCAGACGTGAAATCCTTATCCACAACTGCAGCCGCACCCTTCAGGTGATAGCCGTCCGTGCGGAATACCGGAATTCCGCCGCCGCCTGCCGCAATCACGACATGGCCGGAATTTACGAGGTCACGGATCGTACCGATCTCCACGATCTCCTTCGGCTTCGGGCTGGCCACAACGCGGCGCCAGCCGCGGCCGGCATCCTCGACGACCTTGTAATCTCTCTCTTTTACAAGAGCGTCTGCCTCTTCCTTCGTCAGAAAGGCACCGATCGGTTTTGTCGGGTTTTCAAAAGCCGGATCCGCCGGATCGACCTCAACCTGCGTAAGGCAGCTCGTGACATCCTTGAAAATGCCCCTGTTGTTGAGCTCCTCGCGCAGCAGATTCTGCAGATCGTAGCCGATATAGCCCTGGCTCATCGCTGTGCATACAGAGAGTGGGCACGGTACATATTTCTCCGGGTTTGAACGGGTCAGCAGCGTCATGGCTTCCTGAATCATGCCGACCTGCGGACCGTTGCCGTGGGAGATGACAACCTCATGACCGTCCTGGATCAGATCCGCGATCGGTCTGGCTGTATGCTGCACCGCGGCGAACTGCTCCGGCAGGTTGCTGCCGAGTGCGTTGCCGCCCAGTGCAACGACAATTTTCTTTCTATCCATACTGCATTCTCCTCCCCTTCAGGCTGCCGGATCAGAATCTGACTCTCGGGCCGGCCTGTGCATCGAGTTCCCTGAGGGCAGCAACCGGATCCTTGACCTTGGCAAGGAAAATCATGGCTGCGATGATGTACGGCTTGAAGGATGCTTCTTTGTAGAGATCATCGATGTAGCGGTCAAATACGGAGTTGTCAACCTCGCCTTCCTTGCAGGAAAGACCGGTGATATCCGCCGGCAGGCAGTGCATGTAGAGTGCCTTGCCGCCCTTGGTGCGCGCCATCATCTCTTCCGTGCAGCTCCAGTTCTTGAACTTCGCGTTGTTGGCAAGGAGTTCCTGCTCGAGTGCGTCGATACCTGCCTGATCGCCTGCCTGATAGAGCTTTGTTCTCTGCTCCATGGCAACATACGGTGCCCAGCTCTTCGGATAAACGATATCGGCATCCTCAAATGCCTCTTCCATGCTGTTGACCTTGCGGAAGGAACCGCCGCTTGCCGCTGCGTTCTTCTTCGCAACTTCCTCGACATCGCTCATGACGTCATATCCTTCCGGATGTGCCAGTACGACATCCATGCCGAAACGGGTGAAAAGTCCGATAACACCCTGCGGTACGGAAAGCGGCTTGCCGTAGCTCGGGCTGTATGCCCATGTCATGGCAACCTTCTTGCCGCGCAGATTCTCAACGCCGCCGAAGTGATGGATGATGGAATCCATATCCGCCATGCACTGTGTCGGATGGTCAACATCGCACTGCAGGTTGACGAGTGTCGGCTTCTGCTCAAGAATACCGTCTGCATTGCCCTTGGTTACCGCATCCATGAAAGTCTTCTGATACTTGTGGCCTTCGCCGATGAACATATCATCGCGAATACCGATGACATCGGCCATGAAGCTGACCATGTTCGCTGTCTCACGGACTGTCTCGCCGTGTGCGATCTGGGACTTCTTCTCGTCCAGATCCTGCACCTCGAGGCCGAGCAGGTTGCATGCGCTTGCAAATGAGAAACGGGTTCTTGTGGAATTATCACGGAAAATGGAAATACCAAGACCGGAATCAAAGATTCTGGTGGATTTGCCGCGCTCACGGAGATCGCGAAGTGCGTCGGCTACCTGGAAGACTGCGGAAATCTCATCATCCGTCTTGTCCCAGGTCCAGTAAAAATCGTTATTGTACATATCCGCAAAGTTGAGTGCTGCGAGCTTACCTGCTAATTCTGCTGTTTTTGACATCTTTTCTCTCCTTGATTGAAATTCATGATTCGTCCGGCCAGCCTTCACGATCCGGCTGGCATCTGAAATTTTTTTTGATTTCTATAATTTTATTATACGCCGATTCTGCCGTATGTCAACATTTTTTCAGATAT
>OMWM01000036.1:0-14098 GCA_900314775.1 uncultured Eubacteriales bacterium | reverse complement strand
ATTCCGCGCAGACCGCCTGCAGAAGGGCTTTTCCCGCGGATCGCGCCTTTTCTTTTATCATCTGTCTGAGCCTGAATCAAAAATATTTTTTTGTAAACTCAGAAATAGTTTGGTATACTGATTGCATGAAAGAAAATGCCGTTTCCCATACGGCTGATTATGATTTGTCCCGGCGGCGGTGCACGCCCTTCCGGAACAGAAAGAGGCAGCATATGACGAAAACAGAAGCAGAATTCTGCCGGCGCCTTGCCCATGGCATCGCGCAGGAATTCGGCCCGCACTGTGAGGTCGCGGTGCACGATCTGGAGACCGGCGACCCGGCGCATTCCATCATTGCGATTGAAAACGGTTACATAACGGGGCGCAAGGTCGGCGACGGCCCGTCCCATATCGTACTGGAAGCCATGCAGAACGCAGATGAGACGCCGGAAGACAGGCTGGGATACCTGACGAGATCCAGCGACGGCAAGGTCCTCCGTTCCAGCACGATCTATATCCGCGGCAAAGATGGCAGAGCCACCGGCATTCTGGCCATCAACTATGATATCAGCATGATCCTCGCCGCCCAGCAGGATCTTAAGTATCTGACCGGCGACGGCAGCGGCACCCGCGAACCGGAACCGATCACGCGCAATGTCAATGACCTGCTGGAAGATCTGATCCAGCAGTCGATCCGGCTGATCGGCAAGCCGACCGCCCTCATGACACGGGAGGACAAGCTGAAGGCCGTCCGCTATCTGAATGATACCGGCGCCCTGCTGATCACAAAATCAGGCCAGCGTATCTGTGAAGTCTTCGGATTTTCCAAATACACGCTGTACAATTATCTTGACGAAATCAAACAGGCTCGTAAAGAAGAGGACGGCGGCCCGTCTTCTTCAGAAAACAGCTGAACCGGCAAGGCCCCGGTCCTTCGCGGACCGGGGCCTTTGCCGGCTTATTTTTTACGGCTGTAATATGTATTTTCCATAGGCAGTGAATAGCGGACCTGCCCGTCTTTTGCGTAATACGCGCCCTCGATGGCCGGTGCCGCCGGGATCGTGGTGATCTCGCCGATTCCCTTCGCGCCGTAGGCAACGCCGAGGAGTTCCTTCTTCTCGACAAACATCGCATGCAGCGTCGGGATCTGCGGTGCCCGGAGCAGACCGAGCGTTCCGTAGCGCGCCTGCGGCACACAATCTTTTAATGGGAAGTCTTCTGTCAGAGCATAGCCCATGCTCATCAGAACGCCGCCTTCGATCTGGCCCTGAATCGACAGAGGGTTGATCACCTTGCCGGCATCATAACAGGCATAGATATCAGTTACCTGTCCCTTCTGGTCCAGAACGGCGACATTTGCCGCGAAACCGTAGGCAACGTGGCTCTTCGGATTCGGCCTGTCGGCTCCGAGCTTGTCGGTCGGTTCGAAATATTCATAATAGAAGCTCTGTCCTTCCAGCTCTTCCAGTATCTTTTCCGGATCGGCCACCGGGCTCCCGGCAATCCGGGTCTGTGTACCCTCTTCGCCGTACGTACCCTGATTCAGGCCGCTGCCCTCCGCGCGGATCGTTCCGTCCTCATCGATAAAGATGGCCGGGCTGACAAAGCCCTCAGTATCCGCCGCCGGTGCATTTTCCGTACCCGTTCCATAGGCCGCTGCGCTGTTGCCAGCCATCCGCGGATGGCAGAAACCGGCGGATTCCTTCAGCACATCGCGGCAGGTGATACCGCCGCCCCGCCTGTCTGCCATCTCCTGTGCCAGCATGGCGTCGCGGAGCAGGAAAGAAGCGCCGCGGACAGCCTCGCCGGTCAGCAGCGTCTGCCGGGAACCGGAAGTCGTGCCGGAATCCGGTGCGTTTTCCGTATTGGCGATGCCGTTGCGGATTCTTCGAAGCGGCAGGCCGGTCGCCTCCGCCACGTCCTGGCAGAACACCGTCAGACAGCCCTGTCCGATATCCGAGGCCGCGCTGTAGATGACAGCGACGCCGTTTTCGACCGTGATCCGCGCGCGTCCCTTATCCGGCAGGCCGACGCCGACACCGGCATTTTTCATCGCGCAGGAAATACCGGCATGCCCTTCGTTGGCGTCAAAATATGGCTTGACCGCCTCCAGGCACTCCTTCATCGCCGTCGAGACATCGGCAATCTGTCCGTTCGGCAGAACCTTGCCCGGCTCGATGGCGTTGCGGTAGCGGATCTCCCACGGCGAGATACCGACCTTCGCTGCCAGCACATTGATCAGCGATTCCAGCGCGTATTCACTCTGGCAGACACCGAATCCACGGAAAGCGCCGGCCGGCGGATTGTTGGTATACCAGCCGTAGCCGCGGATATCGGTATTCTGATAAGTATACGGTCCGACAGAATGCGTGCAGGCACGCTCGAGCACCGGTCCGCAAAGCGATGCATAGGCACCGGTGTCGAAATTGATCTCACAGTCGAGACCGGTAAAATGTCCGTCCTTGTCGCAGCCCAGGGTAAAGGTTCCCTCCATCGCATGCCGTTTCGGATGGAAATTGATGGATTCCTGCCTTGTCAGGCGTATCTTGACCGGCCGTCCGCAGATGCGGGCTGCCAGGGCAGCCAGATGCTGTACGGATACGTCTTCCTTGCCGCCGAAACCGCCGCCCACGAGCTGATTTTCCACGACAACGCGGTCCGGCTGATCGTCCCAGCCGAACATGTGAAGGATCTCCTTGCGGCTGTCGAACGCGCCCTGGTCGGTGCTGAGCACCTTGACGCCGTTTTTGTACGGCAGCGCGATCGCGCATTCCGGCTCGAGGAAAGCGTGCTCCGTAAACGGTGTCCGGAAAGTGCCGGATGCCGTGTAGGCGGATTCCTTCAGCGCCTTGGCCGCATCGCCGCGCACAACGTGGCGCTGCTGGCAAAGGTTGCCGCTCTCATGCACCTTCGGTGCATTTTCCGCTTTGGCCTCCGCGATGCTGCGCACCGGCTCCATCTTCTCGTATTCCACCTTGACAAGTTTCTTCGCCTTCTCGAGGATATACGGCGATTCCGCCACAACCAGGCAGAGCGCATCGGCAAGATCATGCGTGATGCCGCCTTCCCGGATCATGACATCCCAGTCCTGCTGGATGTGGCCGACCTTGTTGACCGGCACATCGTCCGCTGTCAGGATGGCAATCACACCCGGCAGTGCGCGGGCCGCCTGCGTATCAATTTTCAGAACCCGGGCACGCGGATAGGCGGAGCGGACAGCCGACGCATACACCATATCCGGCATATCGGCTTCCACGATCTCGTATTCGCTGCAGCCGGGATCATTTTCATACGGTACGACCGTGCCGGCCTGCAGATGCACGCCTCTGCCGCCCATCTGCCGCGCCATGCGCTCTTCCAGCGCATGTGCCTTCTCACTGCCCTCGCGGACAAAGAATTCCGCACCGATGTCGTCCGGATATTTTCCGTAGCCAAGCACCTTCCGGCGCACATCGACACGGAAGGCGCGCTCGCCGACGCCGAACCGTTCTCCTTTTTCCATATCATCTATGGCCGCATCGCCGCGCAGCACCGCCGCTGCCGTCATGATCGCCTCGATGATTTTCTTATAGCCTGTACAGCGGCAGACATTGCCGCGGATGGCACTGCAGACTTCTTCCTCGGTCGGGTCCGGTTTCCGGTCGATCAGGGCTTTGCCGCACATGACCATGCCCGGTATGCAGAAGCCGCACTGAACGGCGCCCCGCGAACCGAAAGCATAGACAAATGCTTCCTTTTCCCGCAGGGAAAGTCCCTCCACTGTGGTAATGGATTTCCCCTGCGCAAGTCTCGTCGTCAGCACGCAGGCTTTGACGGCCCGGCCGTCCGCGATCACCGTGCAGGTGCCGCAGGCGCCTTCCGAGCAGCCGTCTTTTGCCGAATACAGCCTGAGATCATCACGCAGATAGCGCAGAAGCGGCTTGTCCTCTTCCGTTGTCTGCGTAACGCCATTGACTGTAAATGTATATGCCATATCGGCACCTCCTCCCTCAGTCTTCTCCGGCAGCAATCAGCCGAGCATCCATGGATAATCGTGGATAACTGCCAGAATCAGTCTGCGGATATTTTCATCTGTTTCTGAATTGGACTTCTCCGGATCAAACTCTGTTACCTTGCCGTCCATGCGTACACGTACGCCGCCCGGAATCATCATAAAGCCGCTGTTTTCGGAATTTTCAAAGTCTTCCTCGCTCCAGAACAGCGTGAATTTGTCGCGGTACGGACGTCCGTCATACGGACAGAATACCGCGCAGTTGCCGCACTCGTTGCACATACCGTCCACATGGACGATCTGCGGCTGCTTCATGCCTGGCACCCGGACAACCGTATTCGCACGGTTCGGACAGACATCCGCGCAGACTTCGCAGACTGTCGGACAGCCGAGGCACCGCCAGTCAGGCTTTTCATTGACATTCTCTGTCAGCATGCCTTTCTTGAACAGCGCTGCGGACGGGTCTGCAGCAACATTGCTGTCTTTATACCGGTCAAAATCAACACCGCTGATGGCGTGCGCCGCTGTCTGTGCGTCCGCAATCGCCTTTACAACCGTTGCCGGTCCGCGGCGTCCGTCACCGATCGCATAAATATGCGCAGCCGTCGTCATCAGGTTCTCATCGACAACAGGGCGGCCCTTTGCATCAAGCTGCACACCGGACTGCGTATACAGATCCGGCGCAACCTGCTCGCCTACTGCCGTGATCACGGTATCCGCCGGGATCTCGCGGAAGTTTCCTGTGCCTTCCGGTGCACGGCGTCCGGACGCATCCGGCGCACCGAGTCTGCAGATTTCGCACTTCAGGCTGCCGTTTTCCAGGCCGACCGGAGCAAGCAGTTCGCAGAATTCCACACCGTCATCCAGCGCCATCTGCAGTTCTTCCTCATCCGCCGGCATATTGCGGCGGTCTCTGCGGTATACAAGACGGACTGTCTCGACGCCAGGAAGTCTCTTTGCCGCTCTTGCCGTATCCATTGCGGTATTGCCGCCGCCGATTACGGCAACCTGGCTGCCCAGGTGCAGCGCATCCGGATCTGCCTTGGCCTGCTGCAGGAATTCGAGCGCGTCCAGCGCCTCGCCGTAGCGGAGTGCCTTTCTGCCCGGCGCCCATGCGCCGATTGCGGCGATGACGTCGGTATAGCCCTGTTTCAGCAGGTCAGAAGCCGAGGTGATCTCTTTGCCGGTTTCCACTTTGGCGCCGTAAACCGTACAAAGAGCCGCATCCTTGTCGAGTGCCTCATCCGAAATACGGAATCCCGGAATCGCATAGCGCGGCACACCGCCGGTCTTTGCCTGTTTCTCAAATACGGTCACGTCCACGCCGGCGCGGCTCAGGAAATACGCGGCTGCCAGTCCGGCAGGACCGCCGCCGATCACGGCGACCTTCTTCGCCGCATTTTCCGCAGTCGGCTTTTCCGGTTTCAGGGTCGGCAGAACCTTGTCAAATCCTGCCTGCGCCGCCTGCAGCTTCACGTCACGGATGTGAACGGATTCTTCATAATGATTGCGCATGCACTTGTCGCCGCATGTATGCGGGCAGATCGTGCCGGTTGTAAACGGCATCGCGTTGCGCTCGATAATAATGCGGAACGCCTCTTCCGGCTTGCCCTGCACCATCGCCATCAGATAGGCCGGCACGTCCTGGCTGATCGGACAGCCGCCGCGGCAAGGTGCCGAGAAACAGTCAAGAAGCGGAAGCGGTTTCCCGTTCTTTCTGTCCGGCAGCGGTTTTACCGGTTTCTTGCTGCGCGGGCTCTTCCGCGCGAAATCCGCAAGTTCTGCGGCTTTTGTCTTGTCGACGCCGGCAAATGCCTCTGCAGGGCAGTCAGTGAGCAGATCCGCGATCTGTGAAAAGCGCTGATAGCCGCCCGGCTTGAGCAATGTCGTCGCCATCGTAATCGGCCAGATACCGGCATCAAAGATCTGCCGGATGTTGAAATAATCTGCGCCGCCGGAATAGCTGATACGCAGTTTCCCGTCAAATTCATCGATCAGTCTCTTCGCGAGCTCAATGGAAAGCGGGAAAAGGCTCCGGCCGGACATATACATCTCCTCGGACGGCAGTTCACCGGCCTTCACATCTACCGGGAAGGTATTGGTCAGCTTGACGCCGAACTCAACGCCCTGGTCGGCCGCACGTTTCTGCAGCCGGCGGATCATCGGCACGGCATCCTCCCACTGAAGGTCTTCCTTGAAATGATGATCATCGAAGGCAATATAACCGAATCCAAGGTCATCCAGTGTCCTGCGCGCATAGTCATAGCCGAGCAGCGTCGGATTGCATTTGATATAGGTATTCAGATGCTTCTCCTCGATCAGATAGGTCGCAATCCGCTCGATTTCATCCGGCGGGCAGCCATGCAGCGTGGATTCGGTGATGGAGTCGGAGATCTGTGCCGGAATGGAACGGATATACGCTTCATCGATATTGCTGAAACGTCCTTCCTGCAGGAACTTCAGCGATACCGCCATCGCCTCCTTGTAAATATCGGTGTCGGCCGCATTTTTCATGCCCTCGATAAACGCATCCACCTTCGGAGTTTTGATGCCGTCAAGGTCGTAGCCGACCGACATGTTAAATACAAAGCCGTCCGGCATGCCCAGTCCGAATTCGCCGGCGATGATCCGGCAGATAAACCAGGCCTTGACATACTCGCCGAACGCCTGCGGAACGGTCAGCTCCGTAGACCACTCGCAGTTATAGCACTCGTCGCCGGATGCGATGCACGGCTTTGCCACGCAGGCAGCCAGCTCGCGTCCGTCCATCTTCTGCACGGTTTTCAGTTCGAAGAAACGGGCACCTGCCGCATAGGCCGTGACAATGTTCTGTGCCAGCTGGGAGTTCGGGCCGGCTGCCGGTCCGAACGGCGACTCGATCTTCCCGTCGAAGATCGGCAGCGCCTTGCCGTCGGTGTGCTTTACCACCTTGCTGACACCGAAAATACTTCCGTTTTCCCTGTATTCCTTTAAAGTCCAGTCAAGCAGCTGTTCATATGGAATCGGCCGCATAATATCACTCATAATCTCCTCCTTCCGGCTGCCGCGGCAGCCAATGCCTCGCCATCAGTATGTACGGTGATTCAGTGCGCCCCAGAGCTTCTTGCTCTCCACGAGGATCTTCGCATTCAGCGCATCTTCATCGATATCCACAAATTCACGGTCTTTGTACAGCACTTTGCCGTTGATAATCGTCGTTCTGCAGTTCTTGCCTTCCAGTCCGAACAGGATGTGGCCCTGCAGATTTTCCGCTGAGAACGGTGTAAACGGCTTGTAATCCATGACGATCACATCGGCCGCAGCGCCCGGTTTCAGAATGCCGAGCGGCTTCTCAAAATATTTCGCCGCGATCGCGCGGTTATTCTCAAACAGCATCTGGAATGTCTCATTCCACGCAACATTCGGCTTGGCCGCGTTGTGGCGCTGGATCAGGATAAACGTCTTGGCGCTCTCGAGCATATCATGCGTATACGCATCGGTGCCCATGCCGACCGTTATGCCTTTTTCCATCATCTTCAGGATCGGCGCGCAGCCGACGGCGTTATTCATGTTGGAGCCCGGATTGTTGCAGACCATGGTGCCGGTCTCTTTGATGATATCCATCTCGGACGGGCTCACATGGATGCAGTGGCCGAGCATGGTCTTCTCGCCCAGAATGTGATTGTACAGCAGGCGCTCAATCGGGAGACAGCCGTAATTGTCCATCGTGTCGTAGACGTCGTTCATGCCCTCGCAGACATGGATATGGAAACCTGTCAGTCCGTCGTTGGCTTCCACCATCTTCTGGAAAGTCTTATCGGAAATCGTGAAAAGCGCATGGCCGCCGAACATGGCCTTGATCATATCGTCATTTTCCTTCGCGGCCCATCTGGCAAAATCTGCATTTTCCTGGATGCTCTGATCGCACTTCTCCTCGCCGTCGCGCTCCGAAACCTCATAGCAGAGGCAGGAACGCATGCCCAGCTCCTTTGCGGCATCCTTGATCACGAAAAGAGAACCCGGGATCTCGCAGAAGCTTGCATGGTGATCAAAAATCGTCGTCACGCCGTTGCGGATGCAGTCGAGAATCGTCGCATAGGCCGATGCCCGCGTGCCCTCCAGCGTCAGATGGCGGTCGATTGCCCACCATGTGCCGTCCAGAATCTCAAAAAAGTTCGTCGGATTATTTCCTTCGATGGCCAGACCTCTCGCCAGGCCTGAATAGATATGTGTATGTGTGTTGATAAATCCCGGCATGATCAGCCCGCCGTGCGCATCGATAAATTCCGCATCCGGATGCGCCTCGCGCAGCTTCTGACCGTCACCGGTTTCGACAATCTTCTCTCCGTCAATCAGAACAGCGCCGTCCATGATCAGAGGCTGCGTCTGATCCATTGTAATAACCTGTCCGTTTCCAACCAGCAGCATACTGCCACCTCCTTAAAAAAATTTGTTAAATATATGCATGGGGCAGCCGTCATCCGGCTGCCCTTCAACTTACGCTTCTTTTTCTTCCTGTTTTTTCTCTTCTGCTGCATCCTGCTCGCTCTTCGGCAGAATCAGATTCAGAATAACAGCCATGATCGCTGTAACCACAACGGCAGAGGAACCGAAAACGGTGTCTACCCATGCCGGCATTCCAGGACCGGCAAGGCTGTCTGTTACCTGTGTGATGCCGACGCCCAGCGCAACAGAAATACCTACGATCGTGGATTTTCTGTTGTCAAAGCCGCCGCTCGTGAAAGTGCGGATACCGGTCATCGCGATGACCGCGAAAACAGAAATCGTGGCGCCGCCGATAACCGACTACGGGATTGTGGTCAGCAGTGCGGAAAGCTTCGGTACAAAACCGGCAATCAGCAGTACCGCCGCCGCTACAGAGAAGACCACGCGGTTTACAACCTTGTTCATGGTAACGATACCGACATTCTGGCTGAAGGAAGCCGTCGGCAGACCGCCGATGAAAGCTGCCAGAATACTGGTAAGACCCTGTGCCATGATGCCGCCGGAAAGCTCCTTGTTGGATGGATCCCGGTTCATGCCGCCGACCGTCGTCGCCGTCAGATCACCGATTGTCTGTACGGAATTGACGATGTAGACAACGCCCAGCGAAATACATGCCGCCGGCACAAAAGAAATCGGGAAATGCATTACCTGCGGAACCGATACGATACCTTTCGTCGCCGCCAGGCCGCTGAAATCCACCATACCCATGGCCAGTGCCACGAAATAGCCGACCAGCATACCGAAGAACAGAGAACCACGCTTCAGGATGCCTTTTGTAAAGTTGCTCAGAATAAATACTGTGACAAATGTGACAATCGCGACAAACCAGTTCCGCGCACTGCCGAAATCTTCGCTGCCGGAACCGCCCGCCATATAGCGGATTGCCGTCGGATACAGTGAAATACCGATTGTGAAAATAACGGTACCGGTTACCACATCCGGGAAAAGCTTACGTATCCACTTGACCGTCAAACCGAAAATAATCGCTATACATCCGCCGACGATCTGCGCACCGAGGATGGCGCCGATGCCGAACTCACCGCCGATCGCCTCCAGCGTCGGCACATAGGCAAAACTGGTGCCCATGATAACCGGCAGTCCCGCGCCGATCCTGCCGAAAAGCGGGAACAGCTGCAGAAATGTCGCAATCGCCGTCATGATCAGGGCAGCCTGAATCATCAGCGTCTGATCTGCCTCCGACATCTGGCAAGTCTGGGCTACAATAATCGCCGGTGTAACAACACCGACAACCGCAGCCAGCACGTGCTGCAGACTCAGCGGAATCAGACTTGAAAGCGCGATATGTCCGCCTTTGAAACTATAAAGCGCCGCATCATTCTCCTTATTTTCATTTTCCGTGTTCATTCCGGCCTGGGCCGTTAACTCACTCATAGCACACCTCCGGGCTTATTGCTAAAATTAATTTTGCTCTGCTGAATTTTTTTCTGCTTTTTTTATAATACATCATCGTCAATGATTTATCAACCGTCATTTTGCGATTTTTCACGTAATTTCAGAATATACTTTTCTATTTTTATGCATAATGCTGTTAAAAATATATCTGGTTTGTCTATATTGCCCAGCAATGTCTGTATGAGTTAACAGTGTATTGTATACAAATGAGCCGCAAAGGAACTGCTGCAGCTCCTTCGCGGCTCATTGAAAGCATACTGCCTGCCCTGCTTCATGCGCAGGCAGCCTGATGTCCTGTTTTTCTTTCACAGCCGCACGGCATCAGGGCGCGGCCGCCCCGGTCTCCGTTCCGGCAAAATCTTTACCGGAAAATCAACTCCTTTCTTATATTTTATAGGATAAAAGCCGCCCGCGCAACCGGAAAAAATGCGCGAGCCTTAACCCGCCATCCTTCTGAAAACCGCATACTTTTTGATGTACATGTTTTCGAGGTCAGACGGATTCCCGGCATCCGGGCAGGTGTCGTCCGCACCGGACGGCTGCGGCCATCTTCCCGCCTTGTTCCAGGCGCTGAACTGCCTGAGCTGTTCCCGGCTGCTGCGGTAAAGCGAAGCGGCGCCGGACGGATTGTGCCTGCGCTCTTCGAGGCAGCCGAGACAGGCGTAACCCAGTGATTTCTCCCACAGCAGCGCATGGCTGATCTCCTGATCTGCAGCGCAGATGCAGCAGCCGAGACCGCGGTATATATTCTCTCTGGCGGCCTTCATCCGGCCAAGTTCCATGTCCGCCTCACCTATGTGGTAATACGAGAGCGCCATGCAGCGATGGGCCGTCAGTTCGTTTTCCGTGCCGAGATTTCTTCTGCCGAGCAGGAGGCAGCGGCTGTAATAATCGCCCGCCTCCTCATAACTGTGCCGCTGCATCGCCGCATGGCCGAGGATAAGGAAGCAGAGCGCCTGTGTGAAGTCCGTACTTCCCGGTTTCCCGTCACTTTCGGTCTCGCAGAAAGCAAGGCCGCGCCGGCAGCAGGCTTCGGCTCTGTCCGGATGACCGGAAAGCAGGGCCAGACCGCCCATCTTCGCATAGGCGGCCGCTGCGGCACTGCGCGCCTTAGCGTCGTACTGCGGGCTGCGGACGGAGGCCGATACGGATAAGGCTCTGCGGCAGCAGCCGACGGCCGTTTCAAGGTCATTTTCCGCGGCAGCAAGGTCCGTCATCCTGAGCAGAATGACGGCCATCTTCAGCGCTGCTCTGTCGGCCGCGGCTCTGGACGGTGCCTGCGCGCGCTCGCGCCCGGCAGCCTCCGCTTCTGCAAGCATTTTCCTGTATGTGCGCCCGAAATATACCTGTGCGTTCGTATTTTTCTTATCCATATCCTTACCTCCTGATCAGATTCCGTTTCTGTTCGTATTTATCATATTACGCGGAATTTTATCTAATACGGACTTTCAGGCAAATTAAAAAAGTCTGCATGGCAGAAAACATATTCTGTCATGCAGACCCGTAAATTACAAGGCATCAGAACCCGTGGCCGCCTCCGCCGCCTGAGCTGCCGCCGCCGCCCGAGCTGCCGCCGCCCGAACCGCCGTCGGAGGAGCTGGATACCGGACTGTATTCCTCTTCGTGTCTGCTGAACTGATAGACCGGCTGACTCATTTTAAAGGAAATGCCGGCTGAGTTCAGTATCCTCTCATCGGACACGCGCTTGCGCGTCGAGAGACGTACAAACAGGTAATTGATCAGCAGTGCAGTAATAAGAGCAAGCAGCGCCGCACAGATGTACCGCATCGGCTGCGTGATCTTTCCGCCCTTGAGGAGCGTCTGCGCCTGTGAAAACGCCTGTACCGCACATTCGTAGTAGTCCCCGTCGCTTGCATAGCTATAGACATTATCGGTTATCGTGTTGGCATAGCTGGCCGTGATCACATCATAGACGCTGCCGTCGCAGAAGATCCAGATGTTGCGGTTATTCATATCAATCAGAAACAGCATGCCGCTGCTGCTGCCGAAAAGAGAATGGTAGGTCTCCCGTGCATAGCGGCTGGTGGATTCTGACGGATACGCCGAGCAGAAAGCCACATTGCCGTACTGTGTGATCGGCTCCATGTACTCTGCGAGATCTTCTTCCTGGCTGTCCGTCAGCAGATCTTCCTGATCATCAATCACGATCCTGCGGCCATTGACCCTATGCGAATACGGTTCGGCAGCATACAGGCTGCCGTCGCCGCCGTATACCTGCGCCGCACGGCTGCCCGGAAAGACAGCCGCCGTCAGGGCGATTGCCGCAGCCAGACAAAGCAGAAAAGCTTTCACAAATCCGCTCATCTGCCTGCCGCCGGTCTGTGCATTCTTTTCATCGGAGCCGCCAGAGCCGCTGCCGCTATCCGTGCCATTTCCCGTATTCACGCCGCCGGAACCGGTCTCAAACAGCGTCGGAATCGGCCGCGTCGCCAGTCTGTTGTAGGCAAGGATCAGAGAAATCGTCGTATAGGCAACAGCCAGCAGACACAGCACAGACGCCGCGTAATAAAATACGTCATTGGCAGGATGCGCGATGCTGATCACGGCTGCCGCGATGCCGGTAAGCAGATTGGCATACAGGCAGCGCAGCGTCCCGCGCGCATCATCGCTGTTTTTCCGCATAACACCTATGACAGCCAGAAGGACAATCAATGCAGCAATGCTGACCAGTACGGGCAGGAACCCGCTCGTCATGGCATCGCTGATCAGAGCCGCTGCCGAAGACAGTAAAGTGATTGAAAAAATAAATATGAAATACACCATAAACAGTGTCTTCCTGATTTTCATACGCTCTTTGCCGGATTCCCTGCTCTTCTTTTCGGCCTCGTACGTCTGCCCGGTCAGATACATGTATCCTTTATCCTTGCGTCTTGTTTCCCAGATATCAATATCCTTCCGTTCAAAATAGTAAATCAGCGCCGCCGCCGCTGCCAGGACCTGTGCGATTGTCAGCAATGTATAGCTCGTCACGGTATGCAGCGAAAACAGCAGGAAAAACGGCACCGCCATCAGCAGCGATCCGATCAGATACCGTTTCATATCGACCGGCAGATCCGCCGTCAGCTTTCCGTTCTCACCGTTCATGACCGCATAGGCCACGCGGTCCTTCCTGCGCCAGGTAAGAAACCAGACAGGCAGCAGTGCTCTTCTGGCACGCACCTGGCAGCCGCCGAGGTGCCAGACCTTGCCCTGCGAAGTTGACGGTTCCTCCATATCATACCCGTCTTTGTCCGCGGTTTTTCTGATGCTGTCAAAGACATTGCCCGCCGCGATTTCACCGGCATCCTGTTCATAAACTTCCTTCGGGACATCTTCTGTGTCCGCGTAAAAACCGCACATATACCCAGGTGAAAACGGCTTTATCTCCTCTTCATTCCATGGCAGGATGCCATTGCTTGTAATATCATTGAAGGCCGCCGAAGCATCATAGGCAAGGCCGGTATATTCCGCATCCAGCGGAGCCTGCATATCATAGTAGTCCGTCAGAATATAATCTCCTGACCGGCTCGACTGATACACCTCCACATTGGCCGTATTCGTATACCGAAAATCGTAGAGCCAGTAAGGCATGTAAATACCTCTGAATGTATCCAGAAATTTCGGATCGCGAAACTCCTTCGGTGCGAAAACAGACCGCCGCACATGGGCTTTGTATTCCTTGATGCAGTCCTCTTTCGTCTTTTTAAACGGCAGAATATACGCCGGCTTTTTCTCATTGGCAATTCTTCCCGGAATGACCGCTGAGGTACCGCAGTAGCTGCAGAAAGACACTACGTTCACATTGGTCGTGATCATCTTCGCGCCGCAGTTCGGACACTCGAATACCTGCGCGCCGAATTCGTCGGTCTCGCCTGCATTTTCCTGAATCATCTCCGTATCCGGTGCGAATTCGCTGCTGCAGTTATCACACAATAGTTTCTGCTTTTCGATGTCAAAGCGAAGCTGTCCCCCGCAGTTCGGACATTCGTACATAACTCCTCCTCTCCATGCCGCATTACGCAATGCAGCACCTTGGAAATCCCCCTTCTGTATTTATTGTATTCGATTTTTCCCGTTCTGCACAGAAGCTTTTTTGACAGATTCATTTGCCCGTATTTGTTGGTTTTTCTTTTTTCGCCGATTGTAAAATGAAGTTGGACATCTGAATAAAATAAGGATCCATGGCAGGATTTTTGGTAGAATGTTAATTACCACAAAAAACTATCTACA
>OMWM01000035.1 GCA_900314775.1 uncultured Eubacteriales bacterium | reverse complement strand
TCTTTCAGCAGCCGGTAGGTATCTGCCATCATATCTTCAAAATCAATCAGACGGCTGTCGCGCATGCGTCTTGTGTACTCGCGGTAGATCTTCCGGAACGTCTCCTCCGGGCAGCTGACCGCGTAATAGCAGCCAATATCCATCATGCTGCCCTTGGCCTTCTCAATCTCCCCGAGGATCTCTCCGGTGTCCTCCCGGCCGGGCAGCGGGTCCATACCGGCCGCATCCATCGCAAAGCGCAGAATTTCCTCTTTCTGACGCGGCGCGGCGATATTGGAGGCGGAATAGCCATAGGCATATTTCAGGATTGTAAAAAAGACAGAATGAAATGTGCCGAAGCTAACCCGCGTCTTCGAATCTTTGCTCATATATACAAAGCGCTGCCGCATTTCCTCTGCGGCAGCCCTCGTAAATGTCACGACCAGAATACTGGCGGGATCCACTTTTTTCTTTTGTGTCAGATAACGGATCCGCTCCGTTATCACCATCGTCTTACCGGACCCGGGGCCGGCGATGACAACCGCAGGTCCCTTAAAGTGCGTCACCGCACGCATCTGATAGCTGTTTAACTTCATCTTATCTGCGCCGGGTCAGGCATTTCTGAGCCTGTCCGCAGCCGCGTCAATCCTCCTGAGCGATTCTTCTTTACCAAGCACTTCCATCAGTTCCGTAGCACCGCCCGGTGTTGTCTGCTTTCCGGAGAGGGCGACACGGATCGGCCACATCACATGTCCGACCTTGAAGCCATGCTCCTTCGTATACGCACTGAGTACGGCAAAAAGCGCATCATTGCTGTAATCCTCCTGTGCGGCAAGAATCGGGCGCACATCGTCCAGGATCTCCAGTGAATTCTCGAGCGTGGTCTTGTTCTTCTTGTGCACATACATCGAAAGGTCGTAATCCGGAACTTCCTGAATGAAATCGATCTGCTCTTTGATATCCGGCCATACCTGGATTCGCGTCTGCACCATCGAAGCCAGCTTGCGGAAATCCACATCCCTTGTCACGGTTTCCTTCATGATCGGCAGTGCCTTCTCATAAAATACATCCGGATCCATCTTCTTCATATACTCGCCGTTCATCCAGGCAAGCTTGGTCATATCGAAAACAGCCGGTGCCTTGCCGATTCTATGATAATCAAATGCCTTCACGAGCTCCGGCAAAGAGAAAATCTCCTCGGTGCCTTCCGGGCTCCATCCCAGAAGCGCGACAAAATTGACTACGGCTTCCGGCAGGAATCCCTGGTCGATCAGGTCCTCAAAAGAGGCATGGCCGCTTCTCTTGCTGAGCTTCTGGTGCTCTTCGTTCGTGATCAGCGGACAGTGAATGTATTCCGGGATCTCCCAGCCAAACGCCTCATAGAGACGGTTGTACTTCGGCGTGGAGGAAAGGTACTCATTGCCGCGGACCACATGGGTGATGCCCATCAGGTGATCGTCGACAACATTGGCAAAATTATAAGTCGGGAATCCGTCCGACTTGATCAGAATCATATCATCCAGTTCGATATTCTGCACCGTGATATCGCCGTAGATATCGTCGTGGAAGGTGGTCTCTCCTTCTTCCGGATTGTTCTGACGGATTACATACGGCACACCGGCCGCCAGCTTCTCTTCCACCTCTTCCTTGCTCAGATGCAGGCAGTGCTTGTCGTAGTGGAAAATCTCCTTGCCGGCAACATTGACCTTGAGGCTCTTGAGTCTCTCCTCGTCGCAGAAGCAGTAATACGCTTCTCCCTTTTCAACAAGCATCTTCGCATATTTCAGGTAAATGCCCTGCTTTACGCGCTCACTCTGTACGTATGGGCCGCAGCCGCCGTCCTTGTCCGGACCCTCGTCATGTTCGAGGCCGGTCTCCTTCAGGGTACGGTTGATGATGTCCACGGCGCCTTCCATCTCACGGTTCTGGTCGGTATCCTCGATCCGGAGGATAAAGTCGCCGCCCGCATGCTTCGCAATCAGATAGGAATACAATGCCGTGCGGAGATTGCCCACATGCATTCTTCCTGTCGGACTAGGTGCAAATCTTGTTCTGACTTTACTCATTTCATCTTCTCCTTATTCTCATGCAGTATCATCTGTGCTGCGTATTATTCAGTGCTTTTCTGACCGGCGGAATGACCTTCGAAGCGATGACGCCGATCAGAAGTCCCGTCAGTACGCCGGCTATGATCAGAACCGGAATATAGAGCATCAGGTTCAGGTTCTCCACGATCACGGCTGCCACGATCAGCTGTCCGGCATTATGGCTGACGCCGCCTGCCACGCTGACACCGGCTGTGCTGAAATGGCTGCTCCGGCTGAGCAGATACATGATCAGAAAACTCAGCAGTCCGCCCGCCATACTGTACATCATGGCCGACATATTGCCGAAGGTAACCGACACAAGCAGAATCCGGATCACGGATATGGCAAAGGCCTGCCGCGCACCCAGCGTATAGAGGGCAATCACAACGACGAGATTGGCGAGGCCGAGCTTGATGCCGGGAATGCCGAAATTAAACGGTATCAAAGCTTCCAGATAGCTCAGAATCATCGCCAGTGCAATAAACAGTGCAGATATCGTAATCTTCCTGGTCATCAGCATCCTCCGTCCCGCTCAGCGCAGCGTCGCATCCGCGTCCGCCGTCTCGCTGCTGTCAACTTCCACGACCAGCTTGTGCGGAAGACAGATAATCGTCTCATTGTCCTTGCTGATCTTCGCGTGATGCACACAGATCAGATCCGGGCAGTCCGCTTCCGTCATCGAAACCGATCCGCCGCTGATCTCTATCACATTATGGCCGTAATCATTATCTATGGTAATCGTCTGATCTTCATCCAGGTCATAGGTACCGTACACCTCCCCGTCGACGGTGACGGTGACGGTACTGCCGCTGCCGGACTGCATGTGATGCACGATCAGCAGGCCGACCGCTGCGGCGGCCAGAAGGACGGCGATCAGAATCCAGTCTCTTTTCTTCAATATTATCTCCGTTTCTTTTATTCCGCGCATTAACCATTATAAAATATCGGATTGGGACTGTCTACCTTTTCTTTTATCACAAACTTTTCCTGAAACGCGCAGAAACTGCAGAATCGGACATATTATATGCAGACACAAAAGATTAGGGGGAGATATTTTGAAAGAGAAAGAAATCAGATTGGTAATGAATGAGAACTGCAGAGAAATGATCGGCGCGGAATATGCTGTCCGCAGGCATCTGAGACTTGCCGATGTCAAGGCGAAGGCGCTTTCCCGGCTGGTGCCGGTTTCCTCTGCGGCGCAGGGCACGCAGTAAGCGTGCCGGCAGGCGCAGGGGCACGAAGCAGGCGCCGACGTAAATGCACGCAGCAGGCGCACAGGCACAAATGCATGCGCAGGCGCAAGAGGGCACGCAGCGAGCGTGCATAAAAGGCGCAAAAAAAAGACGCTCCCAAGGCGTCAGGCAGTATTCGCGGCACGGCTCGTCCGTGCCATTTTTTATGCCGGATTGTTCAGTGTTTCACCCCCTTCCCGTTTTCTCCGGCGATTCTGCCGACGGCCGCCGACAGTTTCTCAACAGCATACGGCTTTACAATATCCTGTGTGAAACCGGTCATGTTCAGAAGACGCTCAACGGCTTTCTCCGCGGTGACCGTTCCCGTCTCGTAAGGATATTCCGCAAGATATTTCGCATAGTTTTTATTGCCCAGTTCGGAAATAAAGCCATATTTCCTGTCTAACTGCTTCATGTATTCCTCTTCCGCAGCTTCCGGTTTCATCTTGCCGATGACATCCTCGATGCGTTTCTGCACGTTATCCAGAAGATGATAGCCGTCTGCCTCATAGCTGCTCAGCACGGTTTCCGGCAGCGCGCTGCCGATATTGCGCAGGGAACTCTTAAAGGACAGAATCAGCGGTGCCTCATTGACATAGAGGATATTGCGGATTGCCATGGCCGTCTGCCCGAAATCGGAAGCGAGGATCTGGGCACCCGGACGGACCTCGGTGCCGCCCACCATAAAGGTACGGTCATTGAAGGACAGGTTGACCGCCGTCTCTCTCTGGGACACATGCCAGCTCATGACCTGCGCATCGCTGTGATTTTTCATCAGTCCGTCGAGCAGCATGCCGGCCGTATCTTCCAGAGAAAGATACATGTGCTTCTGCGAAGCGGTGCCGCAGAGGCGGTAGATATCCTCTTTTCTGCGCAGCAGAATCTGAAAATCCTTGCAGCGCGCCATCAGCGAAGAGAGGTACAGGTTGCGCAGAGGATTGATGCCGCTGTCGATTTTGCTGATGTCAAATTCCTTGTAAAGATCGTTCAGGGAACTCTCTGACGGGATAATGATCATTTCTCTGTCGCCCATGGCATAAAGCAGGAAAAAGCCGCAGCGTCTGATCTCATCAATCATCGCATCCGTGATGCCGTTTCTGCGCATCAGGTCATAGGAAAGGAAACCGTAGTTTTCGTTTTTATCCGCGAAATAGTAATCCTCTTTGTAGGATTCGCTGTAAATCATGCTTTTCATGGTGAGTGCCGTCGGATTCAGGCGCATCATCAGGAAGCCATCCCTGTCACTGTCGATAACGGAGATGATTCTGAAGTTCGCCGAATTCACCTTGCAGCACGCTGTCTCATCAGAGACTTTTCTGATCGCCTTGCGGAAATCATCGGCATCAATACCCATCATGTAAAAATCATCAGAGAAAATATCATTGTTAACCTTCATATTCACAATCCTCCTGCAAAAAAACAACGTTTACAGCATCTTACGCAGCCTGATCAGGTGCAGCCGGATCAGGCGGTGTCAGCCTGATCCAGTCACTTCCCTTGTGATTCCGGTATCCGCTCAGGGCCGGATCATTGCCAAGCTTTAATATGGCTCTTTTTATGGTTTCTCTGGCAGATTCTGTGCTGCAGCCGTACTTTCCGGCGATTTTTCCATAAGATCCCTCTCCTTTCCCGCCTGCTGCATAATAGTCCATGACCATATTCTTTGTCTGCTCAGGAAGGTGAGAAAGTGCCAGATACAGGTCCTGTATTTCGGTCCGCTGAACCAGAATGTCTTCCGGCGATACTGCATGCAGTGAATCGCTGCCGGCGCAAAGGGAATCTAATCTGGCCGAACCGCCGTCATCTTCATCATTTTCGCTGAACTGGTCCATATGGACAGCTTTGGCACTGCGCATGCACCGGATCGTGCTTTTGATCACACGAAGGCTCATGCCGGTCCGCTTTGCCAGCTCCTCTTCTGAATAAGGAACGCCTTTCTTTTCCATATCATCCCCTGCCGCTCTGATTTTTCGGCTGTTGGCAGCCTGATAATTATTCATGATATCCGGGGTGATGACTCTCTGACAGGCAGCGATAATGTAACGATAGAAAAAGGTGGTCACCGCTCCCTTCTCCGGGTCGTAATTCCCCATATTTTCAAGGACAGCCAGCTTGCTTTCAGAGACCATATCCTGATAATATTCTGAATCACTGCTGTATGTCGGGTAATGTTTTTTGATAAAGGATTCGATAAAATTTTCGGTATTGGCTATCATCTTTACCTTGGCATCGGATACGCGGCTCTCATCTCCTGAATGATAATCCTCCATCATACGAATCAGTTCGCTCTTTTCAGCTTTATTAAATGATTTGTCTTTCCGGGCAGTGTTCATACGAATTCTCCTTTCCTGAGATTGCAGCTGACTGTTTCGGTAATACTATTGAACCATACGATTTTTTATGTAATCCGTACTTTTACGGCAGCATAAAAAAATACGGCAGTACATCCTTAAAGACATACATACCGTATTTTATTAAATATGGGGCAGTATATACCTATAGACATACCTGCCGCATTAAAAATTGGGGCAGTATATATCTATAGACAGCTTGCCGCATTATCAGGGAAAAAGATCAGCACTGCGCATCCCTGTCGAAGCGCATCAGTGCCTCCCTGGCCAGCGGACTTCTTATGGAATCCTTCGCATGAAAAGTAACGACCGCTGCGAGCGGGCTGCCCTTCATCTTTTCCGCCGCATAGACCAGCCCGTTGTTATTGCGGTCCAGCGTGATGGCATTGTCGATCTGATCCGGGTCGCCGCAGATGACGATCTTGGTGCCTGTGCCGGCACGCGTGATCACATCCTTGATCATGTTCTGGGAAACATTCTGCGCTTCATCGAGGATCAGGAAACTGTCCGTGATAGAGCGCCCGCGTATATAGGCAAGCGGCGCGATCTGTATCATGCCGGTGTCAAACATATCCGCAATCTGTGTCTGTATGACATCCTCTTCCTCTTTGGTGCCGCGCCGCAGCAGCACCTCAAGGTTGTCGATAAAAGGTGCCAGCAGCGGCTCCATCTTTTCCTCCAGCGTGCCTGGTAGGTAGCCGAAGGAATGATCCTCTGTCATCGTATTGCTGCGCGTGATCATGACTTTGCGGTAGCGGTCGGTCTGGTCCAGACCGGCAGCCAGCGCCAGGAAGGTTTTCGCGGTGCCGGCCGCCCCTTTCAGAATCACAAGCGGAATATCCGGATCCGTCAGGGCGTGCAGTGCAAAATGCTGCATCGCATTGTACGGTCTGACGCCGTACGGATGCGGGCTTTCCGGCAGCAGATGGAGTTTTCCGCCCCGATATATACAAAGGGCGGACTGCTTCGCACAGGTGACGACCGCATACTCATTTTCGTACATCACCGCTTCGCAATCCGCTTCCTTTTCCCTGTACAGCCGGTTGATAAACTCCTCGCTGGCTGTCATGGCAGCCGTTCCCTCATACTCCAGCTCGATATGATCATTTTTATAAGATTCCACCTCGATGCCGCAGGCCGCCGCGTTGATCCGCATGGAAATATCGTTGGTGACCAGAATAACCGGGCTCTTCTTGTGCTTTTTGAAAGTTACCACGGCCGATAATATCTGGTTGTCTGCCTTATGCATATTATAGCCTGCCGGCAGATTGTCGCTGATACCGTCTGGCTCCACGAGCAGCATGCCGCCATTGTCAAGGCGCACGCCTTTCAGCAGATCTCCCTGGCGCCGGAACTGTTCGATACGCCGGATCGTCTCCCTGGCATTATACCCTGTGAGGCCGCCTGCCGTTTTGAAGGAATCGAGCTCCTGCAGTACAGTGGACATGATGACAACCCGGTTGTCTTCGAAGCCGGTGAGCGCGTCCGGATACTGCAGGAGAATGTTGGTGTCGGGAACAAAATACTTTTTCATGCCATAAGTCCTTTCTGATAAAATATTATCTGCTTACAGTATGCACTTTATGGCAATTTTCAAACACCGTGAAGCCGTACCAGCATGTAAAAACGATATTAAATTCCGGTGATGCAGACCTGCCGCGCAGTTTACACAGAAAATCCGATTTTTTTCAAAAATACTGTTGACATTAAGTTCGTCCCGTGGTAATATACTTTTTGTCGGGTGAAAAGAAAACATTCGATCACGCAGTTGTGGCGGAATTGGCATACGCGCTAGACTAAGGATCTAGTCCGGGATAACTGGGTGCGGGTTCAAGTCCCGCCAACTGCACTGCTTAATGAGTACCGCAGATTTGAATCTGCGGTATTTTTTATACTTTTATACTGAAAAAAACGTAAAAAAAACGCGCGGGAAATGGAAACCATTTCATCGCGCGCTTTACTCTTCTGCTGCCTGTACTCAGGCAATCTTGGACTTTGCTGTCTCGCAGAGTGCTGTAAATGCAGCCGGATCGCTGATTGCAAGCTCGGAAAGCATCTTGCGGTTTACTTCTACGCCAGCCTTCTTGAGGCCGTCGATCAGTCTGCTGTAAGATAATCCGTTCATTCTTGCTGCTGCGTTGATACGGGCAATCCAGAGCTGTCTGAACTGACGCTTTCTCTGCTTTCTGCCGGCATAGGAAGTTGCCAGTGCTCTCATTACGGACTGCTTAGCTACTCTATACTGTTTTGATCTGGCTCCGCGATAGCCCTTAGCCAGTTTTAATACTCTGTTATGCTTCTTCTTGGCATTTAAGCCGCCTTTAATTCTTGCCATTTCCTGTTTCCTCCGTTTCTTCCATTACAGATATGGTAAAATCTTCTTCATTACCTTAGCATTTGTAGAATCGGTAATGGTAGGCTGTCTGAGATTTCTCTTTCTCTTAGGAGACTTCTTTGTTAAAATATGGCTCTTATAAGCCTTCATTCTCTTTAATTTGCCTGTACCTGTCTTTTTGAAACGTTTTGCTGCGGCTCTCTTGGTTTTTAACTTTGGCATTTATTGTTCCTCCTTCTATATGTCAGTTCTGCTCCCGCCAGGCGCTCAGCGCTTGTGCGCGAGGAACATAACCATACTTCTGCCTTCCATCTTCGGCGGCTTGTCAACTACAGCGATATCTGACAGCTGCTGTGCAAAATCCTCAAGGATCGCTCTGCCGACGGATGTATGCGTGAGTTCACGTCCTCTGAACCGAACGGAAACCTTCAGTTTATTGCCATTGCCGAGAAATTTCCTTGCCTGATTGATCTTCGTATTGAGATCATTCGTATCAATGTTCGGTGAGAAACGAATTTCCTTGACTTCAATTGTCTTCTGCTTCTTCTTCGCTTCCTTCTCGCGGCGATTCTGCTCGTACTTGAACTTACCGTAATCGATAATCTTACATACCGGCGGTTTCGCATTCGGAGAAATCTTCACAAGATCCAGATCTGCTTCCCGGGCAAGCTTCTGCGCTTCCTTGGAAGACATGATTCCCAGCATCTTACCATCCTGGCCGATCACTCTGACCTCGCGGTCCCGGATCTGCTCATTAACCATAAAATCGCTAATAACTGACACCTCCGTATTCTAAACAGGTTTGCTTTCACGAGACCGCGCACGGTCCCGCAGCATAAAAAATGGTGAGCAGCATTCTACTCACCATAATAAGATACACGTATGTCAATCTTAAAATATTAACCCGAGTCATCTATGGATGCTAAGGTGAGAGAAAATGCTCTGCTTTATTCAACCGTTTAAATATATCATTAACAATCCCGTATGTCAAATATTTTTTTGATTTTTTCCGTCTGCGTCAAACAGAAGGAATTTATCGTCCTGATATAAAGAATTGTATAATCTCTGCATACGAATGTCCGTTTCGGCAATCACATCGGAACAGTCTTTCAGTTCCTTGGCAATCACCTCAGGGACAGGCCCTTCAGATTTGTACTTCAGCTGGTGCTCCAGTGTCGCCCAGAAATCCATGGCTATGGTTCTGATCTGAACTTCCACCTTCATCGGAATGCACTGATCTGAAAAGAACACCGGCACCGAAACGACCAGATGAAGGCTTCTGTAGCCGTTCGATTTCGGCCGGGCGATATAATCCTTGACTTCAAGTACCTTGATGTCGCTCTGCGAAGCCAGCATGTCTGCCACTGTGTAGATATCCTGCACGTAGCCGCAGATCACACGGATGCCTGCCACATCATGAAGATTTTTCTCAATAGATTCCAGACTGACCGGGTAGCCGCGTCTCAGAAGCTTCTCGTAAATGCTGGCCGGTTTCTTGATCCTCGATTTGATATAAGATATCGGGTTATGGCTTCTCTTGATCTGAAACTCATCGTTCAGCACTTCCAGCTTGGTTTTTACTTCTCTGATCGCACCGCTGTAACGCATCATCAGTTCATTGAACTGACGGCCGACCCGCCGGAACTCCTCGATCTCATCGACACCGTTAGTACTGCTTGCGTTGGCGAGAAACAGTTCTTCAATATCCATGTCCTTCTGCGCGGACACAGTAGAATCATCCATTACGATCCCCCTATTGAAATATCTGCCTGATCATTGCTTGTTCAGAAACAAAAGCCGGCCTCTGCATGTGCATCGGCCGGCTGGTTATCATGCTGCAAATCAAATATATCAGTCTACCAATGCTGCGGTGATGATTGCCATGGAATAAACTTCCTCGGCATTGCATCCGCGGGAGAGGTCATTGATCGGTGCGTTGAGGCCAAGAAGGATCGGGCCGTAAGCATCGAAATGACCGAGTCTCTGTGCAACCTTGTAACCGATATTGCCGGCGTTGATATCCGGGAAGATGAAGGTGTTCGCATAACCTGCAACCTCGCTGCCCGGGCACTTTGTCTTGGCAACACGAGGGGAAACAGCGGCATCGAACTGGAGCTCACCGTCGATCGGAAGATCCGGTGCTGCCTTCTTCGCCTTCTCTGCTGCATTTCTCATCTTGTCAACATCCTCGCCCTTGCCTGAGCCATGGGTTGAATAGCTGAGGAAAGCGACCTTCGGATCAATACCGAACTTTCTGCCGCAGTTTGCTGTCTCAAGAGCGATCTCCACAAGTTCGTCTTCGGTCGGCTTGATGTTGATCGCGCAGTCGCCGAATGCAAGGATCTCGCGGTCACCGGAACCTGCCGGACGTACGAGAATGAAGCAGGATGATACGATCTTGTTGCCCGGTTTTGTCTTGATCAGCTGCAGAGCCGGACGTACCGTATCGGCTGTGGAATAGGTGGCACCGCCGAGCAGGGCATCTGCCACACCCATCTTAACCAGCATCGTACCGAAATAGTTGCTCTGAGAAAGGGTCTTTCTCGCCTGCTCAGGGGTAACGCCCTTCTTCTTACGCAGTTCGCAGAAAAGATCTACCATCTCATCCATTCTATCGTAATTCTCAGGGTCAATGATGACTGCACCGCGGATATTGTAACCGATCTCCTCCGCTGCTTTATGAATCTCCTCCGGATTGCCGACCAGAATCGGTGTGAGGAAGGTTGCTGCCAGCAAACGGGATGTCGCCTCAAGGATTCTGCCATCCGTACCTTCCGTAAATACAATCTTCTTTGGATTTTTTCTGAGCTTGTCAATCATCATACCGAAGCCCTGTAAATCATTACCCATAATGTGCCTCCTGATTTTTTTATCAAAATACTCTTCTCCTATAAATTATCACGTTTTGAAACCGATTTGTGAAAGAATGGCAATAATTTATAGACTTTTTATATTATAACGCCAAAGTCCGAGGATTTGTATACAATTTCTGAAACAAGTACAGTTTTCATGCAAAAAATATTTTCGCTGACGGCAAAAACGATTGTTCGCAAAGCACCGGATATGTTACGATAACCATGATACTTATGAAAGGACATTCCATGAACGATAAACAGGAAAACAAAAAGAAGTCATTCGGCCCCGAACGTCTGGGGCTGCGCAAGAACCGACATTACGCACAGATTTCCGGGTATGTGGTACTCACTGCTCTGATCATTTATATACTTTTCCGGCTGCTGGACAACCTGCCGCTGGCGCTGACCGGCATCGGCTCGTTTTTCAGGGGGCTCTGGGTTATTCTGAAACCGCTCACCATCGGCTTCGTTTTTGCCTGGCTGCTCTACCGGCCCGAGGAATTTTTCCGGCATCATATGGAAAAATGCCGTGCATTTTCCAAAAACCCGAAGCGTGCGCGGCCGGCGGCAGTTGCCGTTACCTATATCATTGTCTTCGGCGCGCTGGCACTGATTATGACCGTCATGATCTCTTCGGCTTCGCATGAAATCAAAATGCTGAGCGTCAGCGATCTGACCGATTTCCTGGCCGGCATCGCCACGTCGCTCCAGTCTTTCTACAGCAGCCTGCAGGATTTCCTGAGCCAGCTGAATATTTCCTCGGATACACTGGATAACCTGCGCCAGCAGATCACAGAATGGCTCGGCAATGCATCGAGCGCCGCCGGCAGCAATATCAGCAGCTTCCTTTCCAATATGGGCAGCTCGATTGTCAATATCTTTATTGCGCTGATCCTGTCCATCTATTTTCTGCTGGATGCACCCGGTCTCATGCGCTACTGGGATAACGTGCTGAAATCCATTACCGGAAAGAAGGCATATCAGGTCGTACACACGATTATCAATGATGTTGACACGGCTTTTTCCGGGTATCTGCAGGGCCAGCTGATGGATGCCTGCTTCATGCTCGTGGCCGTTTCCGTCACGCTGTCGCTGCTCGGCGTACGTTTTTCCGTACTGATCGGTCTGCTGACCGGCATCGGCAACCTGATTCCTTATCTTGGGCCGATCTTCGCCTACTGCGGCACGGCGCTGTCGTGCATCCTGTCGCAGGACTGGAAGACACTGATCATCGCCATCATCGTCATCTTCATTCTCCAGACGGCAGACGGCAACATCATCGGGCCGAAACTGCTCAGCAGAAGCATTCACGTACACCCGATGCTCGTCATCATCGCAATCATCATCGGCAGTGCCGTCGGCGGTTTCCTCGGTATGCTGGTGTCCGTGCCGATCGCCGCACTGCTCAAGGGA
The DNA here is from genome assembly GCA_900314775.1 of uncultured Eubacteriales bacterium. Taxonomy (GTDB): domain Bacteria; phylum Bacillota; class Clostridia; order Lachnospirales; family Lachnospiraceae; genus UBA2912. The sequence continues at coordinate 6,925 of OMWM01000035.1, read as the reverse complement.
TGGTTTGACCGCCTGATCAGCTATATTGCCAGGAAGAAGAACCCAGAGCAGGATTCCGGCGGTGAAAAGGCGCCGGAGCCCGTCAGCACGGCTGAAAATTCTATGAAATAAGAAAGAAACGGACTGTTTTCCAAACTGGAAAACAGTCCGTTATTTTTTATTCTATTCTGTTACAGTTTCATCTCCTGCAGCATCGCAACAATCTCGGCAAGTCCCATGCCGTGCGATGCCTTGACGAGAACCGTATCGCCCTTCTGCAGGATCCGGCCAAGACCGTCCTTCAGTGCTTCCTTATCCGCAAAATAATCGGCCTTTGCGCCGGTGCTGACGGCGCCCTCGTAAAGACTGCGGGCAAGCGGTCCCACGCAGATTATCCTGTCAATGCCGGCTTTTCCTGCATAGACACCTGTATCGTAGTGCAGCTGTTTCTCATCCGGTCCAAGTTCCAGCATATCGCCGAGCACCGCAACCCGGCGGGATTTCCTGTTTCTGAGCACACCGATCGACGCTTCCATGGAATTCGGATTGGCGTTATAGCAGTCATCGATAATGGTCAGGGAGTCTGTCCTGATGACATTATTTCTGCCGGCAATCGTACGGGCCTGTGCAATACCGGCCTGAATCTCTTCTGTGGAAAGGCCGAGAAATACGCCGACGGCCGCTGCCGCCGCTGCGTTGCGGACGCTGTGCTCGCCCGGTATATGAATCTCCACCTTGAAAGAAGTATTCCGGTCAGGATGAATGACGGCCGTACTGCCTTCCTCACCGATCTCAATATGATCGGCCCATACATCATCACATGGAGACAGGCCGAAATGTACCGGGGCCGTGCCGTGTACATCGACAATCGTCGCCAGCTTCGGATCGTCCCCGTTGACGAAGACGGTTCCCTTCGGATTCATGAAATCGAATATCTCGGATTTGGCCCGGAGCACGCCGTCCAGATCGCCGAGATGCTCCAGATGGCTGCGGCCGATCACCGTCATCACGACAATGTCCGGCCGGGCGATCTCGCTCAGGCGATGCATCTCGCCGAAGTCCTCAATGCCCATCTCCAGTACGGCAATCTCATCCGTCTCACGGATGCCGAACACCGTAAGCGGCAGGCCGATCACATTATTGAAGTTGCCTTCTGTCTTATGCACCCGGTAATGCTGTGAAAGAACCGATGCGATCATCTCCTTGGTGCTCGTCTTGCCTACGCTGCCCGTGACACCGATCGTCTTGACCGGCAGCTGCTGGCGGTAGAAAGAGGCAAGTTTGCGGAGCGCTTCGAGGCTGTCCTTAACCTGAATGCAGAGGCCGCCTGCATTTTCCGGCACCTCCTCACAGATGACCGCCATCGCTCCCTTTTCAAAAGCACTGCCGATATAGAGATGTCCATCCGTCTTCTCGCCTTTCAGGGCGATGAAAATGCTGCCCGGACCCACCTTGCGGGAATCAATCACAACGTCCGCTGCTTCTCCCTGCGGGATCTGCGCCCCGCCGGCTGCAATTGTGCCGTCCACGGCCATCAGAATGTTATCAATCGTCATATTCTTCATATGTGTTACCTCACAGAAGCTGATCGCGTACGGAAATATTGACAATCAGCTGGCAGAGCTCGTCGAAGTCGATACCGATGGCGGCTGCCTCCTGCGGAAGCAGCGATGTCGGTGTCATACCCGGCAGTGTATTGGCCTCCAGACAATAGAACTTTCCGTCCTTGTCCAGCATATAATCAAACCGTGCATAGACCTTGAGACGCAGAACGCGGAAAGCCTCTTCTGCCGCTTCCTGCATATCTTTCGTGATCTTCTCGTCCAGCTCGGCCGGACAGGTCTCAATCGTGCTGCCCGCCTGATATTTGTTCTTGTAATCGTAAAATCCTTCTATAGGAGCGATCTCGATAACCGGCAGTGCCTTTCCGTCGATCACGCCTACGGAAAACTCACGTCCGTCGATATACTGCTCGATGATAATCTCATCATCATAGCGGAAGGCTTCCTTGATGGCTTCCTTATATTCCGCCTTGTCATGTGCGATGGCACAGCCTACGCTGGAGCCGCCGCTGCAGGCCTTGGCGATGCATGGGAGCGGAAAATCGACCGGAATATCCGCGCCTCTTCTGACGCGCACGCCCGCCGGCGTCGAAATGCCGGCCGCATGGAACAGGTCCTTGGTAATGCCCTTGTTCATGCTGATCGCCGAGCTTACATAATCGGTGCCTGTGTAGCGGATGCCATTCAGATCGAAGCAGGCCTGAATCTTGCCGTTCTCGCCGTTCTCCCCGTGAAGGGCCATGAAAACGATGTCCGCCGTACGGCAGATGTCGATGACATGCGGGCCGAAAAAGCTCTGCTGCCAGTCAGGACGCAGCGCCTTGACAGCCTCGATATCCGGATTCTCATTCTTGATCGCCTCAATGCTGGCGGTCCAGTCTCTGTCCATGTCCCAGACGTCTCTCCAGTCATCGCCGTCATAGCCAAGGAAGACATCGAGCAGCATACAGTTGTGGCCCTTGCGCTCAAGCGCCTTGTAAATACCCATTCCCGAAACAAGCGATACGTCACGTTCCGTGCTCGTACCACCTGCAAGTACTACTATATTCATATAATTACCTCACTGTTTTTACAAAAATCACTGCTATTATACAACCTTGGCAATTTCATGTAAAGAAAAAGGAAGAATGCCGGTTCTGCAAGTTTACTGTTTCCGGTGCATATGCTATAGTGTTCAGAGGTCTGAGACCGGTCTGAAAAAGGTCTCACGAAAACGGGTATGGTATGAATAAGATTAATGAAAATGATTTTCTGTCCGGCAGCATCACGAGGGTGCTCGTGCGCCTTTCCATTCCGATCATTCTGACCAGTCTGATCGAGATGGCGTACAGCATCGTCGACATGCTCTTTATCGGACGTCTCGGAAGCTATGCTGTCGCCGGCGTCGGCATCGCCGGCATGATCGCCTGGTTTTCCGACGGACTCTGCACACTCGCATCTATCGGAGGGCAGGTGAAGATCGGGCATTGTCTCGGTGCCCACAATGAAGAAGAAGCCGGTCGCTGTTTTACGGCTATGCTGCAGATCGGTCTGTTTTTCGGTGCGGCTTTCACGGCCGTTGTCCTGCTGAATACCGACGGCATCGTAGGCCTGTTTCATCTGCATAATCCGGAATCGGTGGAAAGCGCCGCCGTCTATATGCGGATCACCTCCGGGCTGATTCTTTTCTATTTCATGGATATTCTGATGACCGCTGCCTTCAATGTCTCCGGCGACACGAAGACACCTTTTATCATCAACACCATCGGCTTCGCGGCAAATATCTGTCTCGACCCTTTGCTGATCTTCGGCATCGGGCCGTTTCCGGCACTGGGTGCGGCAGGTGCGGCCATTGCTTCTGCCGCCGCGCAGATAATAATCTTCTTCCTGCTGCTTTCGGCCGGCATCCGGCGCAATGCCCTTTTCGGCCGCGTCCATCTGCTGCAGTTTCAGAAGGCATCGATTTACGGCGGCATCATACGGATCGGGGCGCCGATCGCCCTGCAGAATATGCTGTTTTCCGTGTGCTCGATGATTATCGCGACCTTTATTGCCGGCTACGGGGACGGTGCCGTCGCCGCGCAGAAAATCGGCTCGCAGATCGAGTCCATCACATGGATGACGGCCAATGGTTTCATGACCGCCATCAACACTTTCATCTCGCACAATTACGGTGCGCATGCGTACAGCCGGGTGCACCGCGGATATCTTTCGATGATGAAGATTGTGCTGGTCTGGGGAAGTCTGTGCACCTTCCTGCTGGTCGCCTTTCCGGGACAGATCTTCAGTCTGTTTCTCAACGACCCGCAGGTTCTGCCGATCGGCATCCGGTACCTGCGCATCATCGGTTTTTCCGAGCTTTTCATGTGCATGGAAATCACGACCAGCGGGGCTTTCGGCGGCCTCGGCTATACGCTGCCGCCGTTTCTGTCCGGCACCATTCTGACCCTCGCACGCATCCCGCTGCTGCTCGTTCTGACGCGCACGCCGCTGGGACTGGACGGCATCTGGGTCAGCATTTCCCTGTCCAGCATCCTGAAGGGCACTGTCCTGACGTCCTGGTACCTGCACTATGAGAAGAAAACGCTTAAAATAAAAGCCTGATGTTCAATCAGGCTTTTTTATCTGCAGGCAGGCTGTTCCCTATGTAATTGCCTGTCCTTGGATTCTTTTCGATATGCTGCCCGCGTATCTCTTCTTCAATCCGTTCAATCTCGATCTCCAGATCGCGGGAGGAAAGCTGAAGGCATCCTTCACTTCGGATAATCACCTGCTCCGCTCCATCGGAGGTGGCCACCGTCACGCGGTATTTCCGGCCCATGTCGTGCGCCGTCCGCTCGATATAAGTATCGGCTGTCTCCGCTTCTCTGGTAAAGACGACGTCAATCCCCTGCACGCGGCTGATCTCGCCTTTGAACCCTTTTACCTTGTAGGCATCGAATACAAGAATCACCCGCACACCGGTATACCCCGCATAATTGGAAAGACGGCTGATCAGCGTATCGCGCGCGGCATCCATGCTGTGCACGGCAAGCTGCGAAAGGCTGTGCCAGGCAAATATGACGTTGTACCCGTCGACCAGCAGATACTGATCCGGCTTTTCGGCCTTCTTTGCCTCTTTATAGACATATTCCTTCGGTGCCCTGATCTCTTTGGGCTGCTGGTGAAGACGCGGTTTTATCTTGCCGTAGGTCTGTTCGAAAATCGCCTTCAGTTCATCATCGTCGGACAGCGACATACTGAAGCGCTGCACCTTCTTCTTGCTGCGCGGCGCTTTGCACAGCTCCTCGTATTTCTTTTCCAGCTGCGCCTCATCGGCATTCTTCTGTCCCTCCGGGCTGATATGCATGTAATCGTCGGCGAGATACCACGGGACGATCATCGACTCCCCGTGCATGCAGAAAACCGAATCCGGCGTGTTGGCCAGATCGCGCTCCGCATCGTAGCCGATCTGCTGCGTGACTTCATCGGTATTGCCGCAGGGGCGATAGCCGTCAAACGCGCAGGAAATGCTTCCGCGCCCGCCGGTAAAGGATGCCAGCGTGCGGTTGTAATCGCGAAGCTTTGCCACCGGCGCCGTCCCCTCAATCTGCATCAGATCGCCATTTACGTCGCCGATGCTGAAACTGCCGCCGAAACGGTCAAGGTCTGTCATTACCCGTCCCGACTGATCGGACGGCACTTCAATTACAAACCGGTAATACGGCTCCAGCAAAACATTGACTGCCTTCATCAGTCCCTGATGGAACGCCCGCAGCGCCGCCTCGCGGAAATCGCCGCCCTCACTGTGCTTTACGCTCGCCCGCCCGGCTGTCAGCGTGATTTTCAGATCCGTCACCGGTGAGCCGGTGAGCACGCCGGTCAGTTCCTGATTCTGAAGGGTCGACAGAACCATTTTCTGGTAATTCACCGCCAGGCTGTCCGTACTGCATTCTGTCTCAAATACAAGACCGCTGCCCGACTCTCCCGGCTCGAGGCGAAGATGCACTTCGGCGTAATGGCGCAGCGGTTCAAAATGCCCGGCGCCCTCTGTCGGCTGCAGAATGGTTTCGCGGTAGTTGATCCGGCCTGCCGAGACCGAGACATCGATGCCCCAGCGGCTCCTGATCATCTGCGTGATGACTTCCTCCTGTATATCGCCCATCAGCTGAATGCTGATCTCGCGGCTCAGGCCGTCCCACCGGATATGCAGCTCCGGAATTTCCTCCTGCAGCTGCCGCATGGCCTTGACCGCCTTCTGAATATCCGTTCCTTCGGCGATTGTCATGGCATAGGTCATGACAGGTTCCAGGTAGCTGAATCCCTCGCCCGTATCACGGCCCAGGACGCTGCCGGCATAGGTGTTTTCAAGTCCCGTCACACCGCAGATCATGCCGGCCTGTGCCTGCTTTGCGATTTCAGACTTTTCCCCGTTAAAAATGAAGACCTGCCGGACCTTCTCGCCGTTTACCATATCGCCGCTGCGGATTGCCCCACCCGTCACCTTCATGAAGGTCAGGCGGTTTCCCTGTCTGTCCCGGGCGATCTTATAGACCCGGGCGCCGAATTCTTTTTGATAAGAGGGCTGCCGGGTATACTTTGCCAGCGCAGCTATGAGCTCCCGGACGCCGTCCATCTTCAGTGCAGATCCGAAAAACACCGGAAACACCTTCCGCCGCGCTATCAGATCCGCCGTCATGTCTGCCGGGATCCCTTCGTGTTCCATATAATATTCCAGCGCCTCTTCGTCGGTCATCGCAATCTGTTCATCGCGGTCTGCTTCTTCGATGCCGAAATCGATGCATTCCGACCCGAACGTATCCGCAATTTCCCGGAGGCGAAGCTGCCGGTCCGTGCCCGGCTGATCCATTTTATTGACAAAAAGAAAAACCGGAATGCCGTAATCCTCCAGCAGCTCCCACAGCGTCTTCGTGTGGCTGCGGATGCCGTCCGCGCCGCTGATAATCAGCACCGCATAGTCGAGCACTCTGAGCGTACGCTCCATCTCCGCCGAAAAGTCGATATGCCCCGGCGTATCGAGCAGATAGAAATCTCTGTCACCCGCCGTGAAATGTGCCTGTTTTGAAAAAATAGTAATGCCGCGTCCTCTTTCCTGCTCATCGACATCCAGGAAAGAATCGCCTCTGTCCACGCGTCCCGCCTTGCGGATCGCGCCGCTCAGATAGAGTATGGACTCCGACAATGTCGTCTTGCCGGAATCCACATGCGCCAGCATGCCAATCGTAATATGTTCCATATAATCGGTCCTTTTTGGATTTTATCTGCCCGATTCAGCAGATTCTGCGTAAAAAATGTCAAAAAATATTTGCCTAAATTGCAACAACAAGTTGGACACCCTCCGCTAGGCAGTAGCCTGGTAGATTCGGTCGATTTCCTCCTCGAAGATTTCATCCGGGGTTCTGTAA
>OMWM01000023.1 GCA_900314775.1 uncultured Eubacteriales bacterium | reverse complement strand
CCTGTAAGGGAGCTCTATTAAAGTTACCCTTTTATAGCCATGGGATAAAAAGATAAATTTCTGCTAATTTATACTTGACTTTTCATAGCTGGTCTCCTTTTTTGTGCTGATCGATACTTTTACGGTATCGATGGTCTTTGTGCGAGCCTTTTCGGGCTGAAAAATGCGGTATATCCGGGGCCGCCGCACTGGCAGCCCCTCTATATCAGTGCCTGCCGCGCCTTACTGTCATTCTCCCCTTTCTTCCGTGCTGCAGGCCATGTTTTCTCTGCGCTTCTTCTGTGAGACTGCGATGAAGATACCGCCGAGCATCATGCCGGCTGCGGCTGCCTCGACCGGATATTCATCACCGGTTACCGGTTCTCCATACGCTTTTGCTTCCGCGAATTTCTGCGTGCTCTCCTGCGCGCCGCCCGTCTTCCAGGCGGCTTCAGTCACGCCGGATGCCGGTGCTTTAGCCGGATCTGCGGTGTTCTCCTTGCTGCTGTTTTCCAGCAGACCTTCCAGATAAGCCGCCTTTTCTCTTGCTTTAGCAAGCGCTGCCTGTTTATCCGCGAGATTCTGCTGCGCTGCCTGAAGCCTGCTCTCGCAGTCGGCAAGGTTCCGGTCCGCTGCGTCCTTATTGTCCATTGCCTCTCTGACAGGTGCATAGGCTTCCTCGAGGGCTGCCTGCTCATCCTTTGCTTTCGCAAGGGCGTTGTCGGCTGCCTTCCGGTTTTCCTGTGCGGCAGTGAGCGTATCCGCCTTGGCGGCGGCATTTTCCTGTGCCTGTTTCAGGGCATCCTGTGCGGCAGCCAGTGCATTCTGCGCATCCTGCAGAGCGGCCTGCTTCTGCGTAAGGTCTGCGTCGGCATCCTTCACCGTCTGTGCCTGCGCGTCTTTGCGCTCTTCAAGACGGTTGATCGCATCCTCTGATGTCAGATCCGCGAGCAATGCGGCTGCCTCATCATGCGCCTTTCTGGCTTTTTCTGTCTGCGTCTGTGCAGCGCTGAGGGCTTCCTGTCTGGAGGCGAGCTCGGTTTCCGCTTCGCGGACGGCTGCATCGGCATCCTCCTTGTCCTGCTTCGCAGATGCAAGCTTACTCTCTGCCTGCTCATCTGCCTGCTTTGCGGACCCGGCTTTCTCCTGCGCAGCGGTGAGGCTGGTCTTTGCCGCCGCCAGCTGCGCCGTCTTTTCCTCCAGAGCGGCCTGTGCCGCCGTCTGCTTCTGCGCTGCCTGCTTATAATCTGTTTCTGCCTGTGCCGCCGCTTCTTTTGCCGCGGTCAGTGCATTTTCTGCCTTGTCTGCTGCTGCCTTCGCGTCATCTGCCTTCTTCTTCGCATCGCTGACAGCGCTGCTGATGAAAGTATCACGCTGGTTCTGCTTTTCAGTCAGTTCGGACTGTGCGGCGTCCAGATTGTCCTGTGCCGTCTGCAGTGCCTGCTGGCAGACATCGGTATCCAGAGACTGTCTGTAGCGGTTGAACAGATTCTCGAATTCTTCCACGGTGTAAATTCCGCTGTCATGCATCACATTGGCGTTATAGCAGGATGTATTGCGATATTTGCCGTATTCGCAGAAGCCGACACCCATTACCTCGTCCTTGCTCAGGAACAGGTTGGTATAATGGCCGACAACTTCGCCTTTTTTCGAAGCCGCCCGGTAAATATCGTAGACGTTATCCTCGGTGAGCTCCGTGATGCCCAGCATTTCCTTGTATTTGTCAAATATTGCTTTTTCGCTGTACCAGGCTGATGCCGGGTCGATATAACCGAAGGCAAGATCTTCGCAGTTGGCCTTTGTTCTGGAGTGATCGGTAAAACATGCACCCCGCATGGCACCTGCTTCGGCAATCGCCATCAGCGTGGCGCTGGTGCTGGCCGGATTTCTCTGCATATTTCCTGTGTAATTCTCATCAGATGCACGGAGCTGGTTGATTTTCTTCATGATCTCAATGCTGCGGGCAACATTGTCAAGCGCTGTGGCATCCTGCTCGTCTCCGATCACGATTACCTTGTTGCCGCGCTCCGACTTGCCGAAAGCGTTGGTCACATTCGAGTCGATCGTCGAGAAATCTTCATTGGCAGCATCTTCGAGGATTTTCAAGGCGTTGGCAGCATCTTCCTTCTGCGCCTGGGTCAGATCGTCCTGCTTCTGCAGCCATTCGAGAAATCCCTTCATTCCCTGTTTTGCCGCCTCGGAAGCCGAATCCAGATTATCCTGGGCCTTCTGCACCGCATCTTCTGCATCCGACACCGCCTTCTGCGCATCCTGAATCTGCGCATCTGCCTGCGCCGCCGCATCTGTCTTGGCTGTGCCGAGGTCTGCCTGCGCCTGTGCGGCTGCCTGATCCGCCTGGTCTGCCTGCTCTGCCGCATCGCTGACAGCCTGATCCGCCGCGTTCTTTGCCGCTTCCTTATCTGTCAGCTCCGCGTTGGCGGCATCCAGGTCTTTCTGCGCATCCTGCTGTGCGGACTCTGCAGCCTGCTCGCCGCTTTCGGCACTGTCAAGCGCCTCCTCTGCATCCTGCAGATTCTTCTGCGCCTGCTGCGCATCTTCCTGTGCCTGTGCAAGAGCCTTATCCTTATCTGCCTGTGCTTCTTTTGCCTTATCGAGGGCAGCTTCTCCCTCTGCCTGCGCATCCTCGGCGGCTTTCTGCGCATCCTCCGCCTGTGAAAGCTCTTCCTGGCGGCTCTGCTCATCCTGATACTGCTGCGTGCTTTCAATCGGGATTTTACCGTCTTTCAGGTCCTGTGCATTCTGCAGCGCATCCTCTGCATCCTGCAGTGCAGCCTTCTCGCTGTCCAGATTCTGCGATGCCTGATCCGCTGCATCGGCCGCTGCGTCTGCCTGCGCCTGCGCGTCTTCGGCGGCTTTCTGCGCATCGCTCTCCTGCTGCGCCGCTTCCTCAGCATCGGCCTGTGCCTGTGCCTCATCGGCCTGTGCCTGCGCATCCTCGGCCTCTTTGTCTGCTGTATTGTCTGCGGCCGCATCCAGATCTTCCTGCGTCACGCCCGCATTTTTCTGTGCGTCTTCGAGCTGCTGCGCCGCCTCTTCCTGCTCGGTCTGCGCATTTTCCAGATCGCTCTGTGCCTGGTCGGCATCGGCCTGTGCCTGCGCCGCTTCTTCTTCGCGGGCCTGCGCATCTGCCTTGGCGGATGCCGCGTAATCTGCTGTGTTCTGTCCTTCTGATACTGTCTCAACGGACGGTCCCTGCGCCGCCGCATCGTCCATCGTACCGGCGTATACCGGTGAGCCCGGCATTAATAATGCTGTTCCTGCCATCACGGTTGCGGTCACTGCTGCTGCTTTCACGGTGTTCTTCATAACTTTTTCTTCCTTTCTCTCTGTATGATTTCTGCTGCTGTCCGAAAAACTGCTCCTCATATTGATCTCCTCCTGATCATTTCCCGGTTATCCGTAACTCCCTGATCTCTTTGCAAGAATACTGTACCGCCCGGTTTTTTATTAAATCCGGACAATCCGGCACTCTCCTGTGTCCGGATGGCTGCACCGGCAATCCATCCGTCGTGATAACAATATGCATGATCTTTGGGAAAAAATATTTTTCAGGGAAAAAATTGCTGCAGGCGGATAATCCGCCGTGCAGCAAAAACAGAAAATGCGCATATAGAAAAAGCCGGCCAAAAGGCCGGCGCAGTAAAGAAATTTCACACAATACCTTGCCTGTGCAGCAGAATGAGCACCGCAAGGTGTGCAATGATGAAGGTCGGAACCAGTACGACAAAATACCACTTCCGGATTTTATGATGGCACAGCAGCATGCCGGCAAGTCCTCCGCAGGCACCGCCGGCCGCGGAAAAGCCCAGCAGCACGGCTTCGCGGATCCGCCATTTATGGCGGCGTGCACGCCGCTTGTCATCGGCAAACAGAATAAAGGTCACCGCATTGATAACAGCAAGGTAAATCCACACAGCATGCATGACCGTCCTCCTCAGATCGAGCCCAGCATGCCGGTAAGATCAAACCTCTGCCACTGATATTTTCTGAGATCCACGACGCCGCCGCGGCACGGTATGCCATCCGCTTCCAGCATGCTGATCTGCCGGTTCACGCCGTTTTCCTCGAAGGCTTTTGATACGCGGCCCTCCCGGTTTACGACTCGGTAGCACGGAACAGCCGGGTCATGGCACACATTCAGCGCATAGCCGACTACCCGCGGCCAGCGGCGGTTTCCCGCCAGCGCCGCGATCTGTCCGTACGTTGCGACCGTGCCGCGCGGAATCTGCCGCACGATATCATATATTTTTTCGTAACTGTTCATAGCATAACTCTCCTGTCCTCAATCAGCTGTTTTTTTCCTTCCCGTGCAGGTCGCGGTACATGATCTTCTCAAAATGCACGGCCGTAACGCAGCTGAGCGCCTCGGCGCACGGCACCGCGGCCCACACCGCCGACAGCTGGTGCGTGATCGCGGAGATCAGCACGAACAGCGATATAATAAACACAAGCTGCCGCAGAATATTGATCAGCAGCGTATAGCGGCTGTGCTGCAGCGACTGCATGGTTGTCGTCAGGATAATGCAGACACCGCCGAACGGCAGCGAGAGTATGCACCACCGCAGCGCCGTCACGCCGATCTCCATCATCGTCCCGGATGCACTGAAAAGCCGCAGAATCGGCCCCGGTATCAGTTCGAGCACCACGGTCAGCACGCTCATCAGGCAGATCGCAAACGTCAGCGCGATGCGGACCGTCTCCCAGACACGCGTCTGCAGATTCCGGGCGTTGTTATAGGAAAGGATCGGCACCAGCCCGTTATTCATGCCGAAAAGCGGCATCATGCAGAAATTCTGCAGTTTCACCCAGATGCCGTAAACCGCGGCTGCCGTCGTACTGTAGCCGAGCAGCACCTGGTTGATACAGAAACCGGTCACCGACGTCAGGCCGATCGTGATCATCGTCGGAAAGCCGACGCCGAGCAGTTCCCGCAGTGTCTGGCCGTCAAAGAGCAGATCCTTCGGGCCGAACATGCTCGTGCCGTTGCGCCGGACATTCAAGATAAAAGAAACCGCCGCCGCAAGAATCTGGCCGCCCACCGTGGCTGTCGCCGCACCGGCGATGCCCATCTCCGGGAAAGGACCGATGCCGAAAATCAGCAGCGGATCAAATACAATATTGAAAATCGCGCCGCTCGACTGCGACACCATCGCGAGCACCGGCTGTCCGGAAGCCACCAGAAGTTTCTCGAAGAACTGTCCGAACATCTCGCCGCAGAGAATGCACCAGCAGATAGACAGATAAACACTGCCGTCTTCCACGATCTCCGCGACATCCGTCTGCGCCCGGTAAATCGACGGCACTGCCGTCAGTCCGAGCACCAGGAAAAACATCCAGACGACAAAATCAAGACTGAACGCATTGCCGGCGGCACGCCTTGCCTTCTCCGGCTCGCCTTTGCCAAGATACCGCGGCACCGACGCATTGATGCCGACACCGATGCCGACCGCGATGGCGTGTGCGACCATCTGCATCGGATACGCCAGCGATACCGCTGTCAGGGCATTTTCGGAAATGCGCGACACAAAAATCGAATCGACGATGTTATAAAGTGCCTGTATAAAAAAAGAGACCATCATCGGGAGCGACATCGTGGCGATCAGGCGCCCGACCGGCATGGTGCCGAGCCGCTCTTCCTTCTCCTGTGCCTCTTTGGTACGATCTTTCACGATGCCGCCTCCTTTACATGTCTCTTTATATTATTATACAGTGTTTCCGGAAAAATGCATGAAAAGAAAGCGAAATAACTTCCGGCGCCGCTTCCGTATCATCACGGCTTCAGCTCAAAACGAATGCTGCCCCGTCCATCCTCACAGACGGCATGCACGATGGCGCCGTTCATCATCGTAACAGAAGGGCGCGTGTGTCCGATATCCACATCATACATGTACGGCACATCCGGCAGCGCCGCCGCGAGCGCATCGCCGTAGTCCATGCCCGTGTCCGAAGACGGAAAAAGCGTCCTGCCCAGCATGACGCCGCTCGCATACCGCAGCCAGCCCGCCTCGCGCATCTGCAGAAGCGTCCTGTAGAAAACCTCCGTACTCAGCGAAAAATTATCAAAATACCAGACGATGCCGTCCTCTTTGTACCGGCGCACGAATTCACGCACATGATCGTATTTCGTCCCGATGACGTCCTTGAGCACATCGATGCACCCGCCGATGCAGCGTCCCTGCATCTGCACGCTGCCCTCCGGCGTCTGCCAGTACGTATCCCGCACATCGCATCGCTCAAAATCCGCCAGATACTGCTGGGTACTGTACTGCTCCGGCAGCCTTCCCTGCAGCATCGCCAGACAGTTTTCATCGTAGCCGGCAAACTCCGGCACGCCGAACTCGCCGGCATTATAGCCGTAAATCGTCGCGATATCATATTTCACCGTCAGCGTAAAAAGAATGCTGGTCGGGTCCGACATGCCAACCAGCCACTTCGGATGGCGGCGCAGCGTCTGCCAGCGGATATACGGCATGCATTCATACAGAAAATCACCGCCGGCCGCACAGAAAACCGCCTGAATTCCCTCATCGCGAAACAGTCCGGAAATCTCCTCGCCGCGCTGCTGCGCCGTGCCGCCGCGCATGTCCGCAAGCCGCACGCCCGCCGTCTCACGGATTTCATAGCCCTGCCTTCGCAGCACATCCAGCGAGGTCTCAAACTCTTCCAGGCTGTCACCGACACCGGCGCTCGGCGCGCAGACACCGATGCAGTCTCCTTCTTTTAAAAACGCAGGATAAATCATCGAAAAACCTCTCTCAAAAAAGCAGAAGCACCTTGACCGGATGCTTCTGCACGTATTCTTCCAATAATAAAGGATAATGCCTTGAACCTGCCACTCCAGCAGGTCAAGGCACCTTGAAGTTACTATAAAATAAAGGACCCCCAATAAACTGAACTTGAGATTATCCTGTTATTATACAAATTCAGTATACTATGGGCCGATATAAAAGTCAAATATCTGACAGAAATAGGATTCACCAAAGTTTACAGACACAATTTGTGAAGTTTTCCGAACTGTGCAAACCCGAAATCTGACTTTTATTGATGAAATATACGATACAAAGAGCCTTTTATTGTTCTGTATTTACAGTTTCAGTAGTATTTCTTAATAGCGGGCGGCCTTCCCGTCCAAATTTTATTCATTTTTTGTAATAATTCCGACTTTTGGTCATTTTTTCGTGCCGGTATATTTATCTGCATTTTATGCGTCAGTGTCCATATTTTTACACACCTGCCGACTATAATAGTAAGTACAGCAGAGGCGGATTCCGACGGGGGAAGCAGAACAGGCAATCAGCTTCGGAATCCGGGGGAGCCTCTGGTGCTCTGCATATCGATATGGAACCGGCATGTATGCAGAAGGAATGGGGCCGGCAGACTGTCATCTGCTGACCCCATTTTCTGTTACGTATTCTCTCTGCCTTCGCATACAATTTTATGGCCGCTCACAATCGCCATGACCAGGGCGATCAATGCGAGACATGACCAGAAGGCATGTCTTCTGCCCGCGTCCACGTGCTCACGCTTTCTTCTGCTGCGCACGCTTCAGGAATTTCTCATTATAGATGATGAAGCGCTCGTGTGTGCCTTCACCGATCAGTCCCTTCTCGTCATTCACTTCTACTTTGAATACGAGACGGCGTCCGTCAATCTCGGTCAGTGTCGTCTTCGCGGTTACCTTGAGGCCAAGCGGTGTGGAAGCCACATGCTTCACGTCAAGTGCTGTGCCGACAGTGCCCTGTCCTTCTTCCAGCTCACCGGCAACACTTGTCCACGCTGCCTTCTCGATCAGCGCGATCATGCACGGCGTAGCGTAAACCGGCAGCTCTCCGCTGCCCATCTTCGCAGCACTCTTCTCTTCTGTAACCATCTCTTCTGCAAAACCCTGCAGACCTGTCTCCAGCATATTGATTCCTCCTGTCTGTTTAACAGCAGCAGTCTGTCCGCTGCCCGCATGCTGATATTATATAATATACAGCCGGCATAGAAAAGAAGAATTTTCCATGCAAACCCGCCGCGCGTCATCAAAGCCTGTCCTGCAGATCCATCGCATCGGTAAAGGCACGTATGATCCGCACGCTGTCCTGATCCTTTTCGTAATTCAGCTCCGGATGCCACTGCAGCCCGATGATAAATCTGCGGTCGGGCATGAAAATGCCCTCGATCAGGCCGTCCGGCGCGTAAGCCATCGGCAGATAATGCGGTGAAAGGTCCTTGATTCCCTGATGATGATAGCTGTTGACACCGGCCATTTTCCGGTCGAGAATCCGGTAAAGCGGCGTAAACGGAACAATCGTGACATCATGCACGGCGCGGTCGTACGGCGGCTGCATATGATGTTCAACCGCAGAAGGATGCTCCCTGTCAAGGTCCTGGTAAAGCGTCCCGCCGCCGCATACGTTCATCAGCTGAATGCCGCGGCAGATGCCGAGCACCGGTATGTCCAGTTCAATTGCCTTCTGCAGCAGATATTTCTCCATCCGGTCGCGCTCCGGACAGGTCTCCCCACATTCCGGCAGACGCTCTGCACCGTACAGGGACGGTGTGACATCCTGCCCGCCGGTGAGCAGGAAACCGCTGCAGATACGCAGAAAATAATCCAGTTCGTGTCTGTCAGAGGTAAGCGGCATGATCAGCGGTACGGCTCCGCATCGCTCGATCATTTTCAGATATCCCGGAATCATCCAGATGCTGTCTGCCGCACGATCGTAAAGCGGCGAAACGCCTACGCAGATCATACTTCTCACCTTCTTTTCATTTATTAAATCCGGCCGGACAGACGCCCGTGTGCAATGGATATCATGACAGAGGATTCTGCAGTGGGCGGACGTCTCAGGAAAATAAAAAAAAGACAGCGGCGGCGGCCACTCGCAGCGCCATCACTGTCTCGATACAGTAATTATTATTCTTTTTGTGCGAAGAGTCAAGTACCATTTTCAAAACATCAAAACTTTTCCGCATGCCCGCGAATACTGATTTATGCGGGCGGGAAATATGATATACTGTTACTGATATATCTTGACTGTTAAGAACATTCTGCGCGGAAAAGTTATCATGAATCCTGTCAATCACAGGACCAGACTGTACTCATGACTCTTCTGCGCCTTATGCAGAAGAGTTTTTTATACCCGGCTGCACCGGCACTGCCCGGCCGCACCGGAACAAGGGGAAGTATTTATGATCAAACTGGCTATTTACGGCAAGGGCGGCATCGGCAAGTCGACGATCACCTCCAACCTGGCGGCGGCATTTGCCGTGCGGGGCCTGAAGGTTATCCAGATCGGCTGCGACCCGAAGGCCGACTCGACAAGCAATCTGCTCTCCGGCCGGATGCTCACGCCTGTCATGAATTATCTGCGTGAGACGGACGAGGAACCGCAGTCTCTGGAAGAGATCTCGGCGCGCGGCTTCGGCGGGGTGCTCTGCATCGAGACCGGCGGACCGACGCCGGGACTGGGCTGTGCGGGGCGCGGCATCATCACGACGTTTCAGCTGCTTTCCGACCTCGACCTGATCCGGAAGGAACAGCCGGACGTCATCCTGTACGATGTGCTCGGTGACGTCGTCTGCGGCGGTTTTGCGGCGCCGATCCGCGAGGGCTATGCGGAGAAGGTGCTCATCGTCACCAGCGGTGAGAAGATGGCGCTCTACGCCGCCAACAACATCAACACAGCCGTTCTCAATTTCGAAGACCGCGGCTACGCTTCGGTCGAAGGCATTATCCTGAACCGGCGCAACGTACCGGACGAGGAAGCCAAGGTCCGCGCTTTCGCGCAGGAACGCGGTCTCTCCATCACGGCCGATATCCCCCGCAGCGATGAGATCAACATGGCAGAGGATGAAGGCAAGACCGTGATCGAGGCATACCCTGATTCCGCCGTGGCAGGCGTTTTCTTCGACCTGGCTGATCATTTTATCGAGAAGGAAAAAGCACGGACATGAAGAATTACTATACGGCACAGGAGCTTGCCGGACAAGGCAGTTCCATCCCGGATCTGTACAATACCGGGAAGAATCTGATTTATTCATCGCCGGCGGCGCTCGCCTTCAACTCGCCCGGCGCCGAGGGATTCGGCGTCAAGCGGGCAGGCCTGTCGATTCCGGGATCGGTCATGCTCATCGTTTCCCCGGGATGCTGCGGGCGCAATACGTCGCAGATCACCCGTATGAAGGGGTATGAAGATCGTTTCTTCTACCTCGTCATGAATGAGACCGATCTCGTGACGGGCCGCCACCTGAAGAAGATTCCGCAGGCGGCAGAGGCGATCGTGCATTCTCTGAAGAAGAAGCCGAGCCTGATTATGATCTGCATCACCTGCGTGGATGCACTGCTCGGCACCGATATGGACCGCGTGGCACGGGCGGCGCAGGAGCGGGCCGGCGTACCGGTGCGGCCGTGCTATATGTACGCGCTGACCAGAGAGGGGCGGAAACCGCCGATGGTGCAGGTGCGCTCCTCGCTCTATTCTGTCCTGGAGAAGCGGCAGCGGAACCGGAAGGCAGTCAATCTGCTCGGTTTCTTCGCCCCGCTCCGGGATGACAGCGAATTATATGCGATGCTGCAGGAAATCGGTGTGCAGCACATCCGCGAGATTTCCCGCTGTCTTGATATGGAGGAATTTCAGTCCATGGCGGAGGCGAATTTCAATCTCGTGCTCAATCAGGAAGCCGTGCCGGCGGCGGACGAGCTGTCCGACCGGCTCGGCATCCCGTACATTGCGCTGACGCGTTTTTATGAGACGGATGCCGTGCGCCGGCAGTATCTTGCGCTCGGACAGGCTCTCGGCGTGGATTTTGCCAAGACGGGCGCTGCGATGGAAAGTGCTGCCAGCGCGGCGGACGAGGCGGTCAGCCGTCTGCAGAAGGCGCATCCTTCGCTGACCTTCGCCATCGGCGAGGTATCCAATGCCAATCCTTTCGAGCTGGCACTGGCGCTGGTGCGCTATGGTTTTCAGGTATCGGAGATTTTCGGCATTCCGGCCGAGGCACAGCAGCCGTACATCCGGCGTCTTGCCCGGCTGAGCCCGCAGACGCGCATATACAGCAACATGGAGCCGACGATGCTCAGCTTCCAGGGCGATCCCGCCGTCAGCGTGACGATCGGGCGGGATGCGGCCTACTACCACCCGGCCGCCGCACATATATTCTGGAGTGACGATGTACAGCCGTTCGGCTTTGCCGGCATCCGGGATCTGATGGATGCCATCGGCGATGCCCTGGAAGGGAAAGACAGCCGGCCTGCCGCTGCGGCGGTGCACACGGATGCATTTGCGCAGAAGGCGGTGCAGGAGCCGGCCGAGATCCGCGGATTCCGCCGCTGTCTGACGCCGTTTGCGCCGGACATCAGCGGCGCCGAATCGGTGCTCTACCCGCTCGGCGGCATGATTGTCATCATCGACGCGGGCGGCTGCACCGGCAATGTGTGCGGATTTGACGAGCCGAGATGGAGTGCGCTGCCGGACGGCGGCCAGGCCGCGCCGCAGAAAGCGGCCATCTTCAGCGCCGGTCTGCGCGATATGGATGCGATCATGGGGCGCGACCGCCTGCTCGTCCGCAAGATCTGCGAGGCGGCGGACCGTCTTGACGTACAGTTTATCGCCCTTGTCGGGACACCGGTGCCCGGTGTAATCGGCACCGACTACCTCGCACTGCAGCGCATGCTTGAAAAGAAGCTGGATCTGCCGGTGCTCACGGTTCCGTCCAACGGCATGCGGCTGTACCCTGACGGCGCAGAGGATGCCTATCTCGCGCTGCTAAGGACATTTTCAAGGGAGAGTGTACCGCAGGAAGAAGGTCCTGTTCTCGGCGTTTTCGGGACCAGCCCGATGGAGCTGGGAACCGGACAGGCCGAGGCGCTCCGAGCATTCTACCTGAAACAGGGCTATCGCAAAGTCATCCTCTACGGCCGGGATGCCAGTCTGGAGGACTACCGGAAGGCCGCCGGCAATACGAGAAATACAGCGGTTTCCGTGACCGGCATCGCGGCCGCGCGCTACCTGAAAGAGACCTTTGGAACCGACTATGACATCGCGTTCCCGACGGCGGCGGACATCCTGCCGGAAGACCTGCAGTTGGAAGGCTGCAAGGTATTGATTGCGGCCGACCAGGTTTTCGGAGCGGCGCTGCGGGAGGCACTGCTCGGCCGCGGTGCGTCTTCTGTGACAGTGGCTTCCTTTTTCAGCATGGAGCCGGCGCTGCTGCAGGAAGGCGACGTACAGTTTAACGAAGAATATGAAGCCGTCCGCTATCTGGCTGAACATAACTTTGACCTGATTATCGGCGATGCCGTGATCCGGAAGCTCCTGCCGTCTGATTTTGCCGGGGACTTTCTGGAAAATGCGCAGTTTGCGCTTTCGGGCAAGCTTTCAGCAAGCGGACTTGAATAAATGAAAATGAATCAGAATTATCTTGTCAGAAGAATCCGCGTTTACGGCATCGTGCAGGGCGTCGGTTTCCGGCCGACGGTGGACCGGCATGCCCATGCAGCCGGCATTACCGGCACCGTCTCCAACAAAGGCCCTTACGTGGAGATCATGGCGGCCGGCACGGATGAGCAGATCAGCCGTTTTCTGCATCTGCTTGCAGAGCAGCCGCCGAAACGGGCGGCCATCCTGAAAATCGACGTCAAAGAGGACGACCCGGGCAGGCAGTTCGATGGTTTTCAGATCATCGAAAGTGCGAAGACAAAAGGGGAGATTTTCATTTCTCCCGACATTGCCACCTGCGACGAGTGCAGAAAGGAGCTGTTTGACCCGCATAACCGGCGGTATCTGCATCCTTTTATCAACTGCACCTGCTGCGGCCCGCGCCTTACGATTCTCGATGCACTGCCCTATGACAGAGAACGCACTTCCATGAAGGAATTTCCGATGTGCCCACAGTGCGCCGGTGAATATTACGATCCGGCCTCGCGGCGCTACGACGCCCAGCCGGTCTGCTGCAATGACTGCGGGCCGGAGGTCTACATCATCGGGCGCGATCTGCGCGGGCCGGAGGCGATCACCTTTGCCCGGAAAACCGTTGCCGAAGGCGGTATCATCGCCGTCAAGGGCATCGGCGGCTTCCATCTGTGCTGCGACGCCACCAATCCGGCGGCCGTGCAGAAGCTGCGCGTCCGCAAGCCCAGGCCGATGAAGCCGTTCGCCGTGATGCTGCGCGATGAGCAGGTGCTCAGCCGCGAATGCACGTATACTCCGGAGCAGCTGGAGATCATCACGGGACACCAGAAGCCGATCATGCTCCTGCCGAAAAAAGCCGGCGGGTACATCTGCCCGGAGACGGCGCCGGACAACCCGATGCTTGGCGTCATGCTGCCGTACGCACCGGTGCAGATGCTGCTCTTTACCTATCCGGACGGCATCTGCATGCCGGATGCGCTGGTTATGACCTCCGGCAACATTTCCGGGGCGCCGATCTGCCGCGACGACGAGTCGGCGGTCAGGGAAATCGGGCGCATGTGCGACGCGATCCTGTCCAACAACCGGAAGATCCGCATACGCGCGGACGATTCCGTCATGGATTTTCATGACAATGAACCTTATATGATCCGCCGCTCCCGCGGCTACGCACCGATTCCGTATATCCTCTCAGAGGATTTTCACGGCAATGTGCTCGCGATCGGCGGCGAACTCAAGAATACCTTTGCGCTCGGAGAAGGCAGCATTATCTACCCTTCGAGCTATGTCGGCGATCTGGCCGACCTGCGCACGGTGGAGGCGCTCGAAGAATCCATCGCGCGCATGGAAACGCTCCTGGAGATAAAACCGGAGATTGCGGCATGCGACCTGCATCCGAGATACAATTCGACGGCGGTCGCCAGGAAAATCGCAGAGGCGGCGCAGATTCCGCTGCTGCCGGTGCAGCACCACTATGCGCACGTGCTCTCTCTGCTGGCGGAAAATGACCGGCACGGCCCGATCATCGGCATCGCCTTTGACGGCACCGGGTACGGCACAGACGGCACGATCTGGGGCGGCGAGCTCCTCCTTGCCGACTATGACGGTTTTCAGCGCAGTGCCTGCATTGTGCCGTTCCGGCAGATCGGCGGGGACAGTTCTTCAAAAGAAGGCTGGCGTATCGCCGTTTCCATGATCCGCAGCCTGCAGCCAGAGCGCAGTGCCGACATCATCCAGGCATTGCAGCTGACAGACCGGCAGACGATGCGGGCGCAGTTCATGCTGCATGACAAAGGACTGAATCAGATCCTGTCCACCAGCGCGGGACGCCTGTTTGACGCGGTTTCCGCCGTGCTCGGCATCCGGAGGCAGTCAACCTTTGAAGGGGAAGCCTCCACCGCGCTCATGTACCGCGCACTGGAATTTGCGCAGAGCAGAGACGATGCGCAGGCACAGATCGCCCCGCTGCTTCAGAGGCTCCAGGATGCACTGGCGGTCGATCCTGCCCCGGAACATCCGGAATATCTGCGGACAGATCTGATTTTCAGGATTATAATAGAAAACAGACTGGACTGGCTTAAGACGCATGGCAGCGAATGCCTGTCCGCGGCGCACTCTGCCGGCGAGGCACTGGGGCGCAAGGACTGGAAGGCACTGGCCGCCGCCGGCGAACAGGCCGGCCGCGACGAAAATGCGCTGATGCTCGCCTATTATTTTCACGCGGCACTTGCCCTCGAGATCCGGCGGCAGGCGCTGCGGGTCCGCGCATCATCCGGCGTCAATCTGGCCGGCATGACAGGCGGCGTTTTTCAGAACCGTCTGCTGCTGCGCCTTACGCAGCAGGCGCTGGATGCGGAGGGCTTCGAGCTGCTGCGCCACCATCTGATCCCGCCGAATGACGGCGGCATCGCCCTCGGACAGGCCGTCAGCGCCCTGTCCTATCTGAAAAAGGAAAAACAAGATTAATATACATCTGGAGGATAAAATCATGTGTGTTGGAATTTCAGCCAAAGTTGTCGGCATCAAAGACGGCACCGCTCTCGTGGATGCGAACGGCGCGCGCCGCACTGTTTCCGCCTACCTGCTCGATGAACTGGAACCGGGCGATTTCGTAATGATTCATGCCGGCTCCGCCATCGCGAAGATCACCGATGAAGATGAGAGCGAGACCGACGCGCTGCTGGAGGATCTGTGATGAACGGCATAGAAAAAGCACGCGGCATTCTGGAGAATTACGACGGTCCCGACTGCCGGATCATGGAAGTGTGCGGCACGCACACCCATGAGATTTTCCGGCAGGGCATCCGCCGTATCCTTTCTCCGAAGATTCATCTGATTTCAGGACCCGGCTGCCCTGTCTGCGTGACGCCGGTCAGCTTTATCGACGAAGCCATCTATCTGGCGCTGGAGAAGGACTGCACCATCTGCACCTTCGGCGATCTCGTCCGCGTACCCGGCAGCGAGCTCTCGCTGCAGACCGCGCGCGGCCGCGGAGCACGGGTGCGGATCGTCTATTCCCCGCAGGACGCACAGGTCTATGCGAAAAATCATCCGGACGAGCAGGTTGTCTTCCTGTCCATCGGATTTGAGACCACCACGCCGTCCTGCTGCATCGCCGTCCGCAATGCGGCCGCCGATCACACCGGCAATTTCATGATTCTCACGGCCAACAAGACAATGCCGGCCGCCTATGACGCCATGAAGGATTCGACCGACCTTTTCCTGTACCCCGGCCACGTACACGCCATCACCGGTACAAAGGTATGCGAGGATCTCGTCGGGCAGGGCGTCAGCGGCGTATGCGCCGGCTTTACGGGGCGCGAGCTTCTGACAGCACTCGCGGTCGCCGTATCGGAATATCAGAAAGGCAAACCTTTCTTCCGCAACTGCTATCCTCGTGTGGTGCGCCCGGAAGGCAGTCCGGCCGCCCAGGCGATGGTCGCGGAAATGATGGAGCCGTGCGACGCGCAGTGGCGCGGGATCGGCACGCTGCCGGATTCCGGCATGCGGCTGCGCCCGGCCTATGCTGATTTTGACGCGAGGATCCGCTGCGATATCCCGCCGATCGAGGGACATGCCAATCCGGGATGCCGCTGCGGCGACGTACTGCGCGGCGAGATCACACCGCACGACTGCCCGCTGTTCGGCAAGGTCTGCACACCGGAACAGCCGGTCGGCGCATGCATGGTCAGCTCGGAAGGCGCATGCTCGGCATGGTACTTATACGGAGAAGAAACAGGAGGAATTTCCCATGAATGATACAGTTACAATGGCGCACGGCGCCGGCGGAAAACAGACCTCGGAGCTCATACAGAAGGTGTTCCGGGCGCATTTCGAAAACCCGTATTTTACGGCAGATGACGCCTCGGTGCTCCCGGCGCCGAAAGGCAGAATCGCCATGACGACGGACGGATTCATCGTTTCGCCGCAGTTTTTCCCGGGCGGCAATATCGGCAAGCTCAGCATCTGCGGCACGGTCAACGACCTCTCCTGCATGGGCGCCAAGCCGCTCTACATGACCTGTGCCTTTGTCATTGAAGAAGGATTCGAGATGGCAAAACTCGAGGAAATCGCGGCGGCGATGGAGAAGACCGCGAATGAGGTCGGCGTCCGCCTGGTAGCCGGCGACACGAAGGTGGCCGGCAAAGGACAGTGCGGCGGCGTCTTCATCACGACGACCGGCATCGGCGAAATCCAGGAAGGCATCGAGACCTCCGGCAAACTGGCCCGTCCCGGCGACGCGGTTATCGTCACCGGCGATGTCGGCCGGCACGGCTGCGCCATCCTGCTCGCGCGCGATGAATACGGCATTGATGCCGATGTCACCAGCGACTGCGCACCGCTCTGGAAGCCGGTAGAAGCCGCTTTAAACGCTGTTCCGGATATTCATGTCATCCGGGATGCGACCCGCGGCGGCGTCGGCACGGTGCTGTACGAAATCGCTGCGGAAAGCGGCGTCGGCGTCTGCCTCGATCAGTCGAAAATCCCTGTCGACGATAAGGTCCGCGGCGTGACCGGCATGCTCGGTCTCGAGCCGCTCTATCTCGCCTGTGAAGGAAGACTCGTCATGATCTGCCCGCAGGAAAAGGCTGACAGACTGGTCGAAGTCCTCCGCGGACAGAAATATACCGAAAACGCTGTTATCATCGGCACCATAACCAAGGAACACGCGGGACGCGTCATCATGACAACCGAAATCGGCACCCAGACGCTCCTCCCTGAACCCGGCAATGAACTGCTGCCGAGGATTTGCTGAAAAAATACGGAGAACAGAATATGTGGGCTTACGAAAATGTTTTTTACCAGATTTATCCGCTCGGCATGTGCGGCGCACCATTTGAAAATGACGGCGTGCAGGAGCACCGGATTCTGAAGGTGCTCGGCTGGATCGACCACCTCAAAAAGCTCGGCGTCGGCGCCGTCCTGTTCAACCCTGTTTTCGAATCGGACACCCACGGCTATAATACGCGGGACTACCGCCGCATCGACACCCGGCTCGGCACCAACGAGGATTTCAAACGTGTCTGCGATGCCCTCCATGAGGCCGGCATCCGCGTCGTGCTCGACGGCGTCTTCAACCACGTCGGCCGCGGCTTTTACGGCTTTCAGGATGTCCTGAAAAACCGGGAATCCTCCCGCTATGCCGGCTGGTTTCACATCAGTTTCGACGGCAATGACGCCTATGACGACGGCCTCTGGTACGATGGCTGGGAAGGCAATTACGATCTTGTCAAACTGAACCTGCAGAATCCTGAGGTCACCGATTACCTCATCGACTGCGTGCGCTTCTGGATCGACACGTTCGGCATCGACGGCCTGCGCCTCGACGTCGCCTACTGCCTCGACCGGGACTTCATCCGCCGGCTGCGCGCCGAAACGGCTTCCATGAAGGAAGACTTTTATCTTGTCGGTGAAATGATCGGCGGCGACTACCGCACCATCATGGCCGATGACCTCTGCCACAGTGCGACTAACTATGAATGCTACAAGGGCATGTACAGCAGTTTTAACAGCATGAACATGTTTGAGATCCTCTATTCCCTGAACCGCCAGTTCGGCAAGGACCCGTGGGACCTCTACACCGGCATGCACCTGCTCAATTTTGCGGACAACCACGATGTCACCAGAATCGCCAGCTGTCTCACGCACCCGGAGCACCTGAAGCTGCTCTATACGATGCTCTTTACCATACCGGGCATCCCATGCCTTTACTACGGCAGCGAATGGGGCGTCAAAGGCGATAAATCGCAGGGCGACCCGGCACTCCGCCCGGCCTTCGATCAGCCGGAATGGAACGAACTGACGGAATATATCGCAGGGCTCGCCCATATTTTCAGCGGCTCCCGGGCCCTCCACTACGGTGATTTCACGCAGCTGGCACTGACCAACCGCCAGTGCGTCTACCGCCGCGAGGCCGATGGCGAGCGCCTGATTATCGCCATCAACGCGGACAGCAATGACTATACTGCCTGGTTTGATGCCGGCGCGCAGACAATGCACGACCTGCTCACCGATCAGGATGTTTCCCTGCAGGACGGTCTGAAAATGCCGGCATTTACGGCAATGATTCTCAGATAAGGGCGGAAATAATGAAAAAAGCGGTCATTTTTGATATGGATGGTCTGCTCGTGGATACGGAACCGATCACCTATGGGCTTGACAATCGGCTGCTCGGCCGGTTCGGGTGCTCATTTTCCATGGAAGACTATACCGCCGTCTATGTCGGGCGCTCGCGCCCGGACAACATGGCAGCGCTGATTGAGACCTATCATCTGCCGATCACGGTGCCGCAGGCATGCGCGCTCATGGACGGGTTCAGCCGGGAATACTACCGGACGCACCGCGTTCCGCTCAAACCCGGCGCAGAAAAGCTGATGGATTACCTGGATGAGCACGGCGTCCGGATCATGCTGGCCACCTCCAGTCAGGGAGAGCGTGCCCGCAGCATTCTGGAGCCGCTCGGCATCATGGACAGATTCTATGGGCTGACATTTGCCTCTGAGGTAGAGCACGGCAAGCCGCATCCCGATATTTTCCTGAAGGCCGCGGAAAAAGCCGGGGCGCAGCCGTCAGCATGTCTCGTCCTCGAAGACAGCGAGGCCGGTATCCGCGCAGCCTCTGCGGCCGGCATCGACGTCATCTGCGTGCCGGATTTGAAGCAGCCGTCTGAAGAATGCCGGCGGCTTGCACTGGCCGTGCTGCCGGACCTCGAAAAAGCAATCCCTTATATATAAGCAGAAGCTGCCGCGCCGCCGGAAAAAAACGCGGCCGTGCAGAAAAAGAAGCTGCCGCACCGCCGGGAAAACCCGCGGCCGTGCAGAAAAAGAAGCTGCCGCACCGCTGGGGAAACCCGCGGCTGCGGTAGCTTCTGCTGTCTCATGCAATATTTGTATCCGATCAGAGCGTCGTGCTGATCAGCTTCGCCTCGAAGCCGCCATCCTTGAGCGCCTTCATGATCCGGTTCTTGTGCTCCGTGCCGAACGCCTCGACGGTCACACGCAGCTCCACCGCCTCGTTGCGGTTGATGCTGTAGAACTGGTTGTGCTCGAGCTTCACGACATTGCCCTTCTCCTTTGCGAGGATAGACGCGACACTAACAAGACTGCCCGGCTTATCCGGCAGCAGAACAGAAAACGTGAAAATACGGTCGCGCATGATCAGGCCGTTCTGTACAACCGACGCCATCGTGATAATATCCATGTTGCCGCCTGAGAGAATGCAGACGATCTTCTTGTTCTTCACCTTGAGATGGCGAAGCGCCGCCACGCTCAGAAGGCCGGAATTCTCGACAACCATCTTGTGATTTTCCACCATATCCAGGAAGGTAACGATCAGCTCGTCATCGTCAATCGTGATTACCTCGTCCAGATTCTTCTGCAGATACGGGAAAACCTTGTCGCCCGGCGTCAGAACTGCGGTACCGTCGGCGATTGTCGAGGCAGACGGCAGCGTCACAACCTTGCCCGCCTTCAGCGACGCCGTCAGGCAGGCCGCGCCTGTCGGCTCGACACCGATCACCTTGATGCGCGGATTCAGCAGCTTGGCCAGCGTCGAAACACCGGTCGCCAGACCGCCGCCGCCCACCGGCACCAGAATATAATCCACCGTCGGCAGTTCCTTGACGATCTCCATGGCGATCGTGCCTTGTCCGGTTGCCACCGTCAGATCGTTAAACGGATGCACAAAGGTGTAGCCCTTCTCCGAAGCCAGCTCCAGCGCCTTATCGCATGCCTCATCGTAGACATCGCCGTGCAGCACAACCTCCGCGCCGAGATTGCGCGTCCGCTCCACCTTGATAAACGGCGTCGTGTTCGGCATGCAGACAACCGCCTTCACACCGCTCTTGCGCGCCGCAAACGCCACGCCCTGCGCATGGTTGCCCGCCGATGCGGTGATCAGGCCCTTCTTCTTCTCTTCCTCCGACAGTGTGCTGATTTTATAATAGGCACCGCGGATCTTGTAGGCTCCGGTCAGCTGCATGTTTTCCGGTTTCAGAAAAACCTTGTTGCCGCCGCCCATCAGCGCAGAAAAATATTCGCTGTACTGAAGCGGTGTCGGAAGGGTAACTTCCTTGACCTTCTCCGCAGCCTCTTCAAACTTATCCAGTGTTAACATTTTTTATCCTCTCCATTAAAATATTCTATTTTTCTATTATACGTTTTCAATGGAGCCGTTTCAAGCTGTTTTCCCGCGCTTTGGTGCGCTGACCGGTATTTTTCCGCCGTCAGATCTTCTTCACCTTGCGGTCATACGTATAAATGCCGTTCGTCTCCTCTTCCACGTCGTTCCACTGCGTGTAGACAAAGCCGCTCAGCCCGTCGATGCGCACCGTCCGGGCGATCAGCCGCCGGTATTTGTCCCGGAGGCCGCGCCGCGTCATATATCGTCGGTATCCGTATTCATGCAGGCAGCTGCTGTGTCCCGGCACCCGGTGCGCCAGCCCGCCGAACTCGGAAATCACATGCGCACGGCTCAGCCCTTCCTTGAAACGCGGCGTCAGATAGTAATAGTGAATGCTGTTGATATCGCCGCAGCCGCGGTCAAACCAGCCGCTCGCCGCGTCGACAAGCCGTCCCGGGTCCAGCCGTTTCAGCTCCTTCGTCAGCCGCTCCGTGTCGAACTGCCCCCAGCCCTCATTAAACAGCGTCCACTCGATAATGCACGGGTGATTGCGAAGCACGCGCACGGTCTCCCGCATCTCCCGCTCGAACTCCTTTTTCCCGCGCAGATTTGTCCTGCTCAGCAGAAAGGACAGCCGGTCGCTGGTCGGCAGCTGCAGCCACGCCGTAAACGTCGCCAGGTAGGTGACGAACCAGTCGTGATAGGCCTCGCCGCCGTTTACCATGTCCTGCCATACCAGCAGGCCGATGCGGTCGCAGTGATAATACCACCGGTCCGCCTCGATCTTGCCGTGCATGCGCACCATGTTGAACCCAGCCTCCGCCATGCCGCGGACATCAAACTGCAGCGTCTCATCCGAAGGCGCCGTATACAGTCCGTCCGGCCAGTAGCCCTGGTCCAGCACGCCGGCTTCAAAATATGGATGATGGTTGAGCATGATCCGCGGAATGCCGCGCCGGTCCGGTTCCACGGAAACGCTGCGCAGCGCAAAATAGCTGATCACCCGGTCGGTCTCCGTCCCGTCCTCCGTCAGCAGGTCCACCGTAAAATAATACAGCTCCGGTGATTCCGGCGACCAGAGGCGCACCTGCGGCAGCGAAACGGTGATCACCGAGCCCGCCTTTCCCTGCGCCTGCGCGATGATGTCCTCTTCCGAAAGCCCCTTCCACAGAGCACGCTCATAGTCAAATTCCTGCTCGCGGTAAATGTGCGGCGCACAGATGCGGATCCGCACCGGCATATTTTTCCGCGCGCGGACACGGATGCGCACGCACCGGCCGTCCGGATCCGGGCGCACATCCAGCGAACGGATAAATACCGCCGGCACGCTTTCCATCCAGACGCTCTGCCAGATCCCGCTCACCGCCGTATAATACATGCCGCCGCGTTTTAATTTCTGTTTGCCGCGGGCATGGTAGGACGTGTCGCTCACATCCCGCACCGCCACAATCAGATCATTGCTGCCATCCGTCAGCTCCTGCGTCATCTCGCAGGAAAAAGGCAGGTAGCCCCCGCCGTGATAGCCGATTTTCCGGCCGTTCAGATAAACCGCGCACTCCTGGTCCACGGCGCCGAAATGAAGAAAAGTCCGCGTATGCTCCGGCTGCCGGTACAGAAACGTCCGCCGGTACCAGAGCGTCTGTCCCGGTTTGAGCTGCCGGCCCACGCCGGAGAGCACACTTTCCGGCGAAAACGGAACGAGTATGGTTCCCTCCGGTCCCTTCGGCCGCCTGTGATTTTCCGCAATCGCATAGGTCCAGTACCCGTTCAGGCTCCGATAGCCCGCCCTGTAAAGGAGCGGACGCGGATATTCCTGCAGCACATGCGCCGAATTCAAACTTTCCCCCCAGACTGTATAAAGCTGTTTCATATTCCGTCACCTTCCATCCGGTCCTTAATTTATTTTATTGTAGCACACATTTCATATCCCCATAACGTACAGACCGGCGCATTCGTATGATTTTGATTTTCGAAAAATATTTATCGTTTTTCGATAAATATTTGTTGACAATCGAAATCTTCTGCGCTATGATTCGGACTGAAGCAAATAATTGGAGGTGTGAATATGAAAAACAGCGAAACGGATCATCGCAGCGGCCTTGACCGCTTTGTCTATTATTTTCTGACCGTGCTGATTCCCGCAGGCATTATCATCGACGCCCTGCTTCCGTGGATCATGCGCTATCTCGTCGACGGCGCGCAGACTATGGCGGACCAGCAGTATCGTCTGCTCGTTCTGCCGATCATGGCGGCCGGCATATTTGCCATTATGATCTTATGGGAACTTCACCGGATCATGAAAACCGTTGTCTCAGGAAACTGCTTTATTCCGGATAACGTGGAGAGGCTTCACCATCTCGGTGTGTATGCCCTGATTATTTTCGTGATCGTTCTGCTTCGCTGCCTCATTTTCCCGACACTGACAGCCATCACGATCACGGCAGTCTTCCTCATCGCCGGTCTCTTCTCCTTCGTGCTCGAACGCGTCTTCCGACAGGCCGTTTCGTACAAGGAAGACGACGATCTCACGATTTAAGGAGGCAGCCATGATCATTATCACACTCGATGTTATGATGGCCCGGCGGAAAATCGGTCTCATGGAGCTTGCCAAGAAGATCGACATTTCACCGGCCAACCTGTCCATTCTCAAAAACGGAAAAGCCCGGGCGATCCGCCTGGACACGCTCGAAAAACTCTGCAAGGCACTCTCCTGCCAGCCCGGCGACATTATTTCTTATGTTCCGGATGACGGCAAAGAGCAGCCGCCGACAGCCTGATAGCACAGGAGGTTACTTATGAACAGCCAATCCGATATGACCCCGCAGGCGCAGGGCCTTGTTAAGTGCGCCCCTGAAACCGATGCGCCGCAGATTGCAGCGCAGAATCCGGAAGACAGAAAACGCTTCGGAGACCGCTACCGCCGTCTCTTTCCATTTGTAATCGCCGCCGCTGCCGGTTTTATCGTTCTCCGCTGCGATCATACAGCCGGTATCGGACATCTCATTTATCTCATTTTGCTCATCGCTCTGCAGATCATAGTTATCTTCAGATACGGTCCGGAAGGAGGCCTGTCCCGCCGCACGAAGCTGCTGATGGCGGCGCTTCTGCTGACCGGTGTCCAGCTGTGCACGACCAGCTCCTGGCCTCTCATTACGGTCGATGTCCGACTGACGGAATTTCTCTTTTTACTCATCATTCTGTCCATTTACCGGTTGGAACCCGGCAGTACGGGAGCACAGCTGAAAAAATTCATTAGGACTCTGTTCTATCCGCTGATCCGCCTGATCGACGTATTCACCGGTCTCTCTTTCCTGATCCGGCAAAAAAATGAGGCAGAAAACGAACGCGCAAAGCAGACTGCAAAATCCATACTGCTCGGTCTGCTGATTCTGATCTGCCTTCTTCTGGTGATCCTGCCGCTGCTCGCCAACGCCGATCTCGTATTCGGCAGCTTTCTGTCGAAAATCCAGCTGCCGGAGATCACTTTTAACGAAGTCTGGGGGCACATCATTGCCTTCCTGACTGCCTTCGTTGTTCTGACCGCCTGGTGGATTTATCTGCCGCTCGACAAAGGCAAAACGGCACAGCCGGATAAGGCAGGCCGTCCGAAACCGGGTCCCGCGGCCGCGGTGACCTATCTTGCCCCGATCTCCGTGATCTATACGGTCTTCACCATCATTTCCGTGCGATACATCCTGATCGGCGGTGCGCTGCCCGACGGCATCACCTATGCGGAATATGTCCATCAGGGCTTTTATCAGCTGCTGGCGGTGACCATCATCAACCTGATCCTGATCGCGGTGACACGGTCTGTTTTCGCCGAAAGCCGGAGCATCCGCTTTTTCCTGTGCCTGCTCTGCGTGCTCACCTACGGCATGATCTGGAACGGCACGTATCGCATGATCCTGTATATCAGGGCTTATCAGCTGACTTTCCTGCGGCTGGCTGTCTGCTTTTTCTTCCTGCTGCTGACGGTTTTCATCACTTTCCTGCTGATCACCCTGCTGCGCGGGAATTTCCCGCTGCTGCGCGCATCGGCAGCGGCAGCCATCACGCTTTATCTGCTCTTTGCCTTCATGCACCCGGATGCCGTGATTGCGAAATATAACATGCAGGCGGAAAAGCCGGATACAGACTACATGTCCTCTCTGTCACTGGATGCCGTCCCTGTCCTTGCCGAAGACCCGGACCTTCTCGAGGAATGCTACGGCCAATACATCAGTTCCGAAGACGGCAGCCAGATCAGCATCCTGGATTATAATTTCTCCGAAGCGCGGGCGAAAAAAATTATCAACAAAAACCGCTGAAAAGGCGGAAAAATATATGTGATAACAGTATGCCGCCCGAACCGGCAGTTTGCAGTTCCGGCTGTTCAACAAGAAAAGGCAATGATAAAATAGGAAAAAAGGAGAAAAACCATGCATATTGTTATCACGAATATTGCTATTCTGATTGCCGTCAGCATCGTCATGGGCGCGCTGGCCAAAGCCGGCCGCCGCACGCAGAATGCGGGCGATGATTTCATGCTCTGTTATCCGCGCGCCCTCGTTATCTTTATGTATTTCGGGTTTATATTTTTCCTGCTTATATTCATCATCCAGATCGGCAATGTATATCAGGGATGGGGATTAGGAACCGGCAGCGATCTGTCCACGGTCATCCTTTTCGGCATCGCAGATGCTGCGCTGCTCCTTGTATCTGTGTACCTCACTTTCTGGCACCTGTCCATCGGCGGGGAGAAGATTTATTACCGGAACGGATGGGGCGCCCGCCGGGAATTTGATTTTCATGAGATCGGCAAAGTGGTCTGCAAGAAGAACCTGAAAGGCGACAATGCCTGCATCGTCTACGGCAGAAACGGCAAAAAGCTGTTTACCATCGACGACAGTTTTTCCAAGGCTTCGAAATGGTTTACCGATGCCGCAGCCCACAGAAATATCCCGATCGAAAAGACGATGACACGGGCTGCCAGGCGGCAGGCCGGCAAATACGAAGGCATGACGCCGGATGAGAAACAGCAGGCCTTGAAGAAAAAGGACCGGCGGGAAAACATCATCGCTCTCATCATCACCGCCGCCTTTATCACATGGTATCTCCTCGTGTACGTGATGAACTAAGCGGCGAATATCCTGTACGTGGTGGACTAAGCAGCGAATATCCTGTACGTGAAGGACTAAGCGGCGAAAAACCCCTTGATTTCCCCGGCATTCAAAGCTTATTCACCGCGCCGGCAAAGACAGGCAGCCCTGTCCCGCCATCCATGACGGCATCTGCGGAGCGCAGAGTGACAAAAATCCATAGGTCAATGCAGATTCATGTCAGGATTGCTCCCTGATTCAAATAA
>OMWM01000006.1 GCA_900314775.1 uncultured Eubacteriales bacterium | reverse complement strand
CTTTACTTGGTTTTTGTTCTTGAATAATTCTGTAAAAGAATTTTCGGGATTGTACTGTTATTAAGTTTTCAATGTGATCGCCGCTCTCAGCGGCAACAAAAGTAATATATCAGGTTTCCGGGGTCTTGTCAACACTTTTTTTAAAAAATTTCATTTTTATTTTACAAGCCCGTAAAACAGCGTAAATACGCCGTTTCACGGGCCTGTTTTCTCATGCACCGATCAGTCCGCCGAGAAGTGTCAGCAGTAAATTGTTATCATAGACCCAGCTGAGGAAAGTGCTCTCCTGGATCTGGGCATACAGATCGTTTCCTATATTGAAGCTGACTGCCAGCATGATAAGCAGGCAGAAAATCCACAGGATCAGCATTCCCTTGAGCAGGCCGATCGCCAGTCCGCCGAAGCGGTTCAGCGCATTCAGCACCGGCTTGCGGGCCAGATGATCCAGGGCATGGGCAATCAGCGCGATAATAATCCACACCGCCGCCAGTACGATAATAAAAGCGATGACATCGATGATTTTCCCGGTCACATAGGTAACCGTATAAGCCGTGAGGCCTCCCTCCGGGTAGCCTTCGCTGCTGCTCTGCAGTTCACTGCTCAGCATCGAGGGCAGGGCAAATATTCTGGCCGCGTCGCCCATTGTCAGTCCTTCCTGTGAAGAGCCGGTATCGTCGACTGCCTTTTCCACCTGCGTCTCAATATCATCGTAGAGAGAAGTCTCCGCGAGATAGCTGCTCAGGTGCGGAGAAAGAAAAACGGCGGCTGCAATCGCAGCCACCAGCCCGACAAGCGTAAAGACAGTTTTGACAAAGCCTCTCGCCAGACCGCCAATGGCGCAGACTGCCAGAATAAGCAGCGCCAGTATCGTCAGCAGATTCATTTGTCCACCTTCTTTGATTTATCGTATACTGATCAGGCTGAGCCCGTCTGTGTTGGCCAGCCAGTAAGTATCGGTAGCCCGTGCCCGGAGCAGATCATAAATGCCGTTCTGTATCTCACCATCAAAGACAAGATTGCCGCTGTAATTGTAAATCAGCGCATTGCTGCTGTCTGACAGCACAATGCTGCCGTTGCCGACCCTGATTCTGCTGTAGTCAAGGTCGAAGCGGACCTCGGCATTTTTGCTGCCGCCCGTATCGTATATCTCCATACGATAGGCACCGTCTCCGTCATTATTTTTAAATATGAAGCCTATTCTGCCGTCCTCGCAGAAAATGCTCCTGATCTCATCGTCAAATTCCAGCGTCTTGCCCTCGGAAATCGTGCTGCCCATGCCGTAGGTGCGCATGCCGTTTTCCGTGAACACGGCCGCCCTCGTATTGCTCAGATAGTCGATCTGCGGGCAGATGCCGTCCAGGGAAAATGAATCCGCCGTCGGGTCGCCCGACCGGTCGAAGTCGTAAAATACGAGATTCGTGACAACATCCGCCTTCTCATCGGAGTTCAGATAGCTGACAGCAAGATACCGGGAGTCAGGAGAAATGTCCAGTGCAATCGGATAGCCCATGTCGGCAAAAGATGCCTTGATGGTTGCCAGAATCGTCCCGTCTTTTTCGTAAAGGTTGATATAGTTGTTGTCTGAATCCGACAGGATCGCCGCCGTAACGCCCTGGTCGGAAATACACAGTGCCGCCAGCGGCACATCCGTCGTGATCTCCGACACCTCGCCCGACTGATCGAAAATATACAGACTGCTGGCGCCGCGGTCGCCGATGGCGATATATGTGCTGCCCACCGATATAATCGGGTCCGACATACCGAAGGTCTGATTCCAGAGTGCATCGCCGTCGCTGTTGATCAGCGTGATACCGTCGCGGCTGTAGCGGATGATATTGCTGCCCATGACTTCATAGCTGTCAGAGCCGTATACGTTGCCGCCGATCTCATTGGTCACGGTATACGAACTGCTGACACGGCGGCTTTGATAAATGGCAAAAATCAGGATCACTGCCAGTATGATCAGGCCGATCACCAGAAGCAGGCCGACCCGGTCCTGACCCGTGCTGCCGCCGCGTCTGCGTCCGGCCTGCTGCCTGCCGTTTTCCGGCTGCACCGTGCCGTCTTCATAGTCTGCTGCCATAGTTAGCCTCCTGCCTACAGCTCTGTCCTGCCCTCCAGGGCACGGAGCAGAGTCACCTCGTCGATATATTCCAGGTCGCCGCCAACCGGTACGCCGCTGGCAATGCGCGTCACGCGGATGCCGGTCGGTTTGACCAGCTTGCTGATGTACATGGCGGTCGTCTCGCCCTCCAGCGTTGAGTTGGTGGCGATAATCACCTCAAGCACATCGCCCTCGAGACGTTTCATGAGTTCCTTCAGGCGTATGTCTGCAGGTCCGATGCCCATCATCGGCGAAATCGCACCGTGCAGCACGTGGTAAACGCCCTTGTATTTCTGTGTCTTCTCGTAAGCTGCCAGATCGCGCGGTGTCTCAACGACCATGATCGTGCTTTTATCCCGTTCAGGGTCCGAACAGATCGGACAGAGTTCGCTGTCGGAAAGATTCTGACAGCACTTGCAGTAGCGGACATTGGCCCGTGTATTCACGATGGCATCCGCCAGACTCTGCACCTGATCCTTCGGCATATTGATAATATGAAAAGCCAGCCGCTGCGCCGTCTTATTTCCGATGCCGGGAAGCCTGGACAGCTCCTCGATCAGCTTGTTCATCTGACTGCTGTAAGCATCCATTAAAATCCGAACCCTCCAAGGCCGCCGGTCATCTTCGCCATGGATTCCTGTGTGACTTTGTCAACCTGACTGAAGGCTTCGTTGACCGCTGCCACGATCATATCCTGCAGCATCTCCACGTCATCCGGGTCAACTGCCTCAGGGTCGATCATGACCTCGAGCAGTTCCTTCTTGCCGCTGACGCGAACCTTCACGGCACCGCCGCCCGCGGAAGCCTCAAACTGCTGCTCCTCGAGCTGTTTCTGCGCATCTTCCATCTGTTTCTGCATGCGCTGTGCCTGTTTCATAAGATTATTCATATTGCCCGGCATTCCGCCCGGGTAACCGCCTCTCTTTGACATTATTCATTACCCTCCTGATCCGGGTTCTGCCCCGGTGTTTTAAGTCTCGTCTTCAGAATATCCACGATCCGGTCAAGGCTGACCGCATTGCTGCCGCCGTCCGGACGCACGCCGCCGTCGGCGAGGTGGATATTGAACTTCCGTCCTGTCTTCTGCGCGATCATCTCTGTAAGCTCGCGCATCTTCTCTGTATGCTCAAAATAATAACGGCCGAATTTATCCTGTATATAGAGCATGATGCCGTTGCTCACCGGCGATACCGCAGCGCCCTGCAGCATCCTGCGCGGTGCCTCCGGCAGTGAATTGCGGATTTCCTCCCAGTTCTCGCAAAGGATCATGATATCCTCCGGCAGTGCTTCCAGCAGATCCTGCTCTTTCGCTCCGCTCTCCGGCGCTGCCGGTGCCGGCTTCTGCGCCGCGCCCGCCGGCTGCCCCGCCGGTGCTGCGAACTGTCCGCTGTCGAGCCGTTCCTCAAGAATATCGACACGGCTTCGCAGCGCGTCCAGATCCGTCTCCGCCGCAGGATGGCAGAGCCGTATAATCGCGACTTCAACCAGAACCCGCTTCTGTGAGGAACGCCGCATGGAATTATACAGATCGGAAAGGACACGGATATAATACAGAATCATATCCTCCGTGATATCCTCCCCGGCCTTCTTCATCGCCTCCACCTGCTCATGGGAGGCCTCGATCATATCTTCTCCGATGCCGGCCTTCACCAGCATCAGGTTGCGCAGGTACCAGATCAGATCCGATACAACCTGCGTCAGATCGCGCCCCTGCAGGATCATGTCATTCAGCCGCCGCAGCGCACTGTCCGCATCTGCGTGGGCGATGTCCCGCATCAGATCCGCCAGAACCGACGGGTCCACCGCGCCGAGCACATCGGCCACCCGCTGATACGTGATCTTCTCTCCCAGGCAGAATGCCTGACACTGGTCAAAAATACTGAGCGCATCACGCATCGCGCCGCCGGCCGTCCGCGCGATATATTCCAGCGCCTCATCATCGACATCGATGTTCTCCTGATCCGCGATAAAACGCATCCGGTCCACAATCGTCGGGATGCTGAGCCGGCGGAAATCGTACCGCTGGCACCGCGAAATAATCGTCGGCAGCACACTCTGCGGCTCCGTCGTCGCCAGAATGAAAATGACATATTCCGGCGGTTCCTCCAGCGTCTTGAGCAGGGCGTTGAAGGCGCTGGCCGTCAGCATGTGCACCTCATCGATGATATAGACCTTGTATCGACCTTCGGCCGGATGATAGGCTGTCTCCTCGCAGATCTGCCGGATATTGTCGACGCCGTTGTTGGACGCCGCATCAATCTCGACGACATTCATCGAACGCTGCTGCGCTATCGCACGGCAGGATTCGCACTCGCCGCACGGACTGCCGTTTACTGGATGTTCGCAGTTGACAGCCTTCGCAAATATCTTGGCGACCGATGTCTTGCCGGTGCCGCGGGTGCCGCAGAACAGATAGGCGTGGCCGATCCGTCCCTGGATAATCTGATTTCTCAGGGCGGTCACAATCGGTTCCTGCCCCTTGACATCATCGAAGCCGTCCGGTCTCCATTTCCTGTAAAGTGCCTGATAAGCCATCTCTCCAACCCTTCAATCCATATCAGATTTCTTCTGTTACTTCCTCATCGCCAAGGCTGATGCCGATATCTCTCGTCTGACGGATGATATCGCTCTTCGGATCCACCTTCTTGAGCTTGCCGGCCACCTTGGAAAGCGGTATCTTGACAATCTTCTGGTTATCCAGCGCCGCCATATAGCCAAACTGTCCGTTGATAATCATGCGGCCCGCATAGGCGCCAAGTCTCGTGGCGATCACACGGTCATACGGTACCGGACTGCCGCCTCTCTGCGTATGTCCCGGCACAACGATCCGGACTTCCTGTCCGATTGCCTCTTCGATCTGATTGCCGAGCATATAGGAAGCGGACGGATAGCCGGCTGCCCTGAGCCGCTTTGTATATTCCTTATTGGAAAGATCCGCAAACTCTTCCGGCACAGCACCCTCTGCCATTGCGATGATACTGAAACGCTTGCCGCTCTTGACACGTCTTACGATCGCCTGCAGTACGGAATCCAGGCGGTACGGGATCTCCGGAATCAGGATGATATCCGATCCGCCGGCAATGCCCGCATACAATGTCAGCCAGCCGACCTTATGTCCCATCAGCTCGACGATAAATACACGGTCATGGGAAGCCGCCGTCGTATGTACGCAGTCAATCGCATTGGCCGCCACGCCAAGCGCACTGTGAAAGCCGAACGTCATGTCCGTCATATAAATATCATTGTCAATCGTCTTCGGCAGTGAAACGATATTGAGTCCCTTCTGGGACAGCAGATTCGCTGTTTTATGCGTACCGTTGCCGCCGAGTATGACAAGACAGTCCAGATTCAGTGCATGATAATTCTCGATCATGCGTGTGACTTTATCGCTGCCGTCCTCCATCGGCTCCGACATCTTCTTGAAAGGCTGACGGGAAGATCCGAGGATCGTGCCGCCGACCGTCAGAATTCCGGAAAAATCCGATGGATCCATCAGTTTGCTGTCACCATACATCAGTCCTTTGTAGCCATCCAGGAAACCATAGATCATGGTATCCGGCCGCAGGTTGTATAACGTCTTGGCTACTCCTCTCATGGCAGCGTTCAGTGTCTGGCAGTCGCCGCCGCTTGTAAGCATTCCTACTTTTAACATTCTTCGCTCCTTACTGGACAATGTTGTTCGGTTACTCAGTATACCTGTACCCGCCGGCCCCATTTGGGGCTGGCTTATACAATTATACTATAAAATTTCACTGCACACCAGTCGAACGCACATTCTGCTTTTGCTTGACACACCTCTTTTTTTCCATTAAGATATCGGTTGAACTGATTTCAGAAAATTAAGACTATTATCATATATCAAGAGGTGTTAGGATGGCGTCTGCTGACGATTACAGTGCAAAAAATATAACGGTTCTGGAGGGGCTCGAGGCAGTCCGGGTGCGGCCCGGCATGTATATAGGAAGTGTTTCGCGCCGCGGTCTCAATCATCTGATCTATGAGATCGTTGACAATGCCGTGGATGAGCATCTTGCCGGATACTGTACGGAGATTCATGTCAGTCTGAACAAGGACGGTTCGGCGACGGTGTCCGACAACGGGCGAGGCATCCCGACCGACCTGCACGAGAAAGGCATTTCCGCCGAGCGTCTCGTTTTCACGACCCTGCATGCCGGCGGCAAGTTCGACAGCAGTGCCTACAAGACAAGCGGCGGTCTGCACGGCGTGGGCAGCTCGGTTGTCAACGCGCTCTCCCAGTGGCTCGATGTGAAGATCAGCCGGGGCGGGTGCATCTATCATGACCGCTACAACCGTGGCAAGCCGGTTGTAAAGCTCGAGAAAGGCCTGCTGCCGGTCATCGGCAAGACGCGCAAGACCGGTACGGAGATCACTTTCCTGCCGGACGGTGAGATTTTCGACCGCACGGATTTCAAGGAAGACGACGTGATCAGCCGGCTGCACGAGACGGCCTACCTGAATCCGAAGCTTACGATATATTTTCAGGACCTGCGGGGCGCAGAGCCTGTCGAGATGACGCTCCACGAACCGGACGGCCTCGTCGGCTACATCCGCGACATGAATGCCAACAAGGAAGCCGTCAGCGGTATCATCAGTTTCTCCGGCGTCAGCGAGAATATCACCGTGGAATGTGCTTTCCAGTATATCAATGAATTCCATGAAAATATTCTCGGTTTCTGCAACAATATCTACAATGCGGAAGGCGGCACGCATATCACCGGCTTCAAGACGGCGTTTACGACGGTCATGAACGGCTATGCCCGCGAGATCGGCGTCCTCAAAGAGAAGGATGCGAATTTCACCGGCGCCGATATCCGCAACGGACTGACCGCCGTCATTTCCATCAAGCATCCTGACCCGCGGTTTGAAGGACAGACGAAGACGAAGCTGGACAACCAGGATGCCATGCGCGCGACCGGCAAGGTCGTCAGCGACGAGATCACACGTTATTTCGATAAAAATCTTGATACACTCAAGCTCGTTCTCTCCTGTGCCGAGAAGGCGGCGAAAATCCGCAGGACAGAAGAACGAACCAAGACAAACCTGCTCACCAAGCCGAAGTTTTCCTTCGACTCCAACGGCAAGCTGGCCAACTGCGAAGACCGCGACCCGAAGAAATGCGAGATTTTCATCGTCGAGGGAGATTCCGCAGGCGGGTCCGCGAAGACGGCCCGCGACCGCCGCTACCAGGCGATTCTGCCGATCCGCGGCAAGATTCTGAATGTCGAGAAGGCCAGCATCGACAAGATTCTGGCCAACGCGGAGATCAAGACAATGATCAATGCGTTCGGCTGCGGTTTTTCCGAGGGCTACGGCAACGATTTCGATATCAGCAAGCTCCGCTACGACAAGATCATTATCATGGCCGATGCGGATGTCGACGGTGCCCATATCTGCACGCTGCTGCTGACGCTGTTTTTCCGTTTCATGCCGCAGCTGATCACCGAGGGACACGTGTATATCGCGATGCCGCCGCTGTACAAGGCGATGCCATCGCGCGGAAAGGAAGAATACCTCTACGATGACGAGGCGCTGCTGCGCTACCGCCGGAAACACAAGGGTTCCTTTACGTTGCAGCGCTACAAGGGTCTCGGCGAGATGGACCCGGATCAGCTCTGGGAGACGACGCTGAATCCGGAGACCCGCCAGCTGCGCAAGGTGGAGATCGACGACGGACGGGAGGCATCCGACATCACAGGACTGCTGATGGGGCCGGACGTACCGCCGCGCAAACAGTTTATCTACAAACATGCCCGTGATGCCGAGCTTGATATCTAAGGAGGATGCAGATGGCAGATCAGGATCATATTATTGAGACAGAATATTCGGAGATAATGCAGAAGTCCTATGTCGACTATGCGATGAGCGTTATCGTTTCCCGTGCACTGCCGGACATCCGGGACGGCCTCAAGCCGGTGCAGAGGCGTACGCTCTATGACATGTATGAACTCGGCATCCGCTATGACCGGCCGTACCGTAAGAGTGCGCGTATCGTCGGCGATACAATGGGTAAATATCATCCGCACGGCGACAGCTCCATCTATGATGCGCTCGTCGTGATGGCGCAGGATTTCAAGAAAGAGCTCCCGCTCGTAGACGGGCACGGCAATTTCGGTTCTATTGAAGGCGACGGCGCCGCCGCCATGCGTTATACGGAGGCGCGCCTGCAGCGAATCACGCAGGAAGCTTTCCTGAGCGATCTCGATAAAGATGTGGTCAGTTTCATGCCGAACTTCGATGAGACAGAGAAGGAACCGACGGTTCTGCCGGTCCGCATCCCGAATTTTCTGGTCAACGGCTCCGACGGCATCGCCGTCGGCATGGTCACGAGCACGCCGCCGCACAATCTCGGCGAATGCATAGATGCCGTAAAAGCGCTGATGAAAGACAGTGATATCACCACCAGGCAGCTGATGAAGTACATACAGGGGCCTGATTTCCCCACCGGCGGCATTGTCACCAATAAGGATGACCTGCTGAAAATCTATGAAACCGGCACCGGCAGGATCCGCATCCGCGGACGCGTGCAGGTTGAAAATGAAAAGGGCGGCCGGAAGCGGCTTGTCATCACGGAAATTCCGTACACGATGATCGGCGCCAATATCGGCAAATTCCTCAACGACGTCTACGCGCTCGTGGAGAGCCGTAAGACAAGCGATATCATCGATATTTCCAACCAGTCGTCGAAAGAGGGCATCCGCATCGTTCTCGAACTGCGGCGCAATGCCGATATCGACCAGCTGCTGGCACTGCTCTACAAGAAGACGCGTCTCGAAGACACCTTCGGTGTCAACATGCTCGCCATCGCCGACGGCAGGCCGGAGGTGCTCGGGCTCAAGGCCATTCTTGAGCAGTACCTCGATTTTCAGTACGAGATCAACACCCGCAAATACCGCACCCTGCTGCAGAAAGAGCAGGAGAAACTGGAGATTCAGGAAGGCCTGATCCGTGCCTGCGATATCATCGATCTGATCATCGAGATTCTGCGGGGCAGCAAGAATATCAATCAGGCGAAGGCCTGTCTGACAACCGGCAATACGGAAGGCATCCGCTTCAAGTCGAAGGCTTCCCGGCAGGCCGCAGCCAAACTCGATTTTACCGAGGCACAGGCCAAAGCCATCCTCGAGATGCGGCTGTACCGGCTGATCGGTCTCGAGCTGGATGCCCTGATGGAAGAACACGCTGAAACGGTCAAGAACATCGAGACCTACCGCGACATTCTCGAAAACCACGAGAGCATGAACCGCGTTATCCTGAAGGAGCTCGACCAGATCAAGCGCCGCTACGCCGTGCCGCGCAGGACCACGATAGAGAATGCGGCGCCGGTTGTCCTCAAGAAAAAGGAGCCGGAGGCCATGCGTGTCGTTCTGCTGATCGACCGGTTCGGCTATGCGAAAGCCGTTGACGAGGCGACCTTCGAGCGCAACAAGGAAGCCGCCGTCTCCGAAAACCGCTTTGTCCTGTCCGCCATGAACGACGGACGGCTGTGCGTCTTTACAGACAGCGGCAGCGTTCATCTGGTCCGCATCGCCGACATCCCGTTCGGCCGGTTCCGCGACAAGGCGACGCCGATCGATAATCTGTGCGGCTACAACAGTCAGGAAGAGACCATTGTCAACATCCTTGCCCTCAGCGATGTGAGCAAGGAAAAGCTCCTGTTCGTGACACGGGCCGGTCTTGTGAAAATCGTCGAAGGCAGCGAATATGATGTGCGGCGGCGGAGCATTGCGGCGACGAAACTGCAAAGCGGTGACAGCGTCTGCGCCGTCGTCGAGGCGGACTCGTATAATCAGCTTGTTCTTACCACGAAGAGCGGCTATTTCCTGAAGTTCTCGCTGGCAAACGTGCCGGTGATGAAGAAAAATTCCGTCGGCGTCAAGGGTATTTCCCTGATCAGCGAGGACAGCGTCGATGCCGTCTATCCGCTCGACAACAACACAAAGAGAACCATTGAATACAAGGGCAAAGAACTTGTCCTGAATGACCTTCGTCTGGCAAACCGCGGCGGCCGCGGATCCAGAAAATAAAAGAACTGCCGGAGATACAGATTCTGCATCTCCGGCAGTTTTATTCATAAAACATGCTATTTTGCCACATGCCGGCCCGGCTCAGCGCCACGTCTTAGGCAGCTTCTGCTCTTTCATCCGAACCGGATCCGGAAATTTCCACCCTTTGAGGTCCAGCGTGATGCTCCGCACGATCTGCGGCTCTTCCGGCACGTACAGTTCCACACCCGGTGCGAGCGGCTTCATCCTGCGAACCGGCACCTTACCGATCCGCTCTATTTCTTCCATACCTTCCGCCACTTTTCCGAAA
Source organism: uncultured Eubacteriales bacterium (assembly GCA_900314775.1). GTDB lineage: Bacteria > Bacillota > Clostridia > Lachnospirales > Lachnospiraceae > UBA2912. Next base: position 51,713 of record OMWM01000006.1, on the reverse strand, counting down.
ACCGGATAGATGCCCTTGTGCTCCGGGCAGTCCCGCAGCGGAAAGAAAAACTCACACGAGGCAAGGCCGGCTTCCCCGTAGCCGCCCATGCAGACGCACCCCGGATGGGAATCCAGCGGCTCGATCTCCGGATGGAGCTTTGACTCATACGGAATCAGGAACCGGCATTCCCTATGTCCGAATGCCGTATAGCTCATATCCACCCAGCTGCCGGGCACAATTCTCTCAATCACATGATGATCCAGATAGCCCCGCGAGGCCGCCCAGACAAAACTGGCCACCGTATTCGGCGCCGCGTCCGGCAGAAGTTCAATCACTACCCGGCTGCCGTTTTCCATTTCCATGACGGCAAGCGGATCCGTATCCTTTATCAGCTGACTCATACTCTGCTTCCTTTCATGCAAAAAGCCGCCCTCCGGATATTTTCCGGAAGACGGCTCCGTCTTTAAAATTCTTTTCTGAGCTTCGGATCCAGGAGATCCCGCAGGCCGTCGCCGATGAAGTTGGCGCCGACCGCCATCGTGAAAATGGCAAGACCTGGGAAGCCCGCAATCCAGAATTTGTTGAAATAGTTTACGCCGTCCGAAACCATCATGCCCCATTCAGGCGTCGGCGGAGCGGAACCGAGGCCGAGGAAACTCAGCGTCGAGAACATGAGGATCTGGTTGCCGATATCCGTCGTCGCCATGATCAGGACTGAGCTGATACTGTTCGGGATAATTTCCTTGAACAGAATCCGTCCGCTCGAGGCGCCCAGGGATTCGGAGGCCAGCACATACTCGTTCTGCTTGACGCTTAAGACCACGCTTCGCATCAGTCTCGCATAGGAAGGCCATGCCACGACAATCAGCGCAAACATCGTGTTAAACAGGTTCGAGCCCATGACCGCATTGATGATCATGGCCAGAACCAGCGACGGGAACGACATGATCATCTCTGAGAAACGCATCATGACGTTATCGACGACACCGCCGACATAGCCTGCGATGGCGCCGTACACCGTACCGATGAAGCCTGCGATGACGACCGTCAGCAGACCGGCCAGCAGCGAATAGCGTCCGCCGTAGATGACACGGCTGAAGATGTCGCGTCCGAAAGCATCCGTGCCGAAAATATGCTCTGACGACGGTGCCATCAGACGGCTGCCCATATCCTGTGCAATCGGATCATAAGGTGCTATCAGCGGTGCGAAGATTGCCATCACAATCCAGAACACACAGATGATGACACCGGCAGTAAACAATGCATTTGACTTGAATAATTTCTTTATCGCTCTTCCCATTACTGCAGCCTCACTCTCGGATCAATGATTCCATACAGAATATCCACTATTGTGTTGATGATCATATAGTTCAACGCGATCAGAAGCGCGACGCCGATGATCGCCGGATAGTCATTGGAAAGGACCGACTCGTAGGCGAACTGACCGACGCCCGGCCAGTTGAAAATCGTCTCGACGAGGACCATGCCGCCCAGGAGATTGCCGAGGCCGAGACCGATAACGGTCAGGACCGGAATCAGGGCATTGCCGAGTGCATGCTTGCGGATCAGGCGCCGGCGGGAAAGACCTTTGGCCTTGGCCGTCCGGATATAATCCGTCGACATGACATCCAGCAGGTTGGAACGCGTGGTACGCGTGATCAGTCCCATCGTGAAGGCTGCGAGAACGAATCCCGGCAGGATCAGATGTCTGAACGCATCCCATGCCTTCGCCGGATTGCCTTCGAGCAGGCTGTCCAGCACAAACAGGCCGGTTACGTGAGCGGGCTCTGCAAACGTATTGCTCAGACGGCCCGGACCCGGCATGATGTGCAGCTTGTAATAGAAGAAATAGAGAACAATCAGCGCAAACCAGAAACTCGGGATGCTGACGCCCGTAACGGAAATCGCACGGACGATCTGGTCGCCGGCACTGTTTCTGTGTGTTGCGGAAATAATACCGAACAGGATACCGAGTACCGCGGCCACGATGATGGCGAAAAGCGCCAGCTCAAAAGTAGCCGGGAAACAGCGGTTCAGCTCCGAGAGCACGCTGTTGTTGGTACGTATGGAAGTGCCGAGATCGAAGTGCAGAAGATTCCCGATATAGTAAAAATACTGTACAAGCACCGGTTTATCCAATCCGTACTTGGCTCTGAAGGCTGCCACTACCTCCGGGTCATTCAGCGCTCTCTGGCTCAGATTGGCTACTGTCGGGTCGCCGGGGATCATCTTGGTGAGAATAAACACCAGCGTGGCGACGCCAAAAAGCATGACGACCAGATAGCCCAGCCGTTTTAGAATAAATTTCAGTCGTTCCATACGACACACCTCTGAAAGAAATTATTTTATAAACCGAAGACATCCGGCATCCGCGCTCCCGCCTGCGCAAGGGCGCTTATGCCGGCCATCTTCTCTTCTGTACGAAACTGTATTACTTAATCGTGATGGATCTTACATCCAGAGCATACGGATCCGATACGGCTACGCCGTCAATGCGGCTGCTGTATGCGATATGAGACGGTGCCTGTGCAAAGAAGATGAACGGTCCGTTCTCATACATCGCATCCTGGATCTGTCCGAGGATCTCAGAACGCTGATCATTGTCCGTTGCTGCCATAGCCTGATCATACAGATCGTCAAGACCCTGATCATCCATCTCAGCTGTCCAGCCGGCACGCAGACCTACTGTCTTGCCAGGCAGGAACTCGAGCTGTACGTTCGGGTCATTGTAATCGGTACCCCAGTACATAACGGTGAATCCAAGCTTGCCGTCGCGGTAATCATCGCCGTAGCCGGCTGCCCATGGATCGGAAACGATGTTGCAGTTGATGCCGATCTCGGCCAGGTTCTCTTTGACAACCTGCGCAAGGTCAGTCAGTGCAATACCTTCCATATCCAGATCGCAGACGGTCAGGTCGATATCAAAACCATCCGGATAGCCGGCCTGTGCCAGCAGATCCTTGGCCTTGTCGATATCTGTGTAATCGGTTGAGCGCTCGCCCTTGCTGCCCATGAAACCAACCTGAATCAGGCTGTAAGGTGTTACGGAGCCCTCGCCGCAGATTGTCTGGATCTCGGAATAGTTCAGTGCGAGGCGGATTGCCTGCTGTACGTCCGGGTTGGAAACCGGTCCGCCGACGGACTCATCCATGTTCATCATAACGAAGCCGACTGTCTTGGTAGGCTCGTTGATCTTGACAACGTTGTCATCGGTGAGCTCTGCCATCGTATCATCGGTCATGTTCATGGCCACATCGATATCGCCGGAAGACAGCGTCATCATCTGTGTATTGGAATCCGGCTGGATCTCAATGATGAACTTGTCGACGTTGCTTGCTTCGCCCCAGTAGTTCTCGTTCTTCTCGAGTACGACTTCCTCATCCGGTGTATAGCTCGTCATGACATACGGGCCTGAGCCGGCACTTGCCGTATTGAGATAATCCTGTGCTGTATCGGCTGTCGCTGCATCTTCTGCATCCGTACCGCCGTTTTCCTTGACAACCTCGCTGTCGAGTACAGCCAGTGAGCTGTAGGTCAGCTTGGAAAGGAAAGCACTGTCGACGGTATTGAGATGGAAGATGACGGTCTTGTCATCCGGCGTCTCAATGCTGTCGATCGTCTCGCAGATAAAGGACGGATTGCCCTGCAGGTTCTTGCAGCGGTTGATGCTGAACGCAACATCCGCAGAAGTCAGCGGATTGCCGCTGGCGAACTTGAGGCCGTCCTTGAGTGTACAGGTAAGTGTCAGATTGTCATCTGACCATTCATAGGTATCAACCAGGTTCGGTTCCGGCTCACCGTCGTTGGATGTGAAACGGAACAGATTATCGTAGCACGCATTCACAATAAGCGGCGGATATTTCTCGTAAACGTAACCCGGGTCCAGTGTGGAAAATCCGGAGCCCATGGCGATGACTACCGTTGAATCATCAGAACTGCCTGATGCTGTGCCGGCGGATGCTGCTGACGACTCGGCTGTCGATGCGGAATCGCCGCCGCAGGCTGCGAGCCCCAGCGTCATGGCTGCACAGAGTGCAATTGCCAGTATTCTCTTTTTCATTATTATTCCCTCCTCTTGGAATAGTGAATTATTGAGTCACCGGAGTTTCCGGTGTGTTCTCCTTCTCTGTCTGCTCATCATACAGATGGCAAGCGACGAAATGTCCCGGTTCGATCTCGCGAAGCGGCGGCATCTCCTTCTCACAGATTTCGCAGCAATGCGGACACCGCGTATGGAACCGGCATCCTGACGGCGGATCGCTCGGGCTCGGGACTTCACCCTTCAGCCGGATTCTCTCCGTCTTCCCGTCACCGTCCACCTGCGGAATCGCCGACAGCAGCGCCTGCGTGTACGGATGATACCGTTTCTCATACAGGCGGTCGTACGGCGCGATCTCGACCATCTTGCCGAGATACATGACACCGACGCGGTCGCTCACCTGATAAACGACGTTCAGATTATGCGAAATAAATATGTACGTCAGCCCGAGATCGCTCTTGAGATCGCTGAGCAGATTCAGAACCTGCGCCTGCACGGAAACATCGAGCGCCGAAACCGCTTCATCGCAGATCACCAGATCCGGATTCAGGGCAATCGCCCGGGCAATGCCGACACGCTGCTTCTGGCCGCCCGAAAGCTCATGCGGGTAGCGGCTCAGGTGATACGTGTCCAGGCCGACCTTCTTCACGAGCTCTTCAACGCGCTCATCCAGGCTGACACCTTCCGGCACGCCGTGGATCATAAACGGCTCTTCGATGATCTGCTTCACCGTCCGCCGCGGATTCAGGCAGGCAGCCGGATCCTGGAAAACCATCTGCGCGTGGCGCCGTACATCCTTGAGTTCTTTCTTCTTCAGTTTCGAAATGTCCTGTCCGCGGAAAATAACGCTGCCGTCCGTGATATGCTCGAGCCGGATCAGCGCCCGGCCGATCGTGCTCTTGCCGCAGCCGCTCTCGCCGACGATGCCGAAGGTCTCGCCCTTCATGATGTCAAAACTGACATCGTCGACCGCCCGGACAGGGCCTGTCTTCCTGTTTTTTCCTTTATAATAGACCTTGATATGCTGTGCGGAAAGAAGCACATCCTTCTTGTCAGCATCACTGCTCATGACGTTCTCCCTCCTCTGCAGCCGTCTGTACGTACTGCCAGCACTTCACCTGTCTGTCACTGTCAATCTGTACCACCGGCGGTTCCTCCTGTGCACAGCGCTCCGTCGCATATGGACAGCGCGGCCGGAAACTGCAGCCGGTAATCTTCTCTGTCGGGTTCGGCACCGAACCCTCTATGGTCTCCAGCTTGCTGCGCTCCTTGGTAATGCGCGGGATGGCAGCCAGCAGTCCCTTCGTGTACGGATGCAGCGGTTCGCTGAAAATCTTATCGACCGGCGCCTTCTCCATGATGCGGCCGGTATACATGATGATGACCGTATCGCACAACTCGCGCACGACGCCGAGATCATGCGTGATAAACAGAACCGACGTACCGAGTCCCTTGTTCATCTGGCGGATCAGATCAAGAATCTGCGCCTGAATCGTCACATCCAGCGCCGTCGTCGGCTCATCCGCGATCAGAATATTCGGCTTGCAGGCAAGCGCCATCGCAATCATGACCCTCTGGCGCATACCGCCGGAGAGCTGATGCGGATATTCGTAGGCACGCGCAACCGGATTGGCGATACCGACATCGTCCATGATCCGGATCGCTTCCCGCATCGCCGTCTTCTTGTCCATTCCGCTGTGCAGCATCAGCGACTCCGCGATCTGCGCGCCGCAGCGGATAATCGGATTCAGCGATGTCATCGGCTCCTGAAATATCATCGATATCTCATTGCCGCGGATCTTCTCCATCTCCTTCTCCGGGAGACTGACAAGATCCTTATCCTTATAAATAATCTCACCGCCGGTAATCTTGCCCGGCGGGTTCGGAATCAGCTGCATGATCGCCAGTGAGGATACACTCTTGCCGCTGCCGCTCTCGCCGACAATGCCGAGCTTCTCGCCCTTATGCAGCGTATAGCTCAGGTGATTGATCGCCTGCACGGTGCCCTCAACTGTATTAAATTGTACACACAAGTCCCTGACTTCAAGGACTGCATTTTCGTCATTCATAGCCGTGTACCTGTCCGTTAATAATTTTATGCGTTAAAGCTTTATACTGATAAACTATAAGTGTATATTTCTATAAAAATAACACATAATATACAATATTTCAACCATAAGTAATTTCATTGACTGCGATAAATATATTAAATGTATATCACAGCCATCTGCAGTCCCCGTCTGGTCAAATTTTCCTTCATACCGTATAATAAAATTATCAGAATACTGATCAAATTATCAAAATATGGGGGTGAAATGATTGGTAAAGAATTATCCTTGTCCGAACTGCGGTGCTTCCATGCAGTATGACATCAAGCTGGGCAAAATTCTGTGCGATCACTGCGGAACCAGCATCGATGTGCAGGAAGCCGATCAGCTTTCCAGCGCGTCCGGCGATACCGGCGAAGAACATCCGGCGTCTTATACCTGCAGCAGCTGCGGCGGCGTGATCGAAGCGGACCCGAAAGCGGTCACATCGCTCTGCCCGTACTGCGGTTCCCCGCTCGTCTTCACGGACCGCCTCGAAGGCGACATGCGCCCGACCGGCGTGCTGCCGTTTACCCATTCGCGGGATGATGCCGTCAGCGCTTTCCGCAAGTGGTGCCACAACGGCCGTTTCTCGCCGCCGGGGTTTGCTTCTGCCCACAACATTCAGAACCTGAAGCCGCTGTACATTCCGTACTGGCTTTACGATACCGATGTCCGCGCCCAGGCGCATGCGTCGGCCACCCGTGTCCGCGTCTACGTCCGCGGCGACATGGAATACACGGAGACAGATTTTTATCAGCTCTATCGTTCAATGGACATTCATTACCATGATGTTCCATATGATGCTTCCGAGAAATTTGACGACACGCTCTCATCAAAGCTGCTGCCCTACGATTTCAGTCAGCTGCAGGCCTTCCGCCTGCCTTACCTGGCCGGTTTCGATGCCAGCCAGCGCGACTACACGGCGCAGGAGCTGATGCCGCTGATCGAAGAGCGTCTCGATGCCTATTCCGAAAAGGAGCTGCGCGGCACGATGGCGGGCTACGATACGGTGACCATCACGGACCAGCACTACGATTACGAAAATCCTGTCAGCCGCTACGTGTATCTGCCGATCTGGTTCATTTCCTATCGCTACCGCGAAAATGACTATATTTTCGCCATGAACGGGCAGACCGGCAAAGTGATCGGCAAGCCGCCGATCAGCAAAGCAAAGATTGCCATGTGGTGGATGATGCTCACCGGCATCATATTTGCCGTACTTATTCTGATCGGGGTGTTCATATGAGAAAATACAGACATTTCCTACGTTTTACCGTTTTTGCACTGCTGGCCGCGGCCGCAGCGCTGCTGACCGTAAATACGGCATCTGCCTCCTCTTCCGCCAGCGGCATCTTCGACGAGGCAGACCTCCTCACCGATGAGGAAGAATCGAAGCTGGAGACCGTTATTGACAGCTATACAGACCGTTATGACTGCGATATCGCGGTTGTAACGACAAGCGATGCCGAAGGTCTCACAGCCCAGGAATACGCAGACCAGTACGCGGAGGATATCGGGCAGTCCATGTCTTCGGACGGCCGCGCCGGCATCCTCTTCCTGATCGATATGGATAACCGCTACATCCACATCGCCACGCAGGGACAGGCGATCGGGTACTACTCCGATGACCGCATCAACAGCATACTCGATGACTGCTACAATAAGATCGTGGAGGAAGACTACTACGGTGCCTGCCGCTGCTTCCTGAAAGGTGTATACAGCTATATGGGCAGGTCCGTCTCACAGGGCGCCCGGATGGGTCTGTCCGGCATTCTGATCCGGCTTGCGATCGCGCTTGCCGCAGGCGGCGGCATCACGGCTGCCATGGCCGCGCGGTCCGGCGGACGTGTGACAGACAGTGCGTCTGATTACACGGACCAGAACCAGTCTTCCCTGACCGGCAGGCAGGATGTTTTCGTCAACCGCACCGTAACGCATCATGTCATCGTGCACGATGACAATTCCCGCGGCGGAGGCGGCGGCGGCGGCGGTTCCTCCCACATCAGCAGCGGAGGCGGCATGCACGGAGGCGGCGGACGCAGCTTCTGATGCGCCCTGCAGCCTGATGGCCGCGATTTCCTAACTGCACCAGGCAGCCTCATGGCCGCAATTTCCGAACTGCGTGGCAATTTGGCGGACGCAGCTTCCAAGCTGCACCGGCAGCCGCCGGAGCACAAAAATACCATCGGTCTCTGTGATTCATGCAGAGCATCGATGGTATTTTTTACTGCAGAAATTCCAGCAGCTTATCCATGCCCTCGCCCGTCACCGCACTGACCTCGAATACAGGGTCGGCGCCGGCCAGTTCCAGCCTCTCCCGCGCATCCCGTATCTCCTGCGGCGCAGCGATATCAATTTTCGTCACAACACCCGCCACCGGCTGCGAAAAAGCGCCCGCCTGCCCGGGCGAAAAATAAAACTGTTCACGGCTTGCATCCTGCACGAAAAGGACAAGATCCGCCTCGTAGCTGGACACCATCAGCGAGCTGAAAAACGCCCTGTTTTCCAGGTATTCGCCCGGCGTGTCGATGGTCTCGCTGCACACCTGCACCGTCTGCGTCTTGATATAGCGCAGCTCCTGGTGATTGATGTACTGGCTGATCGTCGTCTTGCCGCAGGCCGTGCTGCCGATCAGAATAATCTTCTTCATGATCTTGTCACGATCGTCGGGGCGAAATGCAGCTTCGTCTCGAGCATATGCATGACGGCGCGCACGGCTGTCTCGACCGCCGCCACTTCGCCGCCGATAATCAGCGAACCGTTAAAACGGTCCACGAAAATGATCTCGACCTCGGCCGCCTTGACCGCCGCATCGGCACCGATAATCGCGCCCTCGCTCGGCGTGATCGTCATGATGCCCAGCGCGCCGCTGTGCTCGCCGACCGCACCCAGCTTCCGGTAAAGACCGGGATCCGGATTGGCGATGATATGTGCCAGCGTCACCTGCTTGCCGGGTACAAATTCCTGGATAATACGCTGTTTGCTGCCGCTGTCTACGCTCTGCCCCTGCTCCGGGCCGCTGTCAAAAGGATCCGTCTGCACTTACGCCGCCTCCTCTCATTCAGGAACGCGAGCCCTGCCTGGCTTCCCGTTCCACTTCAATCGTATCGATAATACCGACGATGACGGCATCCACCGGCACCGGTCCCCGCGATTCGAGCACCTTCCGCGCCGTACTGCCGCTTACGGTCAGCTCCTGTTCGCCGATCCCGGCCCCCACGATGTCCGCCGCGACAAAGCAGCTGCCGACGTCATTGCCCTGACTGTCAATCTGCTGCACGACCATCATCTTGAGGCCTTCCATATTCTCGTCCTTCTTCGTCGCCCATACATGGCCGATTACCCTGCAAATAAGCATACAGGCCGTCCTCCTTTACCATCTCCGGAAAATATGCCGTGTGCAAAGAAAGCTCCCGAAGGAGCTTTCCATGTCGATTATCTCATATTCCTGAGCACATCCGCACAGATATCCGGGTTATTACCTATTATACCATGAACACCGAGCCGTGCCATCTGCATAATATCTTCCCGCGTATTGACCGTCCAGCAGTTCACGTCCAGTCCGAGCTGGCAGCACTGTCTCATGTACGGTGCATCTACGACGTTGAACAGCGGATGAACCGCGTCCATGCCGTGGCTGTGCGCGTAGAGCGGCATGTCAATCACGCGGCTCTCTTCCAGGAAACCGTACTGCATCTCCGGTGCCAGCCGCATCATCCGCAGCACGGAATAGTGGTTGAACGACGAGATGATAATACGGTTTTTCATGTCGAACTCCTCGATCAGCTTAAGCGTCTTCTGCTCGATGCCCGGATAGGTATAAACACCGGTTTTCAGCTCGATATTGGTGATGATGCCCGTATCGCGGATCAGGTCGAAATATTCACGCAGCGTCGGGATTTCATTCTTGCTGAACTTTCCCGGAAAGCTGCCGTACGCGTCCAGATCCTTGAGCTGCTCCAGCGTGAAATCGCGGACATTGCCGCTGCCGTTCGTTGTGCGGTCAACCGTCTCATCGTGGATGATCACAACCTCCCCGTCCCGGGAAAGGTGGACATCCAGCTCGATGCCGTCACAGCCGGCATCTACTGCTTTTTGAAATGCCAGCAGCGTATTTTCCGGAAACTGTCCGGAAAATCCGCGGTGGCCGAAATTCAGACTCGCTGCCATAATATTTCTCCGTTTCCTGCATCACAGGAAGATGCATTCCGACTTCTTAACTGACAGATAAACCTTGTCTCCGGTGTTGAACGGTTCCACATCGCCGAAGAGCACATCGACATCCACCTGTGTGCCGCCGCACATCACCGCATAGCGGAGAATGTTGCCGTGCGGCAGGCTGAATGCGATCTCGCCCTCCATCTGAAATGCGTCCGCCTCTTCTGCCGGCTCCCGGCTGATACGGATGATCTCCGGGCGGAACGCCACACTCTCCGTATCGATCTGCTCGCCGGAAATATTTTTGATGGTCCCGGCATCCAGCAGATTGTAATGGCCGATGAAGGAGGCCACGAATTTCGTCTTCGGTTTCGTATACAGCTCGATCGGCTCCGCAGACTGCTCGATGTGGCCGTCATACATGAGATGGATGACATCGGACATAACCATCGCCTCATCCTGATCGTGCGTTACGAAAATCGCGGTGATGCCGAGTTCCTGCTGAATCCTGCGGATCTCGATCTGCAGGGAATGACGGAGCAGCGCATCAATTGCGGAGAGCGGCTCATCGAGAAGCAGAACCTTCGGCTCCGTCACGATCGCCCTCGCCAGCGCGGCACGCTGCTGCTGTCCGCCGGAGAGCTGGGACGGATACTGTTTTACCTGTTCCGAAAGGCCGACAATCTTAATGATCTCGTCTACCTTCTTCTTGATTACGGCCGGTTCCTCTTTCTTGATCTTGAGACCGAACGCGACATTCTGCTCCACCGTCATATTCGGGAAAAGGCTGTACTGCTGGAATACCATGCCGATGCCTCTGTCTTTCGGGCTGACCTCGGTGATATCCTTGTCATCCAGGTAAACCTTGCCGCTCGTCACAGTCTCCAGGCCGGCGAGGCAGCGAAGCAGCGTACTCTTGCCGCAGCCGGAAGGACCGAGCAGGGTAACCAGTGTTCCTTTTTCAACCTCGAGATTGATGTCCCTCAGGACCTCTTTCTCGCCATAGCTTTTACATAAATTTTCAAATCGAATATAGGACATATGCTTCTACCTCATTATTTAGCGTCTTTTCCATGTTTGCCCTGACGGCTCTGCAGATACAGTACAATCGCAGAGATCGTAAAGGTAACTGCCATGATGACAACAAATACCGCACTGGACTTCATGCTGTCGGACTTCATTGCCTGATACAGATAAATCTGGATGTTCTGGAATGCGGAACCATCGAGGTTTCTGACCAGAACGTAGTCGCCGAAGATGATGCCCACGGCCAGCAGTGAAGAAACAACAACCGCGGAAATGATATTCGGTACGATAATCCGGAAATACGCGTAAATCCGGGTCGCGCCGAGCATCTCAGCCGCCTCGATCAGGACAGGCATGTTGACGGCACGCATGCCGTTGCGGATGCCCTGATAAATATATGGCAGGATGATGATACAGTAAGCACCGATCAGCATAACCAGACGGTTGCCGAGAAACGTCTTGTTCGCGACATACATCGAAAGGATGCTGACGGAAAGGATAACGCCCTGGATGGTATACGGAATCATGCAGATGATCTGCACGAGACGTTCCAGCTTCGGGAAGAACAGAGACGTCACAAACAGCGCCAGCAGAACCAGCAGAATCGTCAGCAGGATCGGCACGATACAGATCAGCACGGTCCGCCCAAGTGCTGCGAGGAACGCCGGGTCGCTGAAGATCGTCGCATACGCGCGCAGCGAGAAGCCTTGCGGCGCGATACCCGTCCAGTTCTCAAACAACGAGTAGATAATGGAGACTACCAGCGGAATCAGCAGCCACACCAGAATCAGCAGAATAATAATGACAGAACCCATACTTCTCTTCTTCATTATTTTCTCACTCCTTTCTGAAACTGCTTACTGATCACATTGGTAATGATGATCATCGCCACCATGATAAGCATCATGGTAACAGAAAGTGCACCGCCGAGACCTCTGCGGATCTTGACCTCGCCGACGAAACAGCCGGCGATCTGAATCGGCAGAAGCGAGATACTGTTCATCATGATCGCGTAGACCGTTGCGTATGCCGCAAGTGCATTGGCAAACAGTACGCTGAACGTATCGAGAATACTCGGCATCAGTACCGGGATGCCGACCTTCCACCAGAAGGTGCCGCTGCCGGCGCCGAGAAGCATCGAAGCTTCCTGCCATTCCTTGCGGATCGCATCAAAAGCCGGAATCAGCAGCAGGGTTGAAAGCGGTATCTGGAAATATACGTATACGAGGCTCAGTCCGCTCGACGTATACAGGTTGAAATTCGCCAGCGCGTCCCAGCCCATTGCACGTCCCAGCTGGATCATGACACCGGCGTTGCCGAGAAGAATCATGTAGGCAAACGCAAGCGGGATGCCGGCGAAATTGGATACCATGTTCAGAACCGTCATGAAGACGCTCCGCAGTTTGCCGCCGACCGCCTTGGAGGCGCGGGCACCGAGAAATGCGATCACAATGCCGATGCCGGCAGAGATCAGGGAAATCTTGATACTGTTGGTAATCGCCATCCGGTAGAGCAGCTTGCTGAACACGGTATGATAGTTCTCAAGCGTAAAGCCGCCGCCGTCGTCCGGTCGGAAACTGTTGATTATGATCGTGATGAGCGGAATGATCTCATACATGAACGTAACCACCAGAAACGGCAGCAGAGCTAAGAGATATAGATATCTTTTCTTCTTCATGGCCTTATATCTCCTGTTCTTTGAAAAAAATGGGACGTACAGCCCTGTACGCCCCATCACGGATTATTGCTATACTTGTCAAAAAACGGTTACTTTAAATTTTCGCTGCCATGCAATGATGCATGTCTATCACTGAACAAGCAGAGGTGTGATCTCCTCTTCCCATCTTGATACGACTTCCTCGCATGCCTTGGAGTATGCATCGGTGTCATCCATCAGGATGCAGTTCTCATACTGGCTTGCATCGTATCCTTCGATCTCAACATCGGTTCTGGTAGGGATTCCGCCTGCGCCGGCAAGATAGCCCTGACCTTCATCGCTGAACATAACCTCTCTTGCAAGAGCGGCTGCGTTCGGATGCGGTGCATACTTGTTGATAACAGATGCATAACCGCTCTGGATGGAACCATCTGTAGGAACGGTTGCTTCCATATCATAATCTGTGATGTTCTTGGAATACGGAACACCTGTGAAGCTCCATACAACGCCGACCTGAACTTCACCGGTTTCAAAGTTCTGCTGTGTGATATCCAGCGTATTGATACGTCCGTCCTCAGCCATCTGGGTCCAGAATTCAAATGCAGGATCAAGGTTGTCCAGATCGCCGCCTAAAGCGAAGTTGGAAGCGATGATGGCAGCCTGTGCGTTGCCGCCGTTGATATCGCCGATCGCAACCTTGTAGCTGCCGTTCTTGATATCATCCCATGATGTCGGAACGCTCTCGCCGTCCTGATCAAGCAGTGTCTTATTGGAAAGGAATGTGGTAGCACCGGTATAGGCGATCATCCACTTGCCGTCTTCACCCTTCGCCCAATCCGGAACGCTGTCCCAGTAAGAGGTCTTGTATCCCTGAGTGAGATCTTCGTCGATAACCTGCTGTGTGAAGCCCATGCCGACATCGCCGATATCCTTCGTACCATTCTCGCCCTCTGTCGTGAACATCTGCAGCTCCTCTGCGGATGACATATCAGCATCCGTATGGGTAATGCCGTAGTTGTCTTTCAGATTCTTCCAGAGAGACGCCCAGTCAGCCCAGTTGTCAGGCATACCTACAGACTGCACATCGCCTTCTGCCTTGGCATCTTCAATAATGTCATCGAGTGATTTGCTGTTCAGATCCTCCCCCGAAGATTCCGCTGCTGCCTTTGTCTCTGCCGTGGATGCGGTTGATGATGAACCGCCGCAGCCTGCTGCCACCATGGCAACAATAAGAGCTGAAGCTGTTACCGCTGCAATTCTACCTGATTTTTTCATTTTCTTCCTCCTTTTCACCGGGGATCTTACCTCGGGTATTTTCAATAGTAAGGCTTATGACAAGTATTGAAAATCATATATATAATAACATGGAATAAATTCTATGTAAACGAATCTGTCGTAAAAATGTGCATAAATGGGCTAAATATACGCATTATTTTGTTAATTTTGTCACAATTCCTCGACATATTCCACGCCCTCAATCTCGCCGATCGCCTCTGCCACCAGATCATGCTGCATCCTGCGCGGCACGCTGACGGTAATCGTCGCGTTGACGATCTCGCACTTCTCCTTCTTCGACGGCTTGGCAAGCTCAATCTGCTCGACCTTGAAATTCATCTGCTTGATCGACATCAGCACATTGGCCACGCTGCGCCGGTTGGCAAATTCAATATAGAACTCAATGACCCGAGCGTGATTGCGTGCGAAGACATCGATCCAGTCCATGAAATTGTAGAGGATCAGGATCAGGCCGGTCGCAATCAGGCCGCCGCTGTAGAAACCGATACCGAACGCAATGCCGATGCCCGCGCATACCCACAGGCCGGCCGCTGTCGTCAGTCCCTTGACATGCGCCTTGCCGGTCACGATGATCGTACCGGCACCGAGAAAGCCCACGCCGCTGATGACCTGCGCCGGCAGCCGCGAAATATCGCCCACATCGCCGAAGGTCTCGAAAATATATTCTCCGGTCAGCATGATCAGGGCGGATCCCATGCATACCAGGGAATGTGTCTTAAAGCCCGCGTTGATCCGCTTTACGCTTCTCGACAGGCCGATGGCACCGCCGCAGAAAACAGAGAGCAGAATCCGTACCAGTATGACCGTGTAGTTCCATTGATCGAAAAATGCCGTGATATTATGTATTACATGCATCCGTATCACATCCATTCTTTTCCTTTATGTTAACTTCATGTTAACATAGAATTAACATTAAAGCAACCGCTGAATGCTTTCAGCCCCATGTTCTGCGCGAAAATCCTGTAAAATAAAACAGCGATGGAGCCCTGCGGCCCCATCGCCATGATCTTTTGTTTAAAAACGCTTCTGCGTTATTCCTGGTGATCGTTCTCTGCGAACCTGTGTACGCCGTCAAGCAGATCCTGCTTGAGTGTCCACAGCTTCTTCGACAGATCGACATGCACCTCCTGCGGATTGACAAGACGCATGGACTCGCTCCAGAGCGTCTCCTTCTCCCTGCTGCAGTAATCACGGATCTCCATGACAGACGGTGACTGATAAACACATTTTCCGTCCTTGAATACCGGTACCATGATCTCGCGCAGTTCATAGCTGCCGGCCGGCAGGAAGGTTCTCTTCCATGTGTCAACCGGGTCAAAGATCGTAAGCGGCTGGTTCTCATTATACTGTTCATCCACAAGCGTAATGACATCGGCCTTGATCTTGTGGTTGGCCTTGTCATAGATACGGATGATCTTCTTATTGCCAGGGTTCGTGACCTTCTCGGTGTTCTCGGATACCTTGATCTTCGGAATCACCGTTCCGTCTTCTTTGATAATCGCAGACAGCTTGTAGACACCGCCGAAGGACGGGTTGTCCTGCGATGTGATCAGATTCGTGCCAACGCCCCATGAGGTGATCTGCGCGCCCTGATTCATCAGGCTGTTAATCAGATACTCATCGAGATCGCTCGATGCGGAGATAACCGCATCCTCAAAGCCCGCCTCATCCAGCATGACTCTCGCCTTCTTGGACAGGTAAGCCAGGTCGCCGCTGTCGAAGCGGATGCCGTACAGTCTGGACTTCACGCCCTGCTCGCGCATCTCACGGAATACCTGAATCGCGTGGCCGACGCCCTCCAGTGCATCGTAGGTGTCAACGAGAAGAATGCAGTTGTCCGGAAACATCTTCGCATAGGTGCGGAAAGCCTCCAGTTCTGTCTTGAAACTCATAATCCAGCTGTGTGCATGTGTGCCCTTGACCGGAATGTCAAACATCTGGCCGGCCAGCACATTGCTCGTGCCGCAGCAGCCCGCAATCACAGCCGCCCGCGCACCGTAAATGCCGGCGTCCGGTCCCTGTGCACGCCGCAGGCCGAATTCCATCACGCCCGGGCCTGCCTCATGGACAACTCGCGCCGCCTTGGTCGCGATCAGGCTCTGATGATTGATGATATTGAGAAGCGCCGTCTCGATCAGCTGCGCCTCAATGATCGGCGCGACCACCTTTACCAGCGGCTCCTTCGGGAAAATGATCGTGCCTTCCGGGATCGCGTAGATATCGCCGGTGAATTTGAAATTCCGGAGATATTCCAGAAAATCGTCTCTGAAAAATCCGGTGGAGCGAAGATAATCGATATCTTCATCTTCAAAATGAAGGTTATTGATTAGATCGATCACCTGATCCAGTCCGCACGAGATCGCATAGGCGCCGCCGCAGGGATTCTTCCTGTAAAAGGCATCAAACACGGCTTTGTCCGTATTGCCCGTCTCAAAATAGCCCTGCATCATCGTGAGTTCATAAAGGTCTGTCAGTAATGTAAGATTTCTGCTTCCCATAAAAAATAATTCCTTTGCTAGATTTCCTTTGCCTTCGGTGTATGCTTGTCGATCGTCTGCCGCATGGCATTGTCCACATAACGTTCCGATGCGAGTATCATAACCGGCATCAGATCTTTGTAGTACTTATAGTCAATGCTGCTGACCGCAATCAGATGCTCGCCGCGCCGGAGCGCATATCTCTGAAAAATCTCCGGCAGATACCAGCCGCCCTGTGGGTTCCGGTCAATCATGGTAACCGCAGCGGACAGGAAAAACCGTATGACGCTTCTGCCGTTGCCGTTATCCCGGAAGGTGGTGCTGATCCTGTCGATGTACTTTCTGAAGGCTTCTTCCTCAAAAACGGCAATACTGTTGCCGTACCATTTCGTCATAATATAATCCTGGTTTGTGTCCAGATCCAGTGTCATATATCCGTCATCATCGATGGACACCGGCTTTCTCATCGCATCCACCTCCCTGTTTGCATACGTCAAAGTGCATGATTTATCATAATTATATAGCCGCCGTATTATTTTTTCAACAATCGTTATTCTGTTGACAGTCTTTACCGAAAATGTCGGAAGAAAGCGCCCTGATGTCAGATAATACAGGTCTCGATATTTTCCGCGCCGGCAAAGTCTGCAAAGGCCTGGCCCCTTTGCGGACGGTCTCCTCCAGATCAATGGCCGTTTCAAAGCAATAAATCACGGCGGGCACGTGCCGGGTCTGCTCCGTCACCATCGTCCTCCTGGAATCCGGCATCGAGGGACCGGATATGCCGGTATCATCCGCAAGCAGCAGCATGTTTTCCATATCGGGGAAATCTTTCCCGATATCCTGATATCCCTCGCCGATGCCCGCCTTTCTGCGCAGCACCGGGCCGTTTATCTTCTCCAGGTCACAGGGCCCGGCGGAAAGACCGCCAGCAGGTCTTTGTCTGTTTTTACTTCATGCATCCCGCACGCATTCTTTCATATATATTGTGTTTCTGTTCCATTAATGCCTGTTGACACCCCAAAAACAGCGTGTTACCTTTTATTGGTAGAGGTATTTTATGGATAATTTTGTTTTCAGTCTCAACGCGACGATTCCGATCTTCCTCGTCATGGTGCTCGGCTACATCCTGATGAGGGTGAAATTTTTTACGGAAGATTTCGTCTCGGTCGTCAACAAATATGTTTTCAAGGTCGCCCTGCCGGTATTGCTTTTCCGCGACATCGCGACAACCCCGGTCAGCGAGGTTTTCGACATCCGCTTTGTCGTTTTCTGCATCATCGCCACGGCCTTCATGTTCGGCGCGACCTGGTTTTTCGCCTGGAAATTCCTGCCGGATAAGTCTATGGTCGGTGCCTTCACGCAGGCAGCCGCCCGCGGCAGCGCCGCCGTCCTGGGCATCGCGTTTGTCGAAAATATTTACGGCAATTCCGGGCTGACGCCGCTGATGATCATCTCGGCGGTGCCGTTTTTCAATATCTACTCCGTCATCATCCTGACGCTCGGGGCCAGCGACCGCGAGAGCCAGGACAGAAAAGGACTGGTCCGGCACACACTGTTTAATATTATCACAAACCCGATCATCCTTGGCATTCTCGCCGGTGTGCCGTTTTCGATCATCGGCGTCACACTGCCGCCGATCGTGCTCACGACGGCCGACAGCATCGCCTCGACGGCCACGCCGATGGCGCTTCTCGCCGTCGGTGCCAGCTTCCAGGGCAGCCAGGCGCTCGCCCGCCAGAAGCTAAAGCCGACGATCGCGGCGACAATCATCAAGCTGTTCGTTCTGCCGGCCATCATCACACCGCTCGCGGTGCTCGCCGGTTTCCGCGACAGCGCGCTCGTAGCCATCCTGATCATGTCCGGTTCACCGACGACGGTCACCTGCTACATCATGGCGAAGAACATGCACAACGACGATGTGCTCACGGCCAGCGTCGTCATGCTGGCGACGCTCCTGTCGTCCGTATCGCTGACGCTCTGGCTCTTCCTGTTCCGGAGCCTCGGCTATATCTGATCCTGTGAACATTTTAACACCCGCGTGCGGGTTTTACTGAAAATAAGGAGAAAACTGCAATGCTGAAAGAACTTGTCGATGATATCTATCTGCATCACAACTATAACTGCTGCGAGACCGTTCTGATCGCCGCCAATCAGGCCTACGGCCTCGGCATGGACGAAAAGGATTTCCGGGCTGCCTCCGGCTTCGGCGCCGGCATGTGCACGGAGAGCGTCTGCGGCGCCCTGAGCGGCGCCATCATGGCGATCGGCCTGAAATTCAGCAATGGCAAGGCCCATGAGACAGAAGGCTTCATGCCGATGGTCGCTGAATTTTACAACGATTATTTTAAGAAGGAACTCGGCAGCGACAACTGCGCCGAGCTCAAAAAGCGCTACCGCTATCCGGACGGCGACGACCGCCGGTGTCTGCTGACCATCGAAAAGGCGGCGCAGACGCTGGAGAAATTCATGGCGGACAAGGGCGTGACCCTGTAAAATAAATACACATCTGCATAAAAAGCGAGAAGCGGTGCTGCCGAGGCTGTCGGCAGCACCGCTTCCCTATATGAAGATATATGGTAAGTTATCCGAGTTTTTTTATCAGCGCATCCACCGTCTGCTCTGCATCGCCGACAGCGATCAGGTCGGTCTCCTCATTGATCGGCGCTGTATCGTTGACATTGACGGAAATGACATAGTCAGAACCTGAGAACCCGTCGACATGCTGCATGGCACCGGAGATGCCGAACGCGATGTACAGCTTCGGCGCTACCGTCCTGCCGGAAATGCCGACCTGTACATCCTCACCGGCCCAGCCGTTGAATACGGCTGCCCGGGAAGCCGCGACTGTACCGCCAAGCTTATCAGCTATTGTCTGGAGCTTGTCGAATGCTTCCTTCGTGCACATGCCGCGGCCGCCTGCTGCGATGACAGTATCGCCAGGAAGGCGTCCCAGGCTGCCTTTGAGCTCCTTAAAACCGCAGTCTCCCCCCTGCGCTGCGTTTTTAAGTGCGGCTGCCAAAGCAAAATTATCATAAAGGATAACCGCGTCGCCCGCAGGCTCGATCACCTCTCTGACATATCTGTTTTCGAGCGGTACGCTGATCTGCATTTTGCCGTCACGGATGGCAGCATCCACGCATCCGCCGAGCACAGGCAGTTTCTCTTTCTGTGCCAGGCCAGCCGCGAAGGCAATGCCTTCTTCCGTTGCCGGTACAAAGGTAAAGCTGCCATTGCCGCAGGTCAGGACTGCGGCGCGGCCCGTGCCGCGGTCTTTCCGGAAGTCGATCTCCTCGAGGAAGGCGGCAATCGCATCGGCTGCCTCCTCCGGCGTACCGGTTACCTTTTTCTGCATACGTGCCCGCTTGCAGTTTTCATAGCCGACAGCCGGGAATGCCTTCTCTTCAAGGCCTGCGTCTGCCGTTCTGACGCAGTCATTTGCATAAACCTCAAAGACGCGGCCGGCGTACATATGGCCGACACTGCCTTCACCGGCGGTGATCACATCGACCGGCATCAGGGCGGTCAGCAGCTCACCGGCAGTCTTCTGGAAATGATTGCCTGAGCGGCTGCCCATAAGGATTTTGTCTGCCTTTTCCGCCGCGATGACCTTTTTGAGTGCGGCAGCGGCGGCGGCTGCGTTGCGGATATCTTCCGCTCCCTGTACAAGGATGGCCTCGTCGGCACCTCTCGCGACCGCTTCGCGCAGGATGATATCACAGCTTTCATCGCCGAAAGCCACGGCTGTGACGGCAGCCTGTTTTTCTTCCTTTAAGGCAAGTGCGGCGTCGATGGCTGCCACGTCATCTGCGGACAGGAACTTCTCTTCCGAACTGATCTGTAATTTTCTTTTATAGCTGACTGCGCCGGCGGAAAGCTGCGGTTTCAGTAAAACAATAACTTTCATTCCTTTTTCCTCCTGATTAGTTGAGTCCCATATTCCTTCCGATTACCATGCGCAGGATCTCGCTCGTACCTTCGCCGAGCTCTGTCATCTTGGCATCGCGGAGCATTCTCTCAATCGGATAGTCCTGCATGTAGCCGTAGCTGCCGAAGAACTGCAGGCACTTGTTGCAGACTTCCCATGAAAGGTTGGAATTGTAGTACTTGGCCATGGCCGCTTCCTTGATGTACGGAAGGCCGTTGTCTGCGCGCCATGCCGCATAGTACAGAAGCTGGCGGCCCGCATCGACACGGGTCTGCAGATCTGCCATGGTGAACTGCGTGTTCTGGAAAGAACCGATTTTCGTGCCAAACTGTTTTCTGCGCGTGATGAACTTCATCGTCTCGTCGATCGCGCCCTGGCAGATACCGTTTGCCTGCGCGGCAACGCCGATTCTGGCCATATTGATGCCGGACATGACGATCTTGAAGCCCTGTCCTTCTTTGCCGATCACATTTTCCTTCGGCACGATCGCATGCTGCAGAACCATCTCACCGGTCACATTGCCATGAAGACCCATCTTGTTTTCCACTCTGCCGAAGGACACACCCGGCATATCCGGTGTGATCAGCAGCGCGGTAACACCCTTTGTGCCTTTGGACTTATCGGTCATAACCGCTGTCGTGTAGTAGTCGCACAGGCCGGCGCCGGAAAGGAATGTCTTGGTGCCGGTTACCACGTAGTGATCACCCTCGAGGTAAGCCTTGGTCTGCAGCTCGTTGGAATCGCTGCCGGACGAGCTCTCGGACAGGGCGAAGGCACCGATGCACTCGCCGTCCAGGAGTCTGCGCATGTGCTTTGCCTTGAGCTCCGGAGAACCGAAATAATAGAGCGGGGAGGTACCCAATGTATTATGTGTTGAAATCAGCAGACCGGAGGAGCCGTCCACCTTGGAGACTTCCTCAATCGCAATCGCCAGCGCGGTGACATCGCCGCCGGTACCGCCGTCTTCCTTCGGATAGGCGATACCCATCAGGCCGTATTTCTTATAGACATTGAGGATTTCATACGGAAAGCGGATGGTGCGGTCAACTTCCGCCACGATCGGCTTGATTTCCGTTTCCGCAATGTCGTGCATCATTCTCTTAAACAGCAAATGTTCTTTTGAAAAACTGTAATCCATAGTCTATCTCCTTAAAAACTGCACTTGAACGTCTCTTCAAATTTCTGAATAAGTTCCGGCCGGAAATCCGGATGTGCGATTTTAATCAGCGCTCTCGCTCTGTCTTGCGTCGTTCTGCCCTTCAGCTGTGCAACGCCGTATTCTGTGACGACATAGTTGACGAGATTGCGCGGTGTGGTGACAATAGCGCCCGGATCCAGCTGCGGCACGATTCTGGAAACCTTTCCGTGTCTTGCTGTTGACGGGATGGCGAAAACGCTCTTGCCGCCCTTGCTTCGGTTGGCACCGAGAACGAAATCGAGCTGTCCGCCGCTGCCGCTGATCTGCATCGGGCCGACGGATTCAGAACAAACCTGACCCGTAAAATCAATCTGTACGCAGGAATTAATGGAGACAAGGTTATCATTTTTGGCGATCACAAACGGATCATTTACGTAATCGCAGGTGTACAGTTCAATATCCGGATTGTGATCCAGGAATTTATAGTATTCGGAATCACCCATGAGGAAGGTCGCAACGATCTTGCCGTTATGGAAATTCTTCTTCTTACCGTTGATGACGCCCTTTTTCATCAGTGCGACAACGCCGCTGCTGATCATCTCACTGTGAATACCGAGGTCCTTCTTGTCCCCCAGCTCAGCCAGCACCGCATCCGGAATGGAGCCGATGCCCAGCTGCAGGCAGTCGCCGTCGTTGATCAGGCTCGCACAGTTGCGTCCGATGTTCCGCTCAACGTCTGTGATCTTCGCCGGCGGAAGAATGATCGGCTCATGGCTTGTGCGCACCATATAATCGATATCCTTGATGTGGATCTTGTTCTGTTCGCCGTTTACCCACGGATACTGATCGTTGACTTCCGCGATGACCGTGCGTGCGTTTTCTGCGGCATGTTTGGTGAAGTCGCAGGCGATGCCAAGGCTGCACCAGCCGTCCTCATCCGGCGGGGTTACGGTGAGCAGGCACACATCAACCGGAAGAGTTGTATCCCAGAGTGCCGGAACATCCGACATATTGACCGGTGTAAACAGGCCTCTTCCGCTGTTGATGCATTCCCGGGACGTAGCTCCCACAAACAGGGAGTTATGAATAAAATGCTCTTCCATGCCAGGACGGCAGTATTCCGCCTTGCCCATGGCAACCATGTGGACAATCTCCACATTTCTGTAATCATCCTTGTGTTCGCACATTGCGTGCAGGATTTCCGACGGTTCACCTGTCGCATGGCTGACCACGATGCGGTCGCCGCTCTTGATATGAGAGACAGCTTCATCGAGAGATACACATCTGCTGTTATAAAGATCTTCCAGTTCCTTATTCATTATTCTGACCTCCTTCAATCAGTTCAGTTCATATCCGCTGTGCTTCTGCCGCCGATCTCAACCGGCTTCTCCGGCGAGAGACGGTTTCTGAGATAACCGTGATACTGCCAGATCTTTTCGGCACTCGGCTTTTTGGTAAATATAGATACAATCGCTGCCACAGCCACATTGACGATAAAGCCGGCAAAACCGAAATGAAGAACCATGTTCAGCTGGCTTCCGCTTGCGTACAGGTAAATCGAAACCGCCGAGCCTGCAGCAATGCCGCTGATGCAGCCGGCCTTCGTAAATACCGGTTTGAACATGCATGAGAACCATGCCGGCATCAGCATGAAGCCGAAGGTAACACCCAGAGAGCCGAGAATGGCGATCATGGATGTAAAACGGTTGGAAAGCAGCATGGAAATCACGAGGAAAAGGATCGTGATCAGTCTGCCGAACCAGAGCTTCTGCTTGTCCGTCATCTTCTTGCCGAGCACATCCTCGATCAGGTCCTCTGTCACGGCAGAGTTGGCAGCCTGCAGGGAAGTTGCCGCCATCGACTGTGCCGCTGCAACCGCCGCAACACCGACCAGGCAGTAAATGATAACAGGGAAATATTTTGTCATGACAACCGGTACCAGGTTATCCATGTTCTCAAGGTCCGGCGCAAGTGTCAGACCGCCGCAGCCTACGACGAACATCGTAACCATGTAGGTGAAACCGCAGACAAGCGTCCACGCGATCCACGCGGTACGGCGGCTCTTTTTGAAAAATCCCTTGCCGCAGGTGGCAATCCACATGGTGTAGGTCGGAGAACAGATGATACCGAAGGAACATACAAGTGCATAGGACAGTGTATACGTCCAGCCGTATCCGCCGTACACGCCAGGCAGAGTAATATATTCATCACCCATGGACGCCAGATTCTCCCACATCGGACCCCAGCCGGAATCCTTGATGATAAAGACGGCCAGACCGTAGAAACCGCAGACGAGCAGGAATCCCTGGATCGCCGAGGTAAGCGCCGTGCTCTTCATGCCGCCCAGCACCATATAAACCAAGGTGACGATCGCGATGATGTAGATGCCCCAGTCTGTGCTGAGCTGTCCGTTGGACAGAATGTTCAGGATCGAGCCGGCACCTTTCATCTGGGCACAGATATAAGGGATGCAGTACAGGCAGGATACAATGGCCACAACGACCTGCATGCCCTTGGATTCAAAGAAGAAGCCCATGATCTCACCGGTCGTTTTCAGGTTGTACTTTTTGATCAGCAGATATTCCCTGTTCCAGAGAAGATGGATGCACATGCCGATCAGCGGCACCTGAATCAGCCATCCGCCTGCAGCCAGGCCGTTTCTGCCGAGCAGCGCCGGGTTTCCAAGGAACATCCAGCTGCTGAAAATAGAGGAAAGCGTTCCAAACAGGAAAACGAAAAGGTTGGAATTGCCGCCTCTGAAATAACTGTTTCCGCTCATTGCCTCACGGGAGGATGCCCACCAGCCGGCGAACAGCAGCACGCCGCAGTAAATAATGAACGTGATGATAAATAACGTAGTTGTACTCATCTTGTTTCCTCGTTTCGCTTAATCTTCGAATTCGTTTTCCCCGCTCTTATAGATCAGGAAATACATGGCAATAACCCATACAACCCACCAGCAGATCCACCAGAGCCAGAGGGCAGGCACGCCCATGATCAGAACCGGTTTGCTGGCGATCAGCTCGCCCGGTCCCCAGCCGATCAGAAGAATGATCAGCAGGGCGAGCAGGCTTTTCTTCTCGTTTTTAGAGAGAAAAACGATTGACAGCTTCTTTCTTACTTCTTTATCGCTGTTTTCTTTATTTTTATCTTCCATAAAAAGATCTCCTTTGCCTTAGCAGCGTTTAATCATTTTCATCCAGCACATGGCGTCCGATGACGAGATCCAGAATCTCGGAGGTTCCTTCGCCGATCGTCATCATCTTGGTATCGCGGAAGAAACGCTCTACCTCGTACTCTTCGCTGATACCGTTTGCGCCCATGACCTGAATGGCATCGCGGGTGACATCATCCGCCATCTGGGAAGCAAACAGCTTGCTCATCGCGGCTTCTTTGGAGAAGCTCACGCCGCTGTCCGCCATTTTCGCAACCGTGTAGCACATGCAGCGGGCAATTTCGATCTTCTCTGCCATCTCGGCCAGCTTGAAATTAACTGCCTGGAAATCGGTGATCGGTCTGCCGAACGCCGTTCTCTGCTTTGCGTAACGGACAGCTCTTTCAAAAGCGCCCTGTGCGAGGCCGATGCTCAGCGCGGATACCATGATTCTGCCTTCATCCAGTCCTTCGAGGAAAATAGGAAGGCCGTGGTTCAGCTCGCCTACCAGATTTTCCTTCGGCACGCGGCAGTCGTCGAAGAACAGCTCGCCGGTCGAAGAAGAACGGACAGACAGCTTCTGTTCTTTGGCGCCGACCGAGAAGCCCGGTGCGTCGTTCGGAACAATGATCAGGCTGATGCCCTTGCTGCCCTTCGCCGTCTTATCTGTCTTGCAGGCTACCAGATAATATTTAGCTTCACCGCAGTTCGTGATCCAGCTCTTGGAACCGTTGATCACCCATTCGTCGCCGTCCAGCTCCGCATGTGTTCTTGTGCCGCCTGCATCAGAACCGGACTGCGGTTCGGTGAGGCCGAAAGCCAGAATCGCTTTGCCTGCGACGGCATCCGGAAGGATCATCTGCTTCTGCTCTTCCGTCGCGTGGCGCAGCAGCGGTCCCATGCCCAGATCAATATGAGACTGGACGGAAATGGCCAGTCCGCCGTAATTTCTCGCCAGCTCCTCCAGAACGACAACAGCGGATAAAACGCCCAGTCCGATGCCGCCGTACTCTTCCGGCACTCTTGTTCCGAGCAGGCCCAGCTCACCGAGCTTTTCGATCTGCTTGCGCGGAAACTCATGCTTTGCATCGTACTCCTTCGCGATCGGTGCGACATCCTTATCGGAATACTGTCTGGCAAGATCACGCACTTCCTTCTCGTCTTCACTCAGCAGGAAATCTGCCATATTATCTTTGTTTCCCTTCATGATGATTACCTCCGTTTTGAATATTTAATCGTTATTTTGCATTTTTATGCATTGTGGCAGGAATTTTGCGTACAAAAAAACCACTGCACGCAGTTAATGCATAAATATCCGTTTCAGCTTCTTTACCTGTACAGAAGCTGTTCTTTTATATCTCTATTATCAGCCGCCCCGGCCGCAAAAGCAAATGGATAGTATTCATAGCGGTTATAAGGACGTCGGGGTTCCGTCCACCGCGATATAGCCGGCGTTTATAGTCAATATGACTAATGATGATTGCCCGAATTCCATGTCAGGCTATCACATGACCGATTTACAGCGATATACAATTTGTATTTTGGGCAAATTTGCTAAAAACCGTGAAGTGCTGTATAATGTTTTTCGTAAAATACAATTTTGGAGGCAGAAATGGATATACGCGAAATCCGCTATATAGTCGAAATTGCAAAACAGCAGAGCATCAGCAAGGCAGCCAACAATCTCTTTGTCACGCAGCCGGCGCTGAGCAAGATGCTCAAGAAAACAGAGGCGGACCTCGGGCTCAGACTGTTCTACCGCGACGGTTCCACCATGCAGCCTTCGGAGGCCTGCCAGATTCTCGTGCAGTACGGCGAGGAGATTATCAAGGCCTTCGATCAGATGGAAGCCGGTCTGTATGATTATAAAAATTTCAAGACAGGGACACTGCGTCTCGGCATCCCTGCCGGTATGGCAACCTTTGACTTTCCGGGCATCATTTCCCGGTTCCGTGAGCAGTACCCGCATATCACGCTGAACATCTATGAATCAGGCGCCAGAAGCCTGGAGAATATGATCATCAGCGGCAACCTGGACGTATCCATCAGTCTGCAGCCGGTTGCTCCGCCGGAGCTCAATGAATTTCCGCTTCTGCAGGATCAGTTCATGTGTGCGGTGCGCACGGACCATCCGCTCGCGCAGAAGGACTATATCACGCTCGAGGACCTCGTGCCGTATAACTTCAACACCTGGCCGGACGACTTCGCCTTTTACCAGATTCTGGTCGAACACATCCGGCAGAAAAAGCTGCACATAACGCCTTGTATCACCAGTTCCAACAACCAGTTCCTGCTCCGGCTCAGCCAGACAAGTCAGGACGTGTGCGTTCTGCCCGGTCCGGTCATCAAGCGCAATGACACGGCCGGCCTTGTCATAAAGCCGTTCCGGCCGGCGATCTACTGGGATCTGTGCATCGTCTTCAAGAAAAATGCGCCGATGATGGATAGTCTGCGCTATCTGATTCTGTGCATGCAGGAGGAAATCGGGGCGGAGCACGAGGAATGAGGCGGCATGCAAAACAGACAGCTCATTCGAAGCAAAAAAACAGCCATTGTGCCGACAGAAAACAGCACAATGGCTTCGTTTTATATTCCGATTATTTTATCAACAATACTATCTGATTCACTGCGGTGCGGAAGATGCCTGAATATCGGATCATATCATGCTTTAACCGTACAGGAACTGCTATCGGCGGCAGCTGTCATTTAATCTCTCTGAAACAGATCCCGTGTATATACCTTATCCTTTACATCATCAAGACAGGTATTGTAGCGGTTGGCAATGATACACTGACTCCTTTTCTTAAACTCATCGAGGTCATTTACGATCTCCGATCCGAAAAATGAAGATCCATTCTGCAAGGTCGGTTCATAGACAATAACCGTTGCACCTTTTGCTTTGATTCGCTTCATTACACCCTGAACAGAACTCTGGCGGAAATTGTCCGAGCCCTGTTTCATAACAAGGCGGTAAACGCCGATCACACACTGTTTTTCCTGCTCATAAGAAAAATCAGCATGTTTGCCGTAATCATAATATCCAGCCATGGAAAGTACCCGATCCGCAATGAAATCTTTTCTTGTTCTGTTGCTCTCCACAATAGCTTTTATAAGATTTTCCGGGACATCCGAGTAATTCGCCAGCAGCTGTTTCGTATCCTTGGGAAGGCAATATCCTCCATACCCGAAACTCGGATTGTTGTAGAAAGTGCCTATGCGCGGATCAAGGCATACGCCATCGATGATTTCTTTCGCGTTCAGCCCTTTTGATTCCGCATAGGTGTCCAGCTCATTGAAAAAGGAAACGCGCAGAGCCAGATAAGTATTGGCAAAAAGTTTCACAGCTTCAGCTTCTGTAAATCCCATAAACAGTGTTTTGATATCCTTCCTGATTGCGCCTTCTTTCAGCAGATTGGCAAAGGTATGAGAAGCCTGTACTATGCGTTCATCCTCCGGATCCGTTGCGACAATAATACGGCTCGGGTACAGATTGTCATAGAGGGCTTTTGATTCACGCAGAAACTCGGGGCTGAAAATAATATTGGCGGTACCGTATTTTTTCCGGGCACTGACCGTGTACCCTACCGGAATTGTTGACTTGATAACAATAATAGCGTCAGGATTAACCCGTATAACAGACTCTATTACATTTTCCACTGCAGAAGTATTAAAATAATCAGTCCGGGGATCATAATTGGTCGGCGCTGCAATAACCACAAAATCAGCATCTTTGTAAGCGGACTCACCATCTGTAGTTGCTGTGAGATCGAGATCTTTTTCCGCTAGATATTTTTCAATGTACTCATCCTGTACAGGCGATTTACGGCAATTGATAAGTTCAGCCTTTTCAGGGACAATATCAACGGCCGTCACATGATTATGCTGTGCCAGGAGCGTCGCAACAGACATCCCGACGTAACCGCACCCGGCTACCGCAATATTCATTGGAGAAGATGCAGACACTGCATTTTCAGAATACGATTTCATATTATCAAACATCCTTTATTGTAATTAATGCCATTTTCAGCTGCATCGGAAGAGATGCTGTTTTTCTGCTGAAAACACCGCGCCGCTGAATCAAAACGGTGTGCAGATGGCAAAACACTATTATATTTATGCGATTTCCTTATGCAGCCGCTTCGTCACAGACCTCCCGGCACTGCCGGCAAAAACCAGAAGCGGGAATGGATCATAACTGACCTCAATCAAATGATGCTCAATACAGCAGCAAAGCAGACAAATGCAAAGTGCAAACAGCCGCTGCATATTCTTTTCTTTCCATGACCGACAGATGAGCAGTTCAAAGCAGGCAAGCAGACAAAACAGAACAACCGGCCCGAATCTGAACAGAATATTTAAATAAGAGCAATCAAGGAAAAAATAATGATCAGGCGGCACTGTCGTTCCGCCAAATCCAACCATTGGCACCACCTGGCCGAAAAGCTTAACATTATATTGTACAAATGCCTCGCGTCCAAGAGAAAGCCGTCCGTTTAACACTTTATTTAACATCTGCATAATCGTACTGTCGTCACGGTAGCAATACGATAACATGATCATCAACGATGCCAGAACGGGGCCGATCAGCAAAAAGAAAATGCCCATACCTCTGGAATTAAAGACAGTCTTCCATCGCCGGCAGGCAGCACTGCCTGTTTTAACCGTGCAGATCTTCTCCAGAGCGACACCGATCCCCAGCAGCAAAAGGCATATACATGTCGTCCTTGCGTCGCAGTACTGAAAACAGAATATCGCCGCAGCAAATATAGCAGCGTTTTCCAGCCATGTCATTTTTCTCCCGCGAATCCAGACCAGCGTCAGAAACAGGAATAAAATATGGGCTGCAAAATCAGTCGGATAAACGCTGCCGAACGCGTACCTTGGTTTGTATTGATGGCTTGCCTGAACATAGACCAGATTTTCGATAAAACCG
Source organism: uncultured Eubacteriales bacterium (assembly GCA_900314775.1). GTDB lineage: Bacteria > Bacillota > Clostridia > Lachnospirales > Lachnospiraceae > UBA2912. The sequence continues at coordinate 21,838 of OMWM01000006.1, read as the reverse complement.
CCCGCCATTGCCAGAACGGTAATAACGAGCAGCAGCGCACATACGGCAAAGTGTACATTCATGATTTTTTTCCCGGATAAACCGTGCGCTCCGATAATCATTGCCGCAAATGGAAAAACATATGTTCTTGGAAACCCAGCCGGATAAAACTGTAACCAGGTAAACAGAAAACTCACACCGATTACCATGGCAAATATCAGCTGCGGCATTTTCCAGCCGCGGACAAACATAAGATTGAGCACAATAATAAAAATGCCACCGACTGCCAGAAAAGTCTGCATTGCGGGTTCATTCCGCAGCATGAACATGGTCGAATGCAGATAGCAGAAAAAAAGAACGCATACATAATAGATAAAATATATGCACTCATAAAAAACAGGGCTTAAATCGGACTTTTCCCCTCTCATATCTCATTATCTCCCCCTGATGATCATTAACAGACGTATCTGTTTTATCTGTTAATTATAACAGATAATTAATGTCAGACAACATGATTCATCATATCTGCGCCAGATTCTGTGTGTAAGGAATATGTGTTTCGAACCCGGCGGGCTGCAGCTAATAAGTAAAAATGCCGCAGACTCCTATATCCCCTCTTACTGGTTTTGCCCGGTAAAGAGAATACATATCTCCGTGTCTGCGGCATTTTCATGCATAAAAAAAGAGCTAACAGGGGGACTTGAACCCCCGACCTACGCATTACGAGTGCGTCGCTCTACCAACTGAGCCATGTTAGCTTACTTCGTCCATTATACCATTATTTTTTAAAAAGGCAACAAAAATTCCGCAAAAACCGTCTCTGCCGCTGATATACAAACCAAAGCCGCAATGCTATAATGAAAGTAATTATCAACCCTCATTTTTCAAGGAGTGTATCTGATTGAAATTTCGATTTTACATAGCTCTCTGGGTCGGTAAACTCATCTCCTGGTTCTACACCATACGAGGCAGAAAACAGGACGATTTCCCCGGCTCGGTTATTCACAAAATATGCCCCGACTTTCTTCAATATGTTCATAAGCCGAAATATACAATCGCGGTGACCGGCACCAACGGCAAGACCGTTGTGACCAGTCTGCTGGCGCAGTGCATGCAGGGAATGGGATACAAGGTGGCCTACAACGACTGGGGGGCCAACCTCCGCTCCGGACACTGCATCCTGATGGCCCGTTCCGTCAACTGGCGCGGCCGTCCATGCGTCAACGCGGTTATCCTGGAAATCGACGAGGAGACGGCGTATGAGAACCTTTCCGCACTGCAGCCGGACTGTCTCGTCGTCACCAACATCTGCCGTGATTCCCTCGAGCGCAACGCGCATCCGTTCTGCAATCGCGACCGTATACAGAAGGCCATCGACAGTCTCGAGCACACGAAGATCGTTCTCAACGCGGATGATCCGATCAGCTGCTTTATGGATGTCCCGGAAGACCGCGTTCGGTATTTTGCCATCGACGGCAAGCCGGGCAGCCAGCCGGAATGGTCCAATCTGCACGATTTTACCATCTGCCCGAACTGCTTCAGCCAGCCGAAATATCTGTACAGCCATTATCTGCATTTCGGCAAGGTACAGTGCCCGGTCTGCGGCCTGCAGTCCCCGGACCCGGACTACGAGATTGTCCATTCCGACATGCTCACAAAGCAGATCACGGTACGCGAGAAGAGCGGCATCGAGCTGACCTACACGATCCGCTCGTCAACCATTTTCAATACGTTCAACTATCTGACTGCCATCGCGTGCCTGCGCACACTCGGCTTCAATGCCGAACAGCTCACGATGCACATCCGCAGCTGCCGTATTCCGCAGTCACGGGAAACGCATGAAAATGCCGGCGGCATCGACCTTTACACAGTTATGTGCAAGGGGCAGGCCGGCAGTTCGGCTTCGGTGGTTTTCCGGCAGCTTGCGAAGATCAACAAGCCGATGGAGCTCATTCTGCTGATGAATGAGACCTACGAGCACGAAGAACAGCCGGAAGCGGTTTCCTGGCTTTATGATACCGATTTCGAGCTGCTCAGCCGCCAGAATATCCGGCGGATCGTCGTGGCAGGCCCTGTCTACGCGGACTACCATCTGCGGCTCCGTCTCGCCGGCATTCCTGAGAGCCGGATCGTCTGCTTCCGTGATTACAGCGATATAACTGACAATATGACCTTTGACGGCATCCGGGAAATCTACATCCTGCACGAGGTGCACCGCATCACGCAGGCACACCAGCTCCGGGATGCCATCAGGAAGAAACTGGGAGGCGGCAGATCATGATCAAAATTGAATTTCTGTTTCCGGAGCTTGTCACCCTCTATGGCGAAACCGGCAACCTCAAATATCTGAGCAAATGCCTGCCGGAAGCCCGCATTGTCACGACGCAGCACGGGCAGCGGCCTGCTTTCGTAGACGGCAGCGTAGATTTTGTCTATATCGGTTCGATGATCGACAACTACCTCGGCATCGCGATCCGCGGCCTGAAGCCTTACCGTTACGATCTGGAGCGCTACATCAATTCAGGGAAAATATTCCTGGCCACCGGCAATGCGCTTGACCTGTTCGGGCAGTACATCGACTGGGGCAATCAGGAGGTCAAGGGCCTCGGCATTTTTGATTTTTATTCGAAGGGAAATATGGACGAGCGCCACAATTCCTGGTTCCTGGGCGAATTTGAGGACATGAAGATCGTGGCCAACCGCAGCACCTTTATCCGCGAATACGGCGGCGACAGCGAGCAGTTTATCCGGCTGCTCAAAGGGGAAGGCATGAACAGCCGCTGCCGCTTCGACGGCGTGCGGCGGTATAATTTCTACGCCACCTCGCTGCTCGGCCCGCTCCTCGTGATGAATCCGCCGTTTACGCAGTATCTGCTCGACCTGCTGGGCGACGGGCACACGCTGTGGGAAAAGGACACCGCCATGGAAGCCTATAACAACCGGATCCTCGCGGTATCCGCGCTGTAAGCATAAATAAAAGCCTCTCCTGCCGCCGTGCAGGGAAAAAACGAAAACCTCTCCTGCACCGCAGAAGAAATACAACACCTCTTCTGCACCGCCGGAGAAATGCAAAACCTCTTCTGCACCGCGTGCAGAAGAGTTTTTTTTACGCAGACGGCAGAAAGGCCGCCGGACCTTCCTCTCTGACTAGGGGAACTGTCCGGCAGCCTCTTGCCGTCACCTGATAGAAATCTTCGGGTAATTTACTTTTCAATCTTCTCCGCAAGTTTCTCCAGTCTTGACAGAGCAACCTCGTATTTCTCTGAAATCTCTTTCAGATAGCTGTACTCAGGTGCAATCAGGCCGGTCTGCGGTCCGGTAACGATGTTAAGGTTTTTGTAATGAGTAGGATTATATTCAAGACGGGCAATGTCCGGTCTGGAATAGTGACCGAGTCCGTCAAAGAAGGCCTTCGCCGCCATGATATCCTTCGCATAGCAATCAGCGTAAATGATGGTATCCTGGTCAAAAACAGGCTTTGCAATGAACTCGCCCAGCGGTCCGATTACACAGCTGCCGCCGTGTGCCCAGCCGTAGTTGAGGTCCTTGCTCTCGAGCATGTTCTTGTATTCCGGCTCGAAATCTTCTTCTCTGAGCAGTCCGTGCACGCTGACTACGAAGCAGCCTGCCTGGAATGCATATTCCTTGCATGCGGTAATACCGTCACAGCCGATTCCCAGCGGATCGAAGTTCGGATCCATGGCTGTCTTCGGGCCGACCTTCCATGTTCCAGGCCAGTTGGCAACATGAATTTCCTCGCCCATCAGCATCTGTGCACGGCTGACAAGTATGGTATGGTGCTCCCAGCATACGAGTGAACCGATTCGTCCGATCGGCGTCTTGTACACATTCAGATCGCTGCCGTCGCCTTCGCCCCAGTATGCACGCTCAACATACGTCGGTTTTGTCTTACGATGTCTGCCGAGGATGGAGCCGTCAGCGCCGAAAATAATCTGAGAATTGTAAAATGTTCTTACGCCCTCTGCGTCATCGAGTTCGTTGACACCGATGACGCAGTAAACGCCGGCATCTCTGCAGGCAGCGCCGATCCGGTCAGTGTCCTCACTCGGGATCACGATGGAATTCTGCTGCAGGCCCATGTTCCATTCCATCCACTCATCCATGCTGTTATCAAATCCGCCGTCATAATATGCGGCATAGCAAGGAATGTAAGTCTCGGAAAAGGCAACGAGCTGTGCGCCATGCTCGCCTGCTTCGCGGATTCTGGCGCATGCGGTCTCAATGGATTTCTCCTTGTTGAAAACGATCTGCGGTGCCTGGATGCAGGCAACTCTGACCATTTCTCTTCCGCCGAGAATGCCCTTGAAAGGTTTCTTTGATGGTACTGTACTATTGTCGAGATAAGCTTTTGCTTTTTGCATTTTGCAGCCTCCTTTGCAAATGATATATTGTCCATATGAACAGCCTTGCTGTTTCTTACTGATTCAATTATCAGATGCCGGCTTCATAAAAGCAAATAGGTATAATTCATTGCGGAAATGAGCGGGCGTGCGGATAATTATGTATACCATAGCCGCCGTTCATGGCCGCCATTACCGTTTATGCGCCCGGACTATGAAATGCATGTCAGAAAAAAAGGCCTGACATCCTGCAGAAAGGATATCAGACCTTGATAATATCTTATATAATCCGTGCGTTTCGCTTCGTGCCTGTTCCACAGCCGTTACCGCAGCAGATGGCTCCGCCCAGGCACCCTCGCGGCACACAGAAGCTCCGGCTTAGTGCTGCTTCGTTCCCGACCTGACACGGTTCACCGGTTTCTGTTGCGCAAGACCCGGACTTCAACACCAACGGATACGGGCAGCGCTGCAGTTCATAACCCTCAGACGAAACATCACCCCTGCTTTAGCGGATTGCAGGTACAGGGCACCGCTATCTCCCCGGCTGCACGGAAAGGTTATGACAATATAATAAATGACTGATTGATAGTATACCCTTTGAAAGCCGATGCTGTCAAGCTTTCGTTTTCCCGCTGCGGACAAATGCCGACTGCATGAAGTCTTCATAGGCCGCCGGGCCGCCTGCCAGGAGCGAGCCGCCCTCGAAAAAGCTGAGCGGGCTGCCGTCCATACGGGTGACCTTCGCCCCGGCTTCCTGCGCAATCAGTGAGCCGGCTGCGTAATCCCACGGGGAAAGTCTGTACTCGAAATACAGGCCGATCCGGCCGGCTGCCGTATCGCACAGATCCAGCGCGGCCGAACCGCTGCGCCGGATATCCAGCGCCGCACCCTGCAGATATTTCGCGGTATCATAGGAAACATCGACCAGTTCCGGATAGTACGGCGACGTGCCGAAGGCCGCCAGTTCTTCGCTGAGCGGGCGCTGCGAAGCCGCAAGGCGTCTGCCGTTCAGGAAGGCACCGCTGCCTGCCTTTGCGTAAAAGAGCTCTCCGGTAAACGGATTTAAGACAACACCGATCTGCACCGCGCCGTTTTCCGTATACGCCACGGCGATGCAGCTCTTCCGGTATCCCTTGATGAAATTGGTCGTCCCGTCGATCGGGTCCACCACGAATGCCGGGCGGTCCGGCTCTGCCTGATCAGCATCGCCTTCCTCGCCGATAAACTGCGCCTGCGGCGCGATCTTCAGCAGTTCCTCTTTGAGGAAATTCTGCACAGCTACGTCGTAGCGCGTCACATAGTTGGCTTTGCCTTCCTTGACCGAAGTGTAATTTTCAGGGCTCTGCGCACTCAGAATGATGCCGCCGCCCCTGCGGACGGCGTCAATAATCTCTTCCAGCATGGCATTCTCCTTTATTAAAGGGAGGCGATTCTCTTCACTGCCTCGACCGTATTCTCGTAGGTACCGAAAGCGGTCAGTCTGAAGAAGCCTTCACCGTGAGGGCCGAAGCCTGAACCCGGTGTGCCGACTACATTGGCCCTGGTCAGCAGCAGATCGAAGAAATCCCATGAAGTCATATGATCCGGTGTCTGCAGCCATACATACGGAGAGCTGATGCCGCCGTAAGCCTTGTAGCCTGCCGCATGCAGACCGTCCAGAATCGTCTTCGCATTGCGCAGATAATAGCCGATCTGCTCCTTGATCTGCGCCTCTGCCTCCGGCGTATAGACCGCCTCACCCGCGCGCTGCTGGATGTACGGAGCGCCGTTGAACTTCGTGCCGTGGCGGCGCGCCCAGAGCGTGTTCAGGGATACATCGCCGCACTTCAGATCCTTCGGCACAACCGAATAACCGAGACGGGTGCCCGTGAAGCCGGCCTTCTTGGAATAGCTCTTGAGCTCGATCGCACAGGTCTTTGCGCCCTCGCACTCATAGATGGTGTGCGGCACATCGTCCTCGGTGATAAATGCCTCATAAGCAGCATCGTAAATGATGACTGCGCCAACCTTATTGGCGTAGTCCACCCATTTCTGCAGCTGCTCCTTGTTGATCGTCGTACCGGTCGGGTTGTTCGGATTGCAGATGTAGATCAGGTCCGGTGTCTCTTCCGGGATGTCCGGTACAAAATTATTCTCCGGCGTGCACGGCATATAGATCACACCGTTGAAAATACCTCTTTCCTTGTTAAACGTGCCGGTGCGGCCCGCCATGACATTGGAATCCACATAGACAGGATAGACCGGATCGCAGACAGCCACCTTGTTGTCTGTGCCGAAAATCTCCTGAATATTGCCGGAATCGCTCTTGGCACCGTCGCTGATAAAGATCTCATCGATATCGATATCGGCGCCGCGCTCCTTGAAATCATGCTGCGCGATGGTGCTGCGCAGAAATTCGTAGCCGAGATCCGGTGAATAGCCGCGGAACGTCTCTTTGACGCCCATCTCGCTGACTGCCTTGTGCAGGCTGTCGATAATAGCCGGTGCCAGCGGCTGCGTCACATCGCCGATGCCGAGGGAAATAACCTCGCGGCCCGGATTCTCCGCCTTGTAGGCGGCAACCTTCTGCGCAACCGTAGAAAAAAGATAGCTTCCCTGCAGTTTCAGATAATTTTCGTTGATCTTGAACATAGTCTTCTCCTTATTCCATGCGTATAAATTCAGGTTTCCTTGCTTCAAACACCGTGATGTCACGAAAGCCTGCTTCCCGCAGCATCGCCTGCCCTTCCTTCTGAAAAGCACCGATATACTGCGCCTTGTGCGCATCGCTTCCGATCGTGATGATCTCTCCGCCGCATGCACGGTAAAGCCGGAGCACTTCAAAAGTCGGCATCGTATCCTTCATCGGCTTGTACAGCCCCGACACATTCAGTTCGATGCCTCTCCCGTTCTGAATCAGAATCCGGAAAAGATCCCGGAATTTCTCCTCATACGGGTGCAGATCGAGTGTACGATGCTCCCGCTCGTAATAATAGCGCAGCGGATAGGTCAGATGCCCCATGACATCGAAATCGCCGGTCCGGGCCAGCTCCAGAAGCCAGTCCAGGTAATGATCATACATCGACGGTACATCAATCTGCGTAAAATCATAATAATACACATCGAGATCATTTTCCATATTATGAATGGAACCGATGACGAAATCAGGCCTGTACTTTGCCAGGAAGAGGCGTGCCTGCTCAGGATTCACCTGCGGCTGCCCGAGTTCCGTGCCGATCACCACCTTGAGCCGGCCGCGGTACTTCTCCCGGATCTGCGCGAGATTCCGGTAAAGCCCCTCCACGTCCATGTAATAGTCACGGCCGCCCGGTTCATCGAAATTGATCATATGACCGTACTCAAGGCCGGTGAAAATATCCATGTGATCCGTGATCGCAATCTCATCAAGGCCGGCCGCCACGGCCGCCTGACACATCGTCTCAAGCTCCTCGCTTCCGTCAAAAGAATAACGGGAATGCGTGTGATAATCAGCTCTGTACATCTGTCTCTGCCTCCGCACGGCGGGCCTTCTCCTCCGCCTTCTTCCTGCGAAGCTGCCGGAAGAAATCCTTCAGCAGCTGTGAACACTCGTCATGCAGTACATTATACCGCACATCTACCTGATGGTTAAAGCGTTTTTCCTGAAGCAGATTCAGAACAGAGCCGGCACAGCCCGCCTTCGGATTCATACAGCCGATCACGACGCGGTCAATCCGCGCCTGGACGATGGCGCCTGCGCACATCGGACACGGCTCCAGCGTCACGTACATCGTACAGCCCTCGAGCCGCCAGTCGCCGATGACTCTGGCAGCTTTGCGGATCGCGTTGAGCTCGGCATGGGAAAGCGTACTCTTCTCCTTGTTCCTCTTGTTATAGCCGCGCGCGATAATCTTTCCCTGATACACGATCACACAGCCGATCGGCGTCTCCTCGATTGCCTCGGCCTTCCGCGCCTGTTTCAGCGCCTCTTTCATAAATTTTTCGTCCTGATCCAGCAAATGCAGCCCTCCAAATGTTACGAATGTGTTAAGTATTTACGTTTTTCGTAAAATCTTAGAAATAATTTATATTTTCTTAATATTTATCTATTGGATTTTTAGAACTGTCGTGTATAGTAATGTCATAAGATCAATAGATCTTAAAAATGAAAGCAAAAACAACATAACAATCCTCTCTCTGGAAAAAAGCAATCGCAGGATTGCTTTTTTTCTGCCCTTTTTTCAGGATTCGGCCGGTGCCGCCTTACGCGCCTTAATCAGCGCCCGCGCGCGCACCAGATCTGCCGGATACGTGATCTTGAAATTATCCCGGCTTCCCTCGACAATCCGCACCTGCACGCCCTTCATGGCCATGATGCGGCAGGCATCTGTCAGCACATCCTTCTGGGCGTCGGTCAGGCTCTGATAATACGTCCGCAGCTGCATGGCTCTGAATGACTGCGGCGTCTGCGCCTGATAGAACAGGTGTCTGTCCGGTATGTCATCCACCGTCTGCCCGTCCCCGCTCCGGATCACCCGCGACGAGGCCGGCACCGCGGTTCCGCAGGCACCGAATCGGCGTGCGCAGTCGATATTCTCCATAATCATCTGATGCGTCACAAACGGGCGCACGCTGTCATGCGTCACAATCACCGTCTCTTCATCGAGGCCGAAATGCTCTTCAATATACGCGATCCCGTTCATCAGTGTATCATTGCGCGATGCGCCGCCCGCCGTCACGGCGATCCGGGCGCGCTGCTCCCCGGGGAGATACTGCGTGAGAATCTTCTCCGCCTCTTCGGTCCAGTCGGACGGAATCAGCACGATCACCTTGTCAAAAACCGGTTCCGCCGCAAAACGCGCCGTCGTATACGCGAGAATCGGCCGCCCGTCAAGCATCAGGAACTGTTTGGGTACCTGTGCTCCCATCCGCGTGCCGATGCCGCCAGCCATCACCAGCGCAAAAACATTTTCCCTCATCTGTGTTACCTCATTTCCGGCTGAAAGGCCGAAAAAGGGTCCCGGCTGCACCGGAACCCTTCGTGGCCGAAATTCCTTTATCTTGTCAGAAAATCATTGATATTCGGACGTACGGTATCTTCATAGACGAGCTCTGCCATACTCTTGGCAAAGTAACGTCTGTTAAAGGCTTTCAGCTTCTTATCGTCCAGTTCCGGCATGCGCTCTTTCAGCCACTTCTCCATCATTTCCTTGGCCTGCGCTCTCTCCGGCTCATACTGGAAATCATCGGTTTTCTTGCCATCAAAAGATGCAATCACCGTCTTAAGCTGCGCCTTGTACGTATCCTGCATGACATCCATCTTGAAACCTCCTCGTATATTGATCCGTCATCGGATTATTGTGCCTTGTAAGAATATGCATTCGACATCTGCGAATTGACATTGGTCAGCTGCACCTCTGTCTCGTAATAGCCGATAACCGGCGCGCCGATATCCACGACATTGTAAATCTGTTCCGCGATGTCATACGGCAGATTGATGCAGCCGTGCGAACCGTCCGTCTGGTAAATGGAACCGCCGAATGAGCTTCGCCAGGAAGCATCGTGCAGTCCGACATTATAGGCAAACGGCATGAAGTACGTAACCGGAGACGAATACCCTTCGCCCTTGAGCGTCACATCCTTCTGCTTGCTGATAATCTTGAACACACCGTCCGGAGACCCGTTGTTCTGCGACATGTTGCCGGATACAAAATCCGACTCAAACACGAGTGTGCCATTATTATAATACCAGAGATGCTGCGATGTGTAATCCAGCTCGATATACGTATTGCCGATATCGGCGTCATCCGTAAATCCCTTCTGCGAATAGCAAGGCGCACGCTCCACCGATTCACCATTCTGAATATCGGCTGTCAGCTGCGCTGCCTCCGCCTCTTTATCCACGATCCATCCGTAGTCACCGCCGCCGATCTGAATCGTCCCTGCCGTGGTCGTATTGAAATCTCTGGTGCTGCCGGACGTATTGTACTTCTGCGCCAGCGTCAGCACGTAGGCATTCACCTTGTCCTGATCGATGGTCACGGACATATCGTCATTGACGGTAAGCCACGACATGATCGTATTACTGTCGAGGACCTCTGCCGTGCCGTTCCACGTATCATACGTCACCGTCATGGACGCATAGGTATTGAGAACATCCAGCTTCTTCTGCAGCGTCTCATCCGTAGACAGAACGGACGGTGATACGTAATCACTGTCATCCAGATCCAGACGCTCGGTTCTCGTAGAGATCGCCGTCCTGATATCCTCTGTCAGCTTGTCCTTGTCCGGCTGGCTGCCGGCAACTTCCTCGATAATCTGATACGTTCCGTCCTTCTCGCCGATATAGGCATCCTGCGGAGCCACAATATTCTCCTCCTGCAGGCAGTCGAGCGCATCAATCGCATCGGAAAGCTTCGCCTCATCATAGTCCGCTGTCATCTCCACGGTCTGACTGTGAACCTGAAAAATATCATAAATCCAGATCAGCGGATGCTGCTGCGTCAGCGCCTGCTGCACGCCGGTAAAAGAATCCACCGAATAATCAATATCCTTACCCTTGATGTAATTCACTCTGCCATCGCGGTCGGTAATCGTCAGAATATAGCTCTCTGCGCTGGCATCGATCTGATCTGCCGCCGCCGATGCGTCATCCAGTGAGACATCGACGCCGTTCACCGTCGTCCGCGGATAAAAATGATGATTGAAATAAATAATTCCGAGCACATAAAGGGCAGCCAGTGCCACGAGAACAATCACCAGCACGATGACCCCTTTATGACTTTTCTTCTGCTCTTCCTCCATTTTATATAAAACCTCCGGAAATCACTTCTTATCTCCATGCTTATGGGCATATACAATAAAACACGCAACAATTACGGCGACAACCACCGCTGTTATGATAAAACCAGATATCAGCTTTGATACGCCTGCCGCAAAAATAATATTCACAGATGCTCACCTCCGAGTTCCTTCTGACAAATGTCTGTAAACTGCATGGCTGACGTATGAATAAAGTTCTCCAGGCTCTCCTGGTCGAAAACCCGCAGTGGTTCTTTGCTGTCCCACTCGCTGCGGTCTATGAGTCTGTGCAGATTGCCGCAGATTCTGTCCATATCCGCCAGCCTGACCTCATCCATCTGAAAATTCTTCACCGTACTCACATCGGGCACGGTCAGATGATAATGCTGTACAAAATAGCTGTTCAGCCTCGAATACTCGCCGTAATAATATTCCGAAGTAAAGAAACGGTCAAGAGGCACCACTTCTCCGGTCCGCAGAATCTTCACAAAGCGCACATTGCGCCGCAGCTTCTGCGGCTGCCCGTCGCTGCCGTAAAACCGCATCTCCTTCGGCCAGTAGCTGTCCACATAGCACCAGTCGAGATACAGGTGCGAATAATATCCCATATAAACAGGATTATGCAGCCTGTCACCATACTTGTCCAGAAAAAGCCGCAGATCCGGTGCCTTGGCGATATCCTCCAGTTCCTCGTCATTCCAGAAATGCGAGTCCTTCTTCTCACTGCGCAGCCTTGTATCCGGCAGGAGATTCCCCACCATGAACTGCTGCGCCTGGTCATAGCTGATCGCCATGCCCGTTCTCCTGCTGTATTCATCCATAATCTGTCTGGCTTCCGCCATATGAATCACATATCCTGGCATCTCACATCACCTTTCAGACGGATAATTTTAAAAGTCGTTCTTATATTATAGCAGATATCTATGAAAATACATATAAGCTGCCTTGAAATTAACACGGCGCCTCCGTCTTCTTCAATAAAAAAACCGCGAAGCACTTGCTGCTTCGCGGTCTCTCGTGCGCCTTCAGGGGCTCGAACCCTGGACACCCTGATTAAGAGTCAGGTGCTCTTCCAGCTGAGCTAAAGGCGCATCACTTTCTCAGCGACAAGAGTTATTATATACTAGTCCCGCGCATAATGCAAGTGTTTTTTGAAATTTTTTTTATTTTTTTTCAGCCCGTGATTTGCATTTCAAACTTCCACCCCTTCCGCAGTCAGGATGGAACTTAATCTGGCAAACCGAAACTTCGGATTGCAATCGGTCAAATTCTTATCGTTGCATATTCGGTTATTTCACTTTATAATGAATACAATTCAGCACACCTTTTGCGAAAAGGGGAATTCACGTTAAAGGGGAGGCTTCATCTGCTATGTCTTCAGCAAATGAAAAAGGCGAAAAGGAACGAGTAAAAAAGCGTGCCCATTTCATGCCCAACAACACATACCACACCATCAGCGTCTACGTGATCAGGACTTTTGTCATCTGCCTGATCCTCTATGAGATTATCCATGCCATAGCGACGGCCAACGTCAGCGGCAGCGCTGTATGGGAGGTTCTCTCCCCCTTCATCATCGCTTTTCTGATTGCCTACTTCGTCAATCCGATTGCGAACCGGCTCGATTACCTGCTGCTTCTGCTCAGCAGAAAACTGTACAAGAAGACACCGCCGTCATCTGTCAGAAAAGCCAGGAAGATCGTCTCCCTGATTCTGGCCTATGTGATTATCGTCGGCCTGATTGTGCTCTTCTGCGTGATCGCCATCCCGAAGATCATCAGCAGTCTCACGCGTCTGGTGCAGCAGATTCCGCAGCTCTACGATATGATCATGAAGGGACTGTCCTCCCTGCAGGAGAGCTACCCGAATGTGGATTTCGACTACATCGAGAGCCAGATCAGCGATGCCATACCAAAAGTTCTGGGCAGCGTCCAGGATTTCATGACATCACTGCTGCCGAAGCTGTATGACATCGGCAAATCCATCGTACAGTGGGTTGTCAATATCATCCTCGCCTTCATCATCTCATGTTATCTTGTCACCAGCAAGAAACATCTGAAAACAGGCATCAAACGCTTCTGCTACGCGCTGTTTCGTCCGAAGCCGGCCGAGAGCATCGTCTATACACTTCACCAGTGCAGCGATATCTTCAGCCGATTCCTGATCGGCAAAGCCATCGACTCACTGATCATCGGCCTGATCTGCCTGGCCGCCATGCGCATTCTCCATCTGGAATATGCCACACTGATCAGTCTGGTTGTCGGCGTCACCAACATGATTCCGTACTTCGGCCCTGTTGTCGGCGGCATCATCGGCATACTGATTCTGCTGATCGTCTCCCCGAAACAGGCCCTGATCTTCCTCGTGCTTGTCTTCCTGCTTCAGCAGTTCGACGGCGGCGTTCTCGGCCCGAAGATTCTCGGTGATTCCACCGGTCTTCCGCCGATCTGGATCATCTTCGCCATCATCGTCGGCGGCGCAGCCGGCGGTGTAATCGGCATGTTCCTCGGCGTTCCGATCACAGCCGTTCTCGTCTACCTGCTGAACAACTACCTGGATTACCGGCTCTACAAGCGCGGCATGGCCTCCGATCTGTCCAACCTGAAAACGGATTCAGAGAAAAAGTCCGAGAACATCTTCATCCGGGGCTCGGAGAAAATAAAGGACAGCGGCGATTTCCGGCACTTCAACTACAACTCCTCTTCGGATTTCAAAGATCCGGATAAAGAAAAATGCCCGCCGTGGCAGCGCCTGCGAAGACGCAGAAAGGCAGCCGACGAAACCGAACAGGATGAAGGCGGCAATGCTGCCGGGCGCGATGAGCCAAAACCGGATAAGACGGAGCAGACCGAAAACAGCAATGCTGCCGGGTGCGACGAGCCAAAACCGGATAAGGCGGAGCAGAAGGAAGATCCGTCCGACAGCGAATGACGCGACGTGAAACGCCGGATAGACAAATCGACAGATAAATATAAACTGCAGATGTATAACCCGTACATCTGCAGTTTCTTTATTACTTCTTATCTCTTGTACAATCCATATGGCATATGCCGATGCCCTCGCGGGTAAACCGTTCCTCATATTCCGTCATCACATTGCCCTGCGCATAAGGACTGTGATGCAGATCATAAGTCACCTGCGACGTCTTCCAGCCGGCCGCTTTCGCCTGTTCGAGCGAATAGTCGAAAAGCGTGCGGTTATCGGTCTTGAAGATCACGTGCCCGTCCGGCACCAGAATCCGGTCGTAGCGCGGCCAGTAAAGCGGCGATGTCAGCCGGCGCTTCGCATGCCGGTCCTTCGGCCACGGGTCCGAGAAATTCAGGTAGATGCGGTCCACCTCGTTCTCATCGAACACCTCCGTGATATACTCGGCATCCATGCGGATAAAATAGATATTATCGCCTTCATATTCATGCCGCTTGTCCAGCGCCCGGATCAGAACGCTCGAAAACTTCTCGATACCGATATAATTAATCTCCGGATGCGCCGTCGCCAGCGTCATGATGAACTTTCCCTTGCCCATACCGATCTCCACATGAATCGGATGGTCATTGCCGAAGAGTTCGTGCCAGTGTCCCTTCATCGCCTTCTGCTGATCCGGATCATGAAAGACATACGGATCAGCCGCCATGACTTCCCTTGAACCTGTCACATTTCTGAGTCTCATATCTTAATTCAGTCAATCTCCCTCTGCAGTGCAACCGCACCGGTTCTGATCATCTCCACAATGCCGAACGGCTGCATCAGCTTGATAAAACGATCAACCTTCGACGTCTTGGCAGTCAGTTCAATTACCATCGTCTTCGGCGCAAGATCCGCGATATGCGCCCCCGTGATATTGCAGATCTGCATGATATCGGAACGGGTTGCATTCGTATAAGCCACCTTGATCATCAGCAGCTCGCGGGTTACGACCTTGTTCTCAGGGAATCTCCTGACCTTGATCACATCGATCTTCTTGTTCAGCTGTTTCTCTATCTGCTCCATGATGCGCTCGTCGCCAGAGGAAATAATCGTCATACTGGAAGTTGTCTTATCCTCCGTCTCGCCTACGGCAAGGCTGTCGATATTAAAGCCTCTTCTGGCAAATAATCCCGCAATATGACTGAGCACACCGGCCTTGTTCTCAACCAGTACCGTAAATATACCCTTCATAGCTGATCACTCCTTTACCAGATCTGTCGGACAGATCTCACAGACCATCATGGCCGCGTCATCATCCGCCAGAAACGCATCTATTGTCTCATCCATCTTCGCGTTATCCGTCAAATGGTAATAGTGCAGATCATAGGCCTGCGCCAGCCTGTCAAATTTCGGATACGCACCGAGCGGCGTTCCGCTGTAGCGATCATCGTAATTATGATGCTGATATTCGCGGACAAGGCCGAGATAACCGTTATGCATGATGACAAACTTGATCGGCAGATTCCACTGACGCATCGTCGACAGTTCCATCATCGACATCTGAAACGATCCATCGCCGCAGACTGCCACAATCTGCCGGTCAGGCAGTGCCGCCCGCGCGCCGATCGCCGCCGGAATTGAATAGCTCATGGTGCCGAATCCGCCGCTCGTCAGGAAACGCCCCTTCTTCATCACATAATTATCCGCAGACCAGAGCTGATTCTGGCCGACATCCGCGCAGTATATGGCATCGTCGTCCAGCTTGCTGCTCAGCGTCTTCACAAACAGGCACGGATCAACGTAATCCGGATTGAAAGGATGCGGTCCCTTGAAATCTCTGCGGCGCTGGTCCAGCGCGTCAAACCACTCTGTATAATCGCTCTCGAAATCTCTCTTGTTCAGCTCGCTGAAGATCATCCGCACATCGCCTACGAGCGGTGTCGTCGTGCCCAGATTCTTGCCGATCTCGGCCGGATCAACATCAATATGAATGATCGTCGTATTACGCCGTTCAAGACGGTACGGACGCACGAGCGCACGGTCCGCCACTCTGGCGCCGACCAGCATCAGCAGATCGCAGGCACCGACCGCGTAATTGGCATACGGCTTGCCGTTGGTACCGAGCATACCGAAATAATACGGATCCTCATTCGGCATATTGCCGATGCCCATCATCGTGGAAACAACCGGAATCTTATGCCGGTCAACAAATTTACGGACCTCATCTTCCGCATGCGACAGGATCGAACCGCCGCCGACACAGATCAGCGGCTTCTTCGCCGTCTTCAGGTCTTCAATCACACGCTTGATCTGGAGCTCATTGCCCTTGACTGTCGGCTTGTAGCCGCGGATATTCACCGGTCCCGCCGGCTTATACTGCGCCTCGCGGGACTGCACATCCACCGGTACGTCGATGAGCACCGGTCCCTGCCTGCCCGTTGAGGCAATATGAAATGCTTCATGAAAAATCCTCGGGAATTCCTTCGGATCGTGTACGTTATAGCTGTACTTGAGGAAAGGCTCCGCAGCGCCGGTAATATCGGCCTCCTGGAATACATCCTTCCCCATCAGATCACTGGACACCTGTCCCGTGATAGCAATAATCGGAATGCTGTCCGCATAGGCTGTGCCCAGAGCCGTGATCAGATTGGTGGCCCCAGGTCCTGAAGTCGCAACACAGACAGCCGGTTTTCTCGTCACTCTGGCATAGCCGCTCGCCATATGGCCGCCGTTCTGCTCTGCTCTGACCAGAATGGTCCGGATATCGGACCTGTAAAGGCTATCGAAAAAAGGACAGATCGCCACGCCCGGATATCCGAATACCGTGGTAACTCCCTCTGCTTCGAGGCACTTTACCATAACATCTGCACCATTCATACTGATGCCCCCTGTTCATATGATTTCCTTATCCCAAATGGTATTAATTAACTAATTATATACTAAGAACGCCGACTTTCCTAGTATCTTAAACAGTTTTCCTGCATTTTAATTATAATATATTATGTCGCATAAAAGCCATAATTATATGAAATACCCCTATTCTGTCAGTCTATGACACAGAAAGAAATCCGGATAACAAAAGAGCATTTCCAACTGATGCAGTAACTCCTGCCGGAAATGCTCTTTTGTTCATGTGAATAATCTGAATTATTCCTTTTTCTTCTGTGGACTCTCTGTGCCGGCCTGCCGGCGGCTTGTCCCGCGATGGCGGCGATCCCATCGCTTATCAATTATATCTTTCTTCATGGTGCGTATATGTTCCGCACCTGCCTCATCTACCAGTCTGAGAGTCTTGACTGCGTAGCACTTCTTATCGTCATCCGTCTTCTTGATCTTGATATTGCCGCTTATATAACCATGTTCAGGGCAATAGGCCAGACAATAGTGCGCCTTCGTCCGCCCGGTAAACCAGTACAGCTTCTTCCGGGCCGCCCGTCCGCACAGGAAACACCGCGTTGACCGCACTTCCTTGTCCGCCATCAGTTCCTCCCGCGTATTGAACTCACGGGAAACGAACTCGGAACAATCATCATAAACCAGATAAATCTCCTCGTCTCTGGTCTTCGGATTCTGATAATAATCCACCGAATACAGCCTGTCAGCCTTCTCCAGGTCATAGTGCTTGAAAATCTCAGCCGTATAGGCGGCATCATTCACCGCACGGTGGAACTTCTTGTCCTTGCTGATATGGAAGAAATCCGTTGCGGTCTCAAGAGAAGCTGCCTCTGTCCCCGGCATATACATATACCGGAACATCTTCTGGAGATTATAATACCGGATCGGTCCCGGCAGCAGATCAAGCAGTCCGTAATACTTCAGATTCCTCTGCAGCTCGATCAGATCCGTATCGCCCCAGGTGCAGAACGTGTAATCGTCTCCGCACCACAGCATGAAATCCACCGCCACGAACTTAAACGGATCGCTGCGGTCCAGCTCGCGCTGCGTGATGCCGGTAATCTCCTTCGTCTTGTAATGCAGCTTCTTGTACAGTTTCGGTCTGACCGTCTGGCTGAAGCGGTCTATCTCCTTCAGATTCTCATCCAGCATGACAGCGCCGATCTCAATGATCTCAAACGGCATCCTGCGGTTGGCCGGAACCTTCCTGTACGGATTCTGATTCCATTCAAAATCCACTACTACATAATTCATATTCTGTTTTTCTCCATGCAAATGCGCCTTGTTACAGGCGCTGTTACTGTTTATTATACAATCAGCACGCCTTTTGTCAACTCACCTTACTGCATGAAGTACACAGAACCTGCTTCTGCAGGCACTTTCCGCCGTATGCACAGCCCCGGCCCGGCCGCCGCATTCCGGTCTCTGCCGCAGATTGATCTCTGCCGCATACCGGCCGGCCATATGCAGGCCGCCGCATATCCCCGCCGCGTTCAGTCTGTTCTGTACTCTATCTTCCACATACAGGTCTCCGGATAATAATACAGCCGGAAACGCAGTTCGCGCCCGTCCGGCGCGGCGCTGCACTCGTACTCCCAGGCCGGAATGCCGCAGTAATACTTCTTCTCCGCCGTAATGACATGGATATTGTCAATCCGCCGGATCTCCCCGTCAGATCCGCACACCTTGATCATCAGGGGCGTGAGGCGTCCCCCGCTCGTACACCAGCTTGCACAGGCCGCATCTTCCAGCTTCCCGTGAAATTCTCCTTCATCCGGATGCTGTGCATTGACTCCTATTCCCATCATGGTATATTCGCCTCCCGATTCACTTCATCTTCCGTTCACAGACTCCTGTTCTCTTCTGTTCGCCGATCCGCTTCCGCGAGTCCGATTCCCGCGCAGCGCTCTCTGCCCGCAGGGGCCGCACTCCCGCGGAGCTGCCTTCCCGCAGACCTTTCCGCCTGCGAAGCTGCTTTCCCCGCAGACCTTTCCTCCCTTCCGCGTCTCAGTCGATCTTCTGCTTCGTATAATCCACATCCCGCTTCTCCCGCGAGATGCCGCCTTCCATGTGATCGATCCGGCTGCCGATAAAGGACGCCCGCCTGAGCGCATCGATCCCGTACCGCGCCCGGATCCGGTCCGCCGCCTCATCCGAAAGCGCCAGCTTCCGGTAATCCGTATGATCAAAAAGTTCCATCTGACGGCTCTGCTGCGCCGTCACCAGCCGGCCGGTGCTGACGCTCAGATGCCGGATCGGCCTGCCGTCCCACAGCTCATCAAACAGCTGACAGGCATAGCGATGCAGTTCATTGGTAATATTCGTGGCATTCGGCATCTGCATCTGATGGCCGGCATAGCTCAGGTCAAAGCTGCGGATGCCGACTGATATACGCCGGGCCGCCATCCGGTGACGGCGCAGCCGGGCCCCGACCGTCTCGCAGAGCGCCAGCAGCACAAGCTTCGCCGTGGACGCATCAGCCACGTCAAAGGCAATCGTCGTCGAATTGCCGTACCCCTTCTGAGGCGGCGCTTCCGTCTCCACCGGAGACACATCGGCGCCATTGGCAAAAGCGTGAATCAGCTCGCCCTGCTTCCCCATCTGCGCCCGCAGCAGATCCGGGTCCGCATGCGCCAGATCGCCGATCGTACAGATACCGAGCCCTGCCAGCTTCCGCGCCGTGGCATGGCCCACATAGAACAGGTCCGAAACCGGCAGCGGCCACATCTTCTCCGGCACTTCCCGCCGGAACAGCGTATGCGTCCGGTCCGGCTTCCGGAAATCCGAAGCCATCTTCGCCAGCAGCTTGTTATCGGAGATACCGACATTGACAGTAAATCCCAGTTCCCGGCGGATCCGTTCACGCAGTTCATCTGCCGCGCGGACAGGATCCCTCTCCGCCGCCTCGATTCCGCTCATATCCACAAAACATTCATCTATACTGTACTGCTCCACCGCCGGCGAATACGTGCGCAGCACCGTCACAAACGCCGCCGAGCAGCGCTGATAAAGCCCGTAATTCGGCGGCACCATATAGAGGGAAGGACACTTGCGCCTGGCCTCGCCGATTGTCTCACCGGTCTTCACGCCGTACTTCTTCGCCGGCACAGACTTCGCCAGTATAATGCCGTGCCGGGCCGCCATATCGCCGGAAACAGCGGAAGGAATGCTGCGCAGATCCAGCTGTCCGCCCATATGATGCAGGCGGTAGGCCGCCTCCCACGACAGAAAAGCCGAATTCACATCCACATGAAAAATCAATCTGCCCATATTCTGACTGCCTCCTGTGCCTCTATTGTATCGAACTTATGTTCGATTTTCAAGTATAATATTTCGACAAATCTGCCGAAAAGGCCGGCCGCGGTCCGCCGGCGCCGCAGCGCAATCTGCCGTTCTGCCTTTCATTTACGGTCGGAAACTGCTATGATAAAGGAAAATGGCAGCCGGCAGACATATTTTGCCGCCGGCCGCCGCATCACAGGACAGGAGCTGATCAGAATGGGATTTTTCGGAAAATTATTCGGCGGAAAGAATGCAAAGCAGGAAGAGGCGGCCGACACCGCTGCACAGGAGCCGGAGCAGCAGACGGCACCGGACCCGGCAGAATATGAACCGCACACGCATTTCATCGCCAGAGTCACCTGCGAGAAGAAATTTTTCCCGGACGAGCGGGCCATGTTCCGCTTCCGCGGTCTCGCGGCCCCCGGAACCATCGGCTTTCCGGACGGCGAGGTCTACGTGATGGTCGGTCTGACCGCCGACATGGAGATCAGGCTGGACCGGCCGCTCCCGATGGCCGCCGGCGCACCGTTTGAGATCATCGAAGGCGGCAGCGTACGCGCCGAAGGAACCGTCACGGACATCCGCGAATAACAGCGGACCCGGCTTTTCGCCTCCGTCTGCCGGCCGGCATGACTCGGCAGCCGCCGCGATCTATCCGCCGGCATGGCACGGCAGCCGCCGCGATCTATCCGCCGGCATGGCACGGCAGACGCCGCGATTTACTCGCCGGCGCATCCCCGCATATAGCAGAAAAGCCGCCCATCCAGGCGGCTTTCCGTTATATCCCGTATTCAATCAATCTTTCCACTGCACCTCTATTGTGTAGCTGTCATCCAGACCGCCCAATAAAGAAGTCAGCGTCTTTTCGGCATTGTCCTTTGCCATATCCAGAATACCCTTGTCCTTGGCATTCTGAATCATTTTCTCTTTCAGGTCTTCCTGGGCATCATTAATTTCATCGGTATCAATCGGATTGAAAATATTATTCTTTTCATCATATTTTTTATAATTGCCCAGCTCAATACCCGTAATTTCCACCTCCGGCAGTGTAATAATGATTTTTGAACCGGATTGTTCGACATCTGCCTGCGTGAGATCCTTGATGCCCGCTTTGATGGTGCCATCATAGGAAATTGCAAATTCATTTTCCGTGAAAGGAATTGTCCAGTTGTGAAACTCTTTGACATCGGATTTTGTCAGCATGTCGGTACATACATATTCGGCGGTATTCAGTTCAGCTGTCTCTTTCAGTTTCTCCTTAATGGTTTCTATTGTGGTTTCCGAGACCTCGGTAGTCTTAAAGAAATCGACAATTTTGCTCCGCATCATCCATCCGCATCCGAGTATGACGGCGCAGGTAATGACAATGGTTAATAAGGTCTGGCCAAGTCTTTTCATGGTTTATAATCCTCCCTTTCTCAATTCTGAATAAACCTATATAATTATAGTCATTTCCCCTGCAGCTGGCAATAGCGGCCCCGCATTCAAAGTCCGGAAACATCCTGCAAAGCCCCGCGCAGACGGCGTTTTCCGCTGTCCCCTGTGCTTTTTGCGAAAAAATGTGGCTCTTCGGGCGTACCTGTGGGTAAAATCCGTGGCAGAAATGCCCGTTAAGCCCCTCCATTGTTAGTTTTCTGGCTCCGCTATCGGCCTGTTCGGTA
>OMWM01000021.1 GCA_900314775.1 uncultured Eubacteriales bacterium | reverse complement strand
CCCCGTAAACCGGTACAAAATCAGTATCCCGAAAGCCGATGCTGCGCACATCTTCCGGTATCGCACGCTGCAGGTGCAGCGCTGCGCCCCAGTCGAGCGCACGGACTGTATGCTCATCCAGCCGCACCGCACGGGAAAAATTCCGGCACCCGGTAAGCCGCGCCGTGGCCTCATTGCCGGGATCGGCAAATACCTGCCTGGTCGGTCCCGCATTGACGCATCGCCCGCCGTCCAGGACCAGGATCTCCTTGCTGAAGCGATAAATTTCATCCCGTGAATGCGACACAAGAATCAGTACGCCCTCGTAATCCGCCAGCATCTCCATCAGTTCCTCCTGCAGACGTTCCCGCAGAAACTGATCGAGTGCCGAAAAGGGCTCATCGAGCAGAATGGCATCCGGTTCGCCGATCAGAATCCGGGCCAGTGCGGTCCGCTGCTGCTGACCGCCGGAAAGCTCCGAAGGATACCGTTTTTCGAGGCCGCCGAGGCGGAAACGGCGGATCATGCCATCCACCAGTTCCGCCTGCATCGCTTTCCTGTCGGCTCCTGTCTTCTTCTGGCAATCGCCGCGGTTGGCAAGCCCGCAGGCAATATTTTCCCTCACCGTCATCGACGGGAAAAGGGCATAATTCTGAAACAGATACCCTGTTCTCCGTTTCTGCGGCGGCAGATCGATCTTCTTTCTGCCCGTCGTGTCAAACAGTGTGCGCCCGTTTAACACGATGCGCCCGCTGCCCGGCCGCATGACACCCGCGATGGATTTGAGCGTCAGGCTCTTGCCGGAGCCGGACGCACCCAGAATGCCGATCCGGTCGGCATCCGATGAAAAGTCCACATCCAGCAGGAATTCCTTCAAATCCATTCTGATACTGATCTGAATCGACATACTGCACAGCCTTTCGTTTCTAAAATAATGATTTAAAATGAGGAGCCCTTCCGGACTCCTCAGCTTTTTACCGTTTCCAGCGGACCGTTCCGTTTTTTCTCTGATGCCGGCTGGAAATAATATTCAGTGCAAAAATCAGCACGAATGCCACGATTACCACCAGCAGCGTCCAGAACCCGGCCGCCTGATAATCGCCGTCCTGAATGACCATGGCGATGCGCTGGGAAATCGTCCCCGTCTTGCCCGGGATGTTGCCGGCCAGCATGGAAGTGGCGCCGTACTCGCCCAGTGCCCGGGAAAACGCGAGGATCGTCCCGGAGGCGATGCCCGGTTTGGCCGCCGGCAGTATGACGCGGCGGAATATCCTGCCTTCCGGCATGCCCAGTGTCTGCGCGGCATAAATCATGTTGATATCAACCTGTTCAAAGGCCGCCCGTGCATTTCTGTACATCAGCGGGAAGGCAATCACCGTGGCCGCAATGATACAGCCGAGCCACGTCTGCACAACCCGGATTCCCAGGTACTGTTCGAGGAATATACCGACGGGCCGCCGCCTGCTGAACAGAAGCAGGAGGAAAAAGCCCATGGCCGTCGGCGGCAGCACCATCGGCAGTGTCAGCAGGCCGTCCAGCACGGCCTTACCGACCCGTCCGGCCGTCATGCTCAGGCGAGCCAGCCAGATGCCCAGGAAAAAGGAAATCACCGTGGCCACAATACCTGTTTTCAGTGAAATCCAGAGCGGACTCCAGTCCAGACCGGACAGAAATTCGGCAAATGACATGATATTACTTCACGATAAACTGATAGTTTTCCAGTACCTGCAGCGCCTCATCAGACTGAATATAGGAAAGGAAATCAGCTGCTGCCGCTGTCTCCGTATCATCTGCGTCCTGATTGACAATCTGGGCAATCGGATAGGTGATATCGCCGGATACAGACGGGTCTACCTGCTGAATGATCTCAATGTCATCGTGGCCGTAGGTATCGGAATAATAAACCGTGCCGACCTCACAGGACTGCTCTTCAACCGCTGTGAGAACCTTGGACACGTTGCCCTGTTCGGAGATCTCCACACCGCCGAGTGCATCGGAGAGCTGCTGCGTCGTATAGGTAGAAACATCATCGATCGGATCAAGCACACCGATATTGACCAGCGCCTGTCTTGTATATTTACCGACCGGTACAGAACCATCCGCAATGGCAAGTGAAGAAGCATCGCCGAGATTTTCAAGACCGGTTACCGCTGTGCCGCTGTCCTTATAGGTGATGACGCAAAGCGTGTTGCTGACAACATCGGCTCTCGTGCCATCGACCAGCAGGCCGTCCTGCTCGAGCGTATCCATCTGTTTCTCCGCTGCCGAGAAGAAAATATCCGCAGCCGCGCCTTCCTGAATCTGCGTCATCAGTTTGCCGGAAGAATCCGCATTCAAAACGATGTCCACATCCGGATGCGCTTCCATATAGCTGTCCGCGATCTCGGTCATCGCATCATTGAGAGAAGCCGCAATGAAAACCTGCACCTGCGTGCTGCCTTCACCGGCTGCCGCCGTCTCTGTCTCTGCTTCGCTGCTCACAGTCTCTGCCGTCGAAGCAGAAGAAGAAGAAGAACTGCCGCATGCCGCCAGTCCTGCCATCATTGCAGCAGCAATTCCGGCTGCTGCTGCCTTTCTCCAAAACCCTTTTTTCATACAAGAATACCCCTTTCAGTCAAGATTTTTTTCAATAAAAATCTTCTGATATAATGCCGCTGCGTCTTCATGGACCTTGCGGTCAAAAATTTCATACAGGCGGATCAGCTCTCTGCCTTCTTCTGTCAGAGATGCCCGGCCGCCGCCTGCGCCGCCGGCCTGCCGTATCACAACCTTGCAGCCCAGCCTTCGCTCACACTTCTTGAGAATTTTCCAGGCTTTGCTGTAAGATATGCCGGTTATCCGGCAGGCTTCGCTCACACTTCCGGACGCGTCAATCTCCTTCATGATCTGATAAACTCCGGGACCGAAGAAAATATCCTCGCTGGCCAGCATCACCTTCACGGCTGCATGAACCGGTACCTGATCATGCTTCTGGTCACTCATATCGCATCCTCCTTCCGACCGTTATGTTTTTAAAAACTATACGAATTATAACATAATTTCCGCTTTCTGTCATCATAAGAGGCCCGACGGGCATTTATAAAAAATCATACTTTTCATTTGTTCTTTTATCTGCTATGGTTATGAATGCACCGGCAAAATCCGGATGTTCTGATTGTTAAAGAGAGAGGCTTTATCATGCAATTAACCCCTGAGATGTTTCTGATCGTCTGCCCGTTCCTTTTTCTGGCGGGTTTTGTTGACGCCATCGCCGGCGGCGGCGGCCTGATTTCGCTGCCCGCGTATCTTCTGGTCGGCCTGCCGCCCCACTACGCGATCGGCACCAACAAGCTGTCTTCCTCGTGCGGCACTCTGGTTGCCACGCTGCGTTTTCTTAAAAGCGGCATGGTGCTTTTCAAAGTCGCCCTGCCGTCTGTCGCAGCCGCCATTGCCGGGTCAGCCATCGGTTCCCACCTGTCGCTTTCCGTAGATGAACAGACGCTTCGCTATGTTCTCTTCGTCATACTGCCGGTTTCGGCTTTCTTCGTCCTGAATAAGAACATGTTCAGCGACAAGGGCAAAAAAGAAGCGGCCGCTGACACCCGCACTATTGTCACGGCTGTCGCTTCCGCTTTTCTGATCGGTATTTATGACGGTTTCTACGGACCGGGAACAGGTACGTTCCTTATCATCGCTTTCACCGTGTTTGCGCACATGAATGTGCCGACGGCCAACGCGCAGGCGAAGGTCATCAACCTGACGACAAATATCACGGCGCTTGTCGTTTTTATTCTGAACGGGCAGGTGCTGTTCATGCTGGGCGCAGCCACAGCTGCCTGCAATATTCTCGGCAACTACCTCGGCTCCGGCCTTGCCATCAGCAAGGGAAGCGCCATCGCCCGCCCTGTCATCATCGGCGTGCTCATTCTTCTGCTGATCAAGGTGCTGACCGGCTGAATGTTTATCGTGTGAGGGATCTATTCGCCTTCATATGACGCGTCCTCTTCGTCCGCGCTCTGCTGATCCGATTCATCAGATACCGACTCTGCTTCGGTTTCTGACTCCGTTTCCGTCTCCGTCTCCGATTCGGTCTCTTCTGTTTCCTTCGTAAATACAATGGAATCCCTGGACGGATCATAATTCTCGAGATGCAGAACGCCGGCCATACCGCTGAGCTGATCCTGCAGATCGCTCAGCTCAGAGATTTTCTCGCTCATATAGGCGCTGCCGCCCAGGCTGACTGTCACGTCGCCAATCGTTATGGACACCTGTGCATTGTCATCGACCGTCATCGTATCCGCCTGCACACCGCGGATATTGAGTTCTGATGCCGCCGTCAGCACCGTACTGAAGCTGAGTTTCTGATTTTTGGAAACCTGCATGACCTCGCCGGCTTTGATGCCCTTCACGTCGAGGCCGGATACCACAGGGACTTCCCCGGTATGCTCACTCTTTTCCTCGATAATCGTACCGTTTTCATCAAAATACTCATAGAGGCCGCTGTATTGTATGCAGCCGACCGGGTTTTTCTCATCCACCACGACCGCGGCGGACTGCAGTCCGGTCATCCGGACGCGGATACTGCCGATTCGCTTATCGCTGCTGGTATCGACATGGCGGTTCATCAGGCAGAAAAGCAGCGTATTCTGACCGTACCGGTCATACTGCAGAATATTTCTGACCTCCTCGTCCGTCACCTGCGACGTTCCCTGAATATCAACTTTTTTCAGCCGGCATCCGAAAATGATCACGAGCACAAGGGCTGCTATGATCAAAAGCAGAATCCGGCCCCATGCTATGCGTTTTCTTTTTGCTGCCATATTCTCTTTCCTGTCTGTTATTCTTCTTCCGCACCGGAACTGCTGCCGGAATCCGTGCTCTCGTCCTCCGATGCATCCCCGCTGCTGTCTTCCCCTGTACTGTCTTCGCTGTCTGTGCTTTCACCGGTATCTGCGGTGTCGGCGCTTTCGCCGGTGTCTGCGCTGTCGGTGCTTTCATCGGTGCCTTCGCTGCTTTCCGATTCCGTTTCCGTATCGCGCTCCGGCGACGGCAGGCCGGTGATTGTATCCAGTGTCTGATCAAGGCGAAGGGCATCGATATTCTCTTTTTCCAGATCAATCTCATAAGCTTCCTGCTCTGTCACATCCTCTGTCGGGAAAATCTGCAGATACGGAAGTGCTTCTTTGAGAATCCGGCTCACGAGCACCGAGGCAAACGAGCTGTGGTCCTGGCTGACCGTATGCGGTTTGTCAATGACAACATACACGACAATCTGCGGATCGTCAATCGGCGCTGCCGCGATAAAGGATACCAGACGATCTTCTGTTCCTCTCTCGCCGACCTCTGACGTACCTGTCTTGCCGCCGATCTTGTATCCGGCCACGCGCGCCGGTGTGCCGGTGCCGGACTCAACTACTTCGTAGAGCGATTCACGCATCCATTCCGAGGTCTCCTCGGAAATCGTGCTGCGCATCAGCGATGTGTTGAACACCTTCACCGTGCTGCCCTTGCTGTCCTGAATGCTGCTGACGATATGCGGCTTGTAATATTTGCCGCCGTTTACGATCGAGGAAAACGCCGCCGCCAGCTGCACCATGTTGACATTGTAGCCCTGTCCGAAGGAGCTCGTCCACAGCTCAACCGGACCCAGACTGTCTTCGGTGTAGACAAGGGATGCGCAGCTCTGCTCACCCGGCAGATCTATACCGGTCAGCTGTCCCAGCCCGAACACGTCCTGCATCCGCACAAAATTGGAAGCACCGATCGACTCTCCGATATACATAAGTGCCGTATTGCACGAATACATCAGCGCCTGCCGAAGCGTCACCGTACCATGTACGTCATTGCATCGTACAAGCGTACCGTCCGTATAGGTCAGACCGCCGTAGCAGTCAAAGGTATCATCCTCATCGACGTAGCCGTTATCGAGTGCATAGGACATCGTCATCGTCTTGGCCGTGGAGCCCGGTTCATAGGAATCGTTGACGCAGAAATTTTTCCATACCTCGTTGCACAGTTCGCTCTTTTCCTCATCGGTCATCGAATCAAGCAGTTCATCCGTATAACCGCATTCACTCAGATCATCCGGGTTGTTGAGGTCAAAGCCCGGCGCACTCGCCATGGCCAGGATCTCCCCGTTATTCGGGTCCATGATCAGGGCGGAAATATGATCCGATCCCGTCTCACTGGCAAATTCGTTCAGCTTGTCCTCGCAGATTCTCTGCAGGTTCACATCAATCGTGGAAACGATCGAATAGCCATCCGTCGGCTGCTGCGTGACCTGTTCCTTGGTCACATCATCCTTCACGTACGTATACGTCCGTCCGTCGGTGCCGGTCAGATCGCTGTCATAGTAGTTCTCAAGTCCCCAGAGGCCGCTGCCGTCACCGGATGTAAAACCGATCACATCCGAGGCAAGAGTCGAATACGGATAATTCCGCTTGTAGTGCATCTCAAACCAGATCGCTTTCTGGCTGAAAAGACTCACCTCGTCTTTATCCTTCTGCAGCTCTTCCTCTGACTTTGCCGTTTCGGTCTCATCGCCTTCCGCGCTGCTGCTGTCTTCCTGGCTCAGGGAATCAATGTAGTCATCGCACTTTTTCTTATCCTCATAAGAGATTTCACCGTCCAGCCGAATGTACTGCGCATCCGGGTTGGCATTCAGCTGGTCAAGGATATCCTGCTCATCGAAACCGAAAAATTTATGCAGAAGTTCGGCCGTATACGTATACGCATCGTCAATTTTCAGGTCCGCCATGACCGATGTGTCCAGAATGATCCTGTAATACTGCTCACTCTGCGCCAGCACCGTTCCATTGCGATCCATAATCGACCCGCGCTTGTACGGGATTTCCGTATTGTTCTTGCTGATCTGGGCAAGTGCCTCCCTCTGCGACTGTGTCGAAGACGTCGCATCGAGCTGCACGATTCTGATGATCAGCACTGTCATCAGTATAAGCACAGAAACGAACACGAGAAACAATCTTCTCCTGTTCGTTCCCTTTAAACTGAATTTTCTGTTTCCTTTTTTACTGTTATCTGCCATCTGCAATCACCTGTTATTCAATTATTGTCCGGAATGGCCTCAAACTGATGAATATAACTGTCATTACTGCTGTCGTAGTAAATGATCTGATCTTTGTCAGGGTAGCTCATGCCAAGTACATTGACAGCATAATCATAAACCTCGTCCAGGTCAACTGTTCTTGTCAGATTTTCTTTCATAGATTTATTTTCTGCCTGCAGATCGGCCAGATCTGCCTGCTGCTCTGCCACTTCGGAGGCTTTCTGCGACACCTGTGCCTGTGTCTTCATATAAAAATAGCTGCACAGGACGGTCGCGGCAATTGCTGTACACATAAATATAAAATAGCGCAGACCATACACGGTTGAGCTTCTGTAGACCTTAACCTTCTTCTTCCGGCGAACAGTTCGGTGTTCTTCCGGCTGCAATTCCGGCTGCAGCGCCAGATTGCCATCGGTATAATCGAATTCATCGACGTAATGGTCAACAGGGCGGACATGCTGTCTGTCACTTCTCTGCTTACTTGTCCTTCTGTTTCCGGCCATCTGTTTATCCTCTTATCAGCAGGAAAGCCTGACGGCTTTCTGCTTCATCTCTTTCTTATTCTGTTCGGACTTTCGAGTCCGTAAATTCTCTCAAACACTCTGAGTTTGGAACTGGTTGAGCGATTATTGCGTGCCATCTCCTCTGCTCCCGGGACGATCGGTTTCCGTGTAATGACCTTGCCTTTTGGTACGCGGCCGCATACACAGACCGGGAAGTCCGGCGGACAGATACATGGATTTTCCGCAGTATGAAAAGCATTCTTGACGATGCGGTCTTCCAGCGAATGAAAGGTGATCACGCAGAGTCTTCCGCGGTCATTCAGAAGATCAATCATCGCATCCAGCGAATCAGACAGGACATCCAGTTCGTGATTGACTTCAATGCGGATCGCCTGAAAAGTCTTACGGGCGGGATGGCGGCGGCCGTTCCGGTATTTCTCCGGTACGGAACGCTTCACGATCTCTGCAAGTTCCTGGGTGGAATCGATGCGGTGATCGGCGCGTTCGCGGACAATGCGCCGTGCAATGCTGCCGGCATAGCGCTCTTCGCCGTATTCGCCAAGCACCCTCTTCAGCTCCGCCTCGCTGTAATCATTGACAACATCGGCGGCGGTCAGCTCCGCGCGCTGGTCCATCCGCATGTCCAGCGGTGCATCCTGCTTATAGGAAAATCCCCGCTCCGCCTCATCCAGCTGATAGGAGGAAACGCCTATATCCAGCAGTATGCCGTCAACCTTATCTATATGAAGTTCCTTCAGAATGCGGGGCATCTCCACGTAATTCCCACGTACGACCACTGCCCTGCTGCCAAACGGTGCAAGGCGCTCCTTCGCCGCTTCTATAGCCGCCGCATCCTGGTCGATCCCGATCAGTCTGCCGCCGCTGCCAAGGCGGGAGGCAATCTCATAAGAATGGCCGGCACCGCCGACGGTGCCATC
This sequence comes from uncultured Eubacteriales bacterium, assembly GCA_900314775.1. Classification (GTDB taxonomy): domain Bacteria; phylum Bacillota; class Clostridia; order Lachnospirales; family Lachnospiraceae; genus UBA2912. The sequence goes on along the minus strand of OMWM01000021.1, from coordinate 18,787 downwards.
CACATAGATGCCGTTTTCCTTTATGGCAAGAGCCTGCACTGTCTCCTGAAGAAGAACGGGTACATGCCTGAATTCCATGAAAATCACTCCTAAATCTCAACGCCAAGTTCAGCCAGATGCTCGGCAATATTCTCCATATTGCTGTCATTGACTTCTGTCTCTTCTGCCCAGCGCTCTGCACTCCACAGTTCGATTCTCGTATCCATACCGGCCAGCACGATATCCTTGCTGATGCCGCCGTACCGGCGAAGTGCCGCAGGAATCAGAATTCTTCCCTGCTTGTCGAGCTCACAGACAACTGCACCCGGCAGGAAGAAACGTACAAACTGCCTGCTCTGCCGGTCGATCTTCGACAGACTGCGGATACGTGACTGGAATACACGCCATTCTTCCACGGGGTGGATCCACAGACAGCCGTCAAGGCCTTTGGAAACCACGCAGGTCGTACCCAGCTCATCCCTGAACTTCTGCGGGATGATAACACGGCCTTTTGCATCGATTGAATGTGAATATTCACCGATAAAACCATCAATACCAGGTACTTCCGGGCTGTCCATGCACTCACCTCCCACATTCTGACACTCTTCACCATTTTGAGTCCTGTTTACTAAGATTTTATAATAAAATTTGGGAATTATCAATAGTGATCAGGCGATTTCAGGGATTTTTCGCAAAAGGTTTATAAGACTACAGATTGCCTGTTTTATATATTTTTAAGAAGTTAGCGGTTGCTTTTAAATACGCCAAAAGCATATAATAATTGTGATTTAAAATAAGAAGAATAAGGAGGTTGGACGTTCCAGTGTCACGGGACGCATAATTATGGAAGAAAAACAGTTTTACCTTGGCGTCGACGTCGGATCGACAACCGTAAAAATTGCAATATTAGATGAAGCCAACAACGTGCTGTTTTCCGACTACGAACGGCACTTCGCCAACATCCGTGAGACTCTCCTCGACCTGGTGAACAAGGCGCATGACAGTCTCGGCGAGATGGAGGTCTACCCGATGATCACGGGTTCCGGCGGTCTTTCGATCTCCAAATATCTGAACATTCCGTTTGTTCAGGAGGTAATCGCCGTATCGACGGCACTGCGTGTGCTCGAGCCGAAGACCGATGTGGCGATCGAGCTGGGCGGTGAAGATGCCAAGATCATTTATTTTGAAAACGGCAACGTCGAACAGCGTATGAACGGTATCTGCGCAGGCGGCACCGGTTCTTTTATCGATCAGATGGCCAGTCTTCTGGAGACCGATGCACATGGTCTCAACGAATATGCGGCCAACTATAAAAACACTTATCAGATAGCCGCTCGATGCGGCGTTTTTGCCAAAACGGATATTCAGCCGCTGATCAATGAGGGAGCAGCCCGCGAGGACCTCGCGGAATCTATTTTCCAGGCTGTCGTCAACCAGACGATCAGCGGTCTCGCCTGCGGCAAACCGATCCGCGGCCATGTCGCTTTCCTCGGCGGTCCGCTTCATTTCCTGCCGGAACTGAAGAAGACCTTTATCCGCACGCTGAAGCTGACGGATGACGAGATTATCGATCCGGATAATTCTCATCTGTTCGCAGCCATGGGTGCGGCCATGAACCACAAGGATACGAAGACCTCTCTGGAAGCGCTGCTCAAGCTTCTGAACTCGGATATTGAGATCAAGGCGGAGTCTCCGCGTATGGCGCCGCTTTTCAAGGATCAGGCGGATTACGATGCATTTCAGAAACGCCATGCCGTGCATCAGGTGGAGAAGGGAGATCTGGCTACCTATGAAGGCAACTGCTTCCTCGGTATCGATGCCGGCTCAACCACGACAAAGCTGGCTATTATCGGAGAAGACGGCAGACTTCTCTATTCGTTCTACAGCAACAATAACGGCAGTCCGCTGAAGACGGCGATTGAATCCGTCAAGGAGATCAAAGAAATTTTGCCGCCGAAGGCGCATATCGTCCGCTCCTGCTCGACAGGCTACGGCGAGGCACTGCTCAAATCCGCTTTCATGCTGGATGAGGGTGAAGTGGAGACCATTGCCCACTATTATGCGGCATCTTTCTTTGAGCCGAATGTCGACTGCATTCTCGATATCGGCGGACAGGATATGAAATGCATCAAGATCCGCAACCACACGGTCGACAATGTCCTCCTGAACGAGGCCTGCTCATCCGGCTGCGGTTCCTTTATCGAGACTTTTGCAAAATCGCTGGGCTACTCGGTGCAGGATTTCGCGAAGATCGCATTATTTGCCAAAGAGCCGATTGACCTCGGTTCCCGCTGCACGGTCTTCATGAATTCGAACGTCAAGCAGGCCCAGAAGGAAGGCGCGAGCGTCGGCGATATTTCCGCCGGTCTTGCCTATTCCGTCATCAAGAACGCGATTTACAAGGTTATCAAGCTCACCGATCCGAAGGAGCTCGGTGAAAATGTCGTCGTACAGGGCGGTACTTTCTACAATGACGCCGTGCTGCGCAGCTTTGAGCTGATCTCCGGCTGCAACGCCGTCCGTCCGGATATCGCCGGCATCATGGGTGCCTTCGGCGCCGCACTGGTAGCCCGCGACCGCTATACCGGCCAGCAGACAACCATGCTCCCGCTCGATGACATCATCGGTCTCGAATACACGACGAAGATGGCACGCTGCAATGGCTGCACCAACCACTGCCGCCTGACCGTCAACATCTTCTCCGGCAACCGCCGCTTCATTTCCGGCAACCGCTGCGAAGTCGGTCTCGGCAAGGAGAAGAAGAAGAGCGATGTGCCGAACATGTTCGAGTACAAGTACAACCGCATCTTCTCCTACAAATCGCTGGAGGAGAAGCAGGCAAAGAGAGGCACTGTCGGCATTCCGCGTGCCCTGAACATGTATGAGAACTATCCGTTCTGGCATACATTTTTCACGGACCTGGGATTCCGTGTCGTGCTGTCGCCGCAGTCCACACACGACATCTACAACCTGGGTATTGAGTCGATCCCGAGTGAGTCGGTCTGCTATCCGGCCAAGCTCACGCACGGCCACATCGAATGGCTGATCAAACACGGCATCAAGTTCATTTTCTATCCTTGCGTGCCGTATGAGCGTGTGGAGACCAAGGGAGCAACCAACCACTACAACTGTCCGATCGTCACCTCCTACGCGGAGAACATCAAGAATAATGTCGAAGATCTGCGGGATCCGTCGATCACCTTCATGAATCCTTTCCTCTCTTTTGAGAGCGAGAAGACGATCACGAAGCGGCTCGAGCAGGAATTCTGCGAACGCTTTGACATCCCGGCGTCAGAAGTGCGCAAGGCGGCGCACAATGCGTGGGATGAGCTCGCCAGAGTGCACAGGGATGTGCAGAGAAAGGGCGAGGAGACACTGAAATATATCAACGATCACCACATGAAGGGCATCGTTCTGGCCGGCCGTCCTTATCATCTTGATAAGGAAATCAACCACGGCATTCCGGAACTGATCACCTCCTACGGCCTTGCCGTATTGACAGAGGATTCTGTTTCACACCTTGCCAATCCGGACCGGCCGCTGATCGTTTCCGACCAGTGGATGTATCATTCAAGACTCTACTGTGCGGCTGAATATGTCAAGCAGCATGAAAATCTTGAGCTTGTGCAACTGAATTCGTTCGGCTGCGGCCTCGATGCCGTGACAACCGATCAGGTGCGCGATATTCTCAACGGTTCAGGCCGTCTCTACACCTGCCTGAAGATCGATGAGGTCAGCAACCTCGGCTCTGTCCGCATCCGTATCCGCTCGCTGATTGCGGCGATGCGTCTGCGTGACCAGCACGAGATTCACGGGCACTACAACAGTGCGGCGATGAAGCGGCAGATTTTCACGAAAGAGATGTGGAAGGAACATTACACGGTGCTTTGCCCGAACATGTCCCCGATTCATTTCAACATCCTGATTCCGGCGCTGCGCAAGCACGGCATCAATGCCGCTCTGCTGCCGGATTCAACAAGAGACACGATCAACGTAGGTCTCAAGTATGTCAACAACGACGCCTGCTATCCGTCCATCTGCGTCGTCGGACAGGTCATGTCGGCACTGCTTTCCGGCAAATACGATGTGAATCACACGGCGATCGCGATGACACAGACCGGCGGCGGATGCCGTGCTACGAACTACGTCGGCTTTATCCGCCGTGCCCTCAGCAATGCGGGCATGCCGCAGGTACCGGTCATCTCGCTGAGTGTACAGGGCATCGAGAAGAACCCGGGCTGGTCCTACACCATTCCGGAAATCCGCGACGCCATCCAGGCACTTGTCTACGGCGACGTCATCATGCGTGTTCTCTACCGCATGCGTCCGTACGAGAAGGTACCAGGCAGTGCAAACGCCCTGCACAAGAAGTGGGAACAGACCTGCATCGACTCGATCATGGGCAGAAACAAGAACAGTTTCAACGACAATATCCGCGGTATCATCCGGGATTTCGACAATCTGCCGGTAGATGACACGGTGCGCAAGCCGCGTGTCGGCATTGTCGGCGAGATCATGGTCAAGTTCTCACCGTCCGCCAACAATTATCTGGTCGATAAGATCGAGGCGGAAGGCGCGGAAGCAGTTGTACCGGATCTGATTGATTTCTTCCAGTACTGCTTCTACAATACGAATTTCAAGCACGACAAGCTCGGCAAATCAAAGATGTCGCAGGTCAGCTGCAACTTCCTGATCGCCTTCCTGGAGCGGATCCGCAAGACCGCCCGCGAAGAGCTGCGTGCCAGCCGTCATTTTGAAGAGCCGATCCGTATTCAGAAGCTCGCCGAATACGCTAAGCCGATCGTCTCCATGGGCAACCAGACCGGTGAGGGATGGTTCCTGACCGGCGAGATCGTTGAACTGATCCACAGCGGTGCGCCGAATGTCGTCTGCATTCAGCCGTTCGGCTGCCTGCCGAACCACGTTGTCGGCAAGGGCGTTATCAAGGAAATCCGTCACCAGTATCCGCAGGCCAATATCGTTGCCATCGATTATGACCCGGGTGCCAGTGAGGTCAACCAGGTCAACCGCCTGAAGCTGATGCTGACCACGGCTTTCCGCAATCTGAATGACAGCAGCAAGGAAAACAAAGCATAAACGAACAGCAAAGGCGGCGCAATCTGCAGAAACTCTGCAGGCTGCGCCGCCTTTTTATTATCCGCAAACCCGGCTGATGCCGGATTTTTTATTTATTCTGTTCGGTGGAAAGCAGGATGCGGTCGTTATCGAAATCCTCTCCTGTCCTGCCGGCGAATTTCTCCAGCAGATCTTCCACCGTCATGCCTTCCCGCTCTTTTCCGGCGATATCATAGACAATCCTGCCGTCGTCCATCATCAGCGTGCGGTTGCCCATTTCCAGTGCCTGGTGCATGTTGTGCGTGACCATCAGGCAGGTGATCTTCCGCTCCGCCACGATCTGACGTGTCAGTTCCAGCACCTTGGCCGCCGTTGTCGGGTCCAGTGCCGCGGTGTGCTCATCGAGCAGCAGCACCTTCGGTGTCACAACCGTAGCCATAAGCAGTGTCAGCGCCTGCCGCTGGCCGCCGGACAGGAGACCTACAGGACTGCTCATGCGGTCTTCCAGTCCCATATTCAGCATAGAAAGCCACTCACGGAACTGCTGTTTTTCCTTTTTGCTGATGCGGCTGAAAATGGCATGTTCATGCCGGGAAGCCCGCAGATAGGCAATCGCCAGATTTTCCTCGATCGTCATATGCGGTGCCGTTCCCATAAGAGGGTCCTGAAAAAGGCGCCCGATATAGACGGCGCGGCGGTGTTCCGGCACGAAGGTGATATCCATGCCGTCCATCAGCACGCATCCAGTATCCGGATAGAAGGAACCGGCGATACAGTTGAACATGGTCGACTTGCCGGCACCGTTTGAGCCGATAATCGTGGCGAAGTCGCCATCGTTCATCAGCAGCTCGACACCGTTCAGTGCCCTCTTCTCATTGACCGTACCCGGGTTAAAGGTTTTCGTGATCCCGTGCAGTTCAAGCATTCCGGTCACCTCCCTTGTCTTCTTTCGTCCATGTCATGGACATCTGACGCCTCTTCTGCCTGTGCAGCGCCGCCATACTGCGGATCTGCGGCAGCATCAGGGCAATCGCAACAATGACAGCCGATACAAGCTTGAATGCCTCTGTCGGTACGTTAAGACGCAGTGCCAGGGACATAACAAGACGATAGACAATCGAGCCGACAACAACGCCGAGTATCCGCATCGGCATCTTTCCCTTGTGGAAAAACATTTCGCCGATTATCAGGGATGCCAGTGCGACGGTAACCATGCCGGTGCCGAGGTTGATATCGCTGCTGCCGTTGAACTGTCCGATCAGGCAGCCTGCCAGGCCGGTCAGCGCATTGGAAATGCACAGGCCGACGATCACCGTAAAGGACGGATTGATCGAGGACGCACGGACCATGGCCGGGCTGTCGCCGGTCGCGCGGATCGAAAGGCCGAGCCGCGTTCCGAGGAACCAGTAAATCAGAAGGCATACGGCCAGTAAAAGCAGAGCCAGCAGAATCAGTGTGCTCCATTCGTTCCAGAAAGCACTGTCCGGCGCTATTTTCTTGAAAAGATCATAAATGGTATCCGAACCGAAAAGGGAAATATTGGATGAAAATCCCATGACGGCCAGATTGATCGTATAAAGTCCGGTATTGACGATGATTCCGGCCAGAATACTCTCCACACCGAAATATGTCTGCAGAATCGCCACAACAAAACCGGAGCAGACACCGGCACCCATGGCCGCCGGCAGTGCCAGCAGCGGATGGCCGGAAATCGCGACCACCGAGCCGACAGCACAGCCAAGTGTATAGCATCCGTCGGTCGAGAGATCGCAGATGTTCAGTATGCTGTAGCTGATAAACAGCGACAAAGCTACGAGGGAATAGATCATTCCCAGTTCAAGTGCAGTCTGAATGATTAATAACAAAGCCAGCTCCTCCTGAAATCATATTTTCCTGTCAGACCGGTCCGCCCGCGGATTATTCGCTGAATTCCTTCTGTGTCGCGGTAAATTCAACGGCTGTGCAGTACGGCTTGAAAGTCTCCTCGATATCGGACTGCTCAAGGCCCAGTGCTTCGCAGACATCTGTGTTCACCTCTGCGAGGCCGTTGTCGAACGTCTGAACAGCTGTTTCTGCCGGATCCGCTCCGTTTACGAGCACGTCAACGGCCATATCGGCTGTAGCCGTGCCAAGATTAGCGTAGTCAACACCGTAGCCGCAGAAAGCACCGTTGAGGGCAAAGGAATCCGCGCCGCAGTACTGCGGAATGCCGGCGTTCATAAAGGATTTGTAAATGGCCAGCTCAGCTGTCATAACCGTGTTGTCGGTCGGTGTAAATACGGCGTCTACGCCCTCTGCAATCAGGGCATTGGCTGCATCGGTTACGCCGGCTGTATCTGTACCTGTCTTCTCGATATATTTGATGCCCTTCTCGTCGAGATATGCCTTGGCATCCTCAATCGGCTGCTTGGAGGAATCCTCGCTGTTGGAATAGAGAAGTCCGATATAATCCGCATCCGGATCCTGGGCAAAAATGAGATTCATCACCGCTTCCGTATTCAGCATATCGGATGTACCCGTGATATTGGCACCTGGCTTGTCCATGCTGTCCACAAGGCCGGCACCGACCGGATCGGATACAGCGGAAAATACGATCGGGATGTCCTTGTCCTTGGTCGCAGACTGCATGATCTGCGCGGTCGGCGTCGCAATCGGGATGATAATATCGACTTTATCGGTAATCAGTTCGGATGCGATCTGCTGCAGAACGGTGCCGTCAGCCTGACCGTTGTAATAATAGTCGTCATAATCGAAGGTTACGCCGAGTTCCTCGCCCTTGGCATCGAGTTCGCTCTCGATATTCTCCACGATCTGGTTGAGGGACGCGTCATCGACATACTGTACGATGCCGACCTTATAAGTCTTGCCGGATGCGCTGCCCGCGCCCTCTGCCTGCGTCGCGGCTTCCGTATCAGCCGATGAAGCACTGCCCGCACTGCTGGAGCTGCTGCCGCATGCCGCCAGCGAAATGGCAAGCAGACCGGCTGTCATCGCTGCTGTAAATTTTCTCATTCCCTTTTTCATAATATGCCTCCTCTTCTGCCCGCCGAATCGGCCGGGCTGCAAAATACGCTGTGAACCCTGCGGACCGCCCATGTACCCGCATGCAAAAATCTGCTGATAAAAAAGGCTCCTGTCCCGGTAATATCGGGACAAGAGCCATTATCATCTCCTGCGGTGCCACCCAAATTGACGTATATACGTCCGCTCTGCTTCACACTTGCTCATGTGAATCCCACTGGATAACGGATGGGTATCCGTCGGTGCCTACTGGGATTATCTGCTGATCATCCGTTCAGACCGCCCTCAGAAGTCCATTCCACATGCTTCTCACTGCTGCATTCTCACCATCCGCAGTTCTCTGTAGGCTCGAACATCATGTGTACTTCTCTTCCTCACAGGTTTAGAACCATTATAAACATGCCGCCGGCAAAAGTCAACCGCCCGGCAGTGCTTTTGCGCCTGCTGCTGCGGCCGCTCAGGCCTCAGCCCTGCCCGCGCTGCTGATCCGCCAGATTTTCGATCTGCCAGTCAATCGGTGTCTCACCGTTTCTCTCGAGAAATTCATTTGCCCGGCTGAAAGGACGGCTGCCGAAAAATCCGCGGTAGGCAGAAAGCGGACTCGGATGCGCCGACTTGATAATCATATGCTTCGGATTGGTCAGCATGGCTTCTTTGTTCTGTGCCGACCGGCCCCAGAGCATGAAAACAATCGGCCGGTCCTGTTCGTTCAGGATCCTGATCGCCGCATCGGTAAATTCCGTCCAGCCGATATCCTTGTGCGAATTGGCCTGATGTGCGCGGACCGTGAGAACGGTATTGAGCAGCATGACGCCCTGCCGCGCCCATTTCTCCAGATTGCCGTTGTCCGGAATATAGCAGCCGAGATCATCGTGCAGCTCCTGATAAATATTGACCAGGGACGGCGGTATCTCCACACCCGGCTTTACTGAAAAGCACAGGCCGTTCGCCTGTCCCGGCTCGTGATACGGGTCCTGCCCGAGAATGACGGCCTTGACCTTGGACAGCGGCGTAAATTCAAAGGCGGAAAATATCTCATCAGAAGGCGGATAAACCACGTGCGTGGAATATTCGTGTACAACCGTCTTGTATAACTTTGCATAATAAGGCTTGCTGAATTCCGGTTTCAGCGGCTCCAGCCAGTCATTGGCAATCGCTCCCATACTGCAGCCTCCTGTCTTCTCAGAGCCTTACGCTGATGCCGCGGTCTCTGAGATACTGCTTAAGATCTCCGATTTCAAGTTCCTTATAGTGAAACAGCGATGCCGCCAGTGCCGCATCTGCCTTTCCCTGCGTCAGGGCATCGTAAAAATGCTCTTTCGTACCGGCACCGCCTGAGGCGATCACCGGCACCGGCACAAGTTCTGCCACCTGCCTGGTCAGCTCAATATCGTATCCGGCTTTCGTCCCGTCGCAGTCCATACTGGTCAGCATGATCTCACCGGCACCGAGCTCGCAGACATGCTTTGCCCAGTACAGCGCATCGATGCCCGTATCATCGCGGCCGCCGTTTTTGTAGATTGTCCAGCCGCTGCCGTCCTCCCGTCGCTTTGCGTCAATCGCGACAACCACGCACTGGCTGCCGAATTTATCGGCTGCCTCGCTGATCAGCTCCGGCCGCTCGATCGCTGCCGTATTGACGGACACCTTATCCGCGCCCTCACGCAGAATGCTGCGGAAATCATCGACGCTGCGGATGCCGCCGCCGACCGTGAAAGGAATAAACACCTTCTCCGCCACCCGGCGGACAAGTTCTGTCACCGTACGGCGATGATCGCTCGACGCCGTGATATCCAGAAAAACAAGTTCGTCCGCACCGGCCTTGTCATACGCGGCGCCGACTTCCACAGGGTCGCCGGCATCACGCAGATTCACAAAATTAATACCCTTGACAACACGTCCGTTGTTCACATCAAGACATGGAATAATTCTCTTTGTCAGCATAAGCAGGCTCCCTTATAATTCTGCAAAATTTTCAAGTATTCTGAGGCCGACGCTGCTGCTCTTCTCCGGGTGGAACTGGCACGCGAAAATATTGCCATGCTCCACGGAAGCATCGATATCCACCGAATAGTGGGTGCGCGCCGTCACGTCCGCCGGGTCCGCAGCCTTCAGATAATAGGAATGAACAAAATATACATACGGATTTTCCGGTATGCCCCGGAAAAGTCTGCCTTCCGGGCGGTATGTTATGCTGTTCCATCCCATATGCGGTATCTTGAGGCCTTCCTGCGCCGGTATGCGGCGGATGTGCCCCCTGAGGATGCCGAGACCCGGCACGCCGGGTGATTCGTCGCTGTCCTCAAACAGCAGCTGCAGTCCGAGGCAGATGCCGAGGAAAGGTTTCCCGGCCGCCGTAAAATCCCGGATCACCTGATCGAGATGGCTGTCATGCAGCCTTCCCATCGCATCGCCGAAACTGCCGACACCCGGCAGAATCGCCTTATCGGCATGCAGGATCACCTGCGGATCCCGCGTCAGGACCGATTCCTGCCCCAGGTATCCGAGGGCCTTCTCCACACTTTTGATATTGCCTGCATCATAATCAATGATTGCTATCATCTGCATCACCTCCGCTGTCTGCGCCGGTATCTGTCAGCCGCTTTGCGCCGGCTGCCTCATCCGTCTCGTCGTCATTGGCCGTGTCGAGTTCAAACCAGAACCGCACGCCGCCTTCCACATTTTCCGCACCGTACTGCTGTCCAAGCAGCTTCATGATGGCCTTGACAATGGAAAGGCCGACGCCGCTGCCGCCGTACTCCCGTGTTCTTGCCTTATCCACCTTGTAGAATTTGTCCCATATTCTGCCGATCGAATCCTCCGGTATATGTTTACCGGTATTGAACACGGAAACGCGCACGGTCTTCTTCTTCTGCTCCAGATCAATCACGACATTGCGCTCACCTTCCAGATGATTCAGCGCATTGGTGAAATAATTCGTGAAGACCTCATCCGTCATGTAGGCATCGCTCCACACATAAACCGGCTCCGTATTCATGAAAATAATCTGCGCCTCTTTCTGTTCGATCAGAATCGACGAGCGCTGCACAATGCCGCGGATCAATTCGACAATGTCGAAATGTTCCATATTGACCTTGCTGTAGCCGAATTCAAGCTGGTTCAGCGAAATGATCTGTTTTACCATGTTGTCCATCTTCTTCGCCTCATCCATGATGACCTCGCAGTAGAAATTCCTGCTTTCCTCATCCTCATTGACATTGTCCATGAGGCCCTCGGCATAACCGGAAATCAGTGCAATCGGTGTCTTGAATTCATGGGAAATATTGGAAATGAACTCCTTGCGCATCTCATCGATCTCTTCCTTCTTCTTGATGTCTGCCTTGAGTTCGATGTTCGCATCCTTGAGTTCTCCAAGTGTCTTCTCCAGCGTCGAAGACAGTGTATTCATGCTCTTGCCGAGCTGTCCGATCTCGTCCTCACTCTTGCCCTCGTATTTCGCCGTAAAATCAAGGTTGGACATGCGGGTGGCAATGTCTGTCAGATCCAGGATCGGCTTGGCAAAACGGCCGGACAGGAAATAGACAATCAGGAATCCCACAACGGCAATGATAACCGATAAAATGGCGATAAAATGGTTCGACCAGGTCACGCTCTCGCGGATGCCTTCAACAGAGGCACGTATCATGATATGATCGCCGTTATTGAGCGTACCGTACAGATAGATATATTCACCGCCAAGCCGCGGGATATTCATCTGCCTGATCACATACTGTCCGCGGGAAGGGTCCTGTACATTATCCTCCGCGTTTTTGGCAAAATCGTTATAAATATGGCTGCTCTCCGCATTGGTGTCCTGATCCTTCTCCAGCGATGTATAAAGCAGAAGCTTGGTAAAGGACCCCGGCATGAAGTTATACAGGCTGACGCCTATATCGCGGTAGATAATGATGGCCAGATTCTTGTTCTGGCTGATCTTATCGATCTCCTCCGCAAAACTGTCGGAAAGCGTACCGCTTAGCGTGCTCTCGTCGATCTCCGCAGCGCTGTCGCTGTTTTCCTTCCCGCTGCCTGTCTGTGAAGACTCCTCTGTATCGCTGTCTCCTTCCAGAAGTGCTTTGACATATCCGCTGTTGATCGTCTCAAAAGTGGATTCAAGAGCCTTCTCCTTGCTGCTGATATAATACCGTGTCAGGAAAAGGTTGCCGGCTATGATCGTACACGCGGAAAGCATCAGTACAATCAGCATCATGGTCACGGCCAGCCTGACTCTGAGTGACTTCTTCAATTATTTCTTACCGTCCTTCTTCGCGTTGGTATCGAATTTATAGCCCATGCCCCAGATCGTTACGATATAATCGCCCTTGTCTCCGAGCTTGCTTCTGAGCTTCTTGACATGCGTGTCGATCGTACGGGCATCGCCGTAGTAATCGTAGTTCCAGACATTGTTCAGGATATTCTCTCTGGACAGCGCAATACCCTGATTGGACATGAAATACGATAAAAGCTCGAACTCCTTGTAGCTCAGCGTGATCGGATTGCCGTCAATCGTCACCTCATGCGCCGCCTTATCGAGGACGATCCCGCCCGCCGTGATCTTGTTCTCCTCATCGACCACATTGCTGCGGCGCAGAATCGCATTGACACGTGCCACCAGGATCTTCGGGCTGAACGGCTTCGTGATATATTCATCAACACCGAGATTAAAGCCCTGCAGTTCGTCGCTTTCTTCTCCCTTGGCCGTCAGCATGATGATCGGCACCTTGGAATACTGACGGATCTCGCGGCACACCTGCCATCCGTCCATCTTCGGCATCATCACATCCAGGATGACAAGATCGATCTCGTTATCGCCGAAAAATTTATCGAGCGCTTCTTCTCCGTCGCCGGCTTCCACCACGGTCATGCCGTCCTTCACCAGGAAATCGCGGATCAGCTTGCGCATTCTGCTCTCATCGTCCACAACCAAAACTTTAACCTGATTCATTATGCACCTCAATATATATAAAATATGTTAATAAACAGCACTATTTCATTCATGATACCACAAAACAGAAAACTTTACGTGAATTATTTGAAATGCGGTCTCTTGTTGTTTTCAGTCAGTTGTTTTATAATGAAGGCAATCATTAACACGTTTAAATCAATGGCATTACGAGGAGAAGCAGATGAAAAGTTTAGAAGATCGTATTCTCAGTGAAGGCAAAGCGCTCAGCGACTCCGTACTGAAGGTCAACAGCTTTATCAATCACATGGTTGATCCGAAGCTGATGCATGAAATCGGTGACACTTTTGCCGCTTATTATAAAGACAGCAGCATTACCAAGGTCGTAACCATCGAGGTTTCCGGTATCGCGCCGGCTGTCTATACGGCAGAAGCACTCGGCGTTCCGCTTGTCATTCTGAAGAAACAGACATCGAAGACGCTCTCGGGCGATGTGCTGCAGACGAATATCACCTCTTTCACAAAGGGAACTTCCTATGAGCTGACGCTGGAGCGGGCTTATGTGAGTCCGGAGGACCATGTCCTGATCATCGATGATTTCCTGGCCAACGGCGAAGCGGCGACCGGCGCTGCCTGTCTTGTACAAGAAGCAGGGGCATCCATCGCCGGTATCGGTATCCTGATCGAGAAATCTTTCCAGAGAGGCCGCAGCCGTCTCGAGAAGAACGGCTATAAAGTCACTTCCCTCGTCCGTGTCTCCAAACTCGCCAAGGGTAAGATTGAATTCATGCAGGCGGATATATAAGAGTCCTAATGAAGGAGAATCTTTATGAAGTATGAAGTAAAATGGGCTAACGATGATTATGTTAATATTGACAAAAGATGGAACAAAGAAGATACATCTGTCATTACATATCGTCTCTGGCATAATTCATATGATGCGTTAATGAATTATCATCCAATTAATAATTTAAGGTCGTATGCATGGGCTGAGGTCAGCGGCCTGTATGATAATTTAATGAAGAAATATCATATTCGTCCGGATGATGAATATGATCCGGATAAGGCTCAGGATTATATCAATATTTATATTGATACTCAATATGACCTTCATCGTATGAATGTCGCCTCTGGCGGCTGCCTTGATGACAGCCTTGATAATGCCTACGGTGACGTTATCGGTACTGCCAGTCATTGTCTTATTGCACCTACTTCTTTTTCTATTTCAGCATTATCTTATGCTGATTCTGATATTGCAAAAAAGAAGAAGGCAAAATATAACTTATAACTCTAACGGTGAATAACATTCACTCCTTTCAGATAAAAGCGTCTGTGATGCAGGCGCTTTTATTTTTTATCTTTGTCAGCATATTACTTTTGAAATTGATTATGCTGAAAGAAGGTGCTGTGATGGCAAAGTATATATTGGATCAAGTCGCTGAATCTGCTGCCGGATTATTTATTCCGGACAATCCTGAAGACCAAATCGGCCATGGCAATGAACATATTGTTGGTGCTGCCTAGCGTACAGATATTTATACTGATATTGTCAATTCTGATTTATCTGCTTATGGATTAACAAAAGAAGGTTGACAAGCCTCTTGCTCTTAATGAGACAGGGGCTGCGCACCGCCGTGCACAGCCCCTGATTTTTTCAGTATTTTCCGAACTGGCAGTTCGGGAAATGACATTCTTCGCAGCCCCAGCAGTAACCGCCGTGGCCGTACTCCATCATCTCTTCAAATGTAATCCGTTCTCCGGCCAGAATCCGCGGCAGAACGAGGTCAAAGACCGTCGTCTTCGCGTGCATGACGCAGCCCGGCAGTCCCATAACCGGCCTGCCGTCCGGTGCATAGGCCAGCATGAACATCGCGCCCGGCAGAACCGGCGTGCCATAGGTGATCACTTCACAGCCTGTCTCCCGGATCGCCGCCGGCGTCAGATCGTCCGGGTCCACCGACATGCCGCCGGTGCACAGAACCATATCCACGCCCTTCTCAAGCCATGAGCGAATCGCCGCCTTCTCCTGTTCCTTGTCATCCGGCACAATCACCTGGCCGGCAGCCGTGCATCCATACGCTCCGATCTTGCGCCGCAGGATCGGGCCGAATTTATCCTGAATTCTGCCATAGTACACTTCATTGCCCGTCGTCACAAAGCCAACCGTCAGATGGCGCATCGGGACGACGCGGATAATCTTCTTGCCGCCCAGTGCTTCTTTCGCCTGGTCCAGCTTTGCCTGATCGATGGCCAGCGGAATCACACGCTCGCCGGCGACCGCCTGTCCTTCTCTGACCGGCGTGTTGGTGCGAAGCGTTGCAAAACAGATCTCTCCCAGCATATTCAGCTTCAGGAGCCGGTCGGTGTCGACCTTGAGCAGCCCGTCGCATGCCGCACGGAACGTAATTTTGCCTTCCTTGATCTCCCCGAAGGTCAGATTCTCTCCCATAGAAATACCCTTGAGGAAAACGGCCGCATCATTTTCATGGACAAGGCCTTCGCGGTCGTCCCACACAAAAATGTTGTCCTTGCCGAGCGACTTGAGAACCGGGATATCCTCCTCGGTAATTACATGGCCCTTTGCAAATTTTCTTCCCTTGAACTCACCAGGTATGATCTGCGTGATATCGTGGCAGAGAATCATACCGACAGCTTTTTCAACCGGTACTGTCTTCATGCTTTCCCTTCTTTCATCAGATAATGGCAGATAACCGTCAACACACTGCCGCCCAGTGCCCTGGCTTTATCAGAAATGGTAAAACAATTATTTTTCTCTTCAATTCTTGGATCGATATCGGCGATCTTGAAACCGGCCGGTACCGTAAGGCCGCTCCGGAGAAGGCCGCGCAGCACACCGTCCAATGACGCCGGCACAGGCTGGTCATCGACATAGGCCAGAATCTGCCCCTTGTGCACCGTGTCGCCGATGCGGCAAACTGCCCGGAACACGCCGGCATTGCCGGAATGAATGACCCGCTCGCGTCCGTATCCGCCGACGATGCCCGGTATGCCTGTATTGGCGGCCGCCGTCCCTTCGGTGATAATCCGGCCGAGATTGTGGCCGCGCTGCGTCTCGATCACCGCATCGGCATCGGCACCGGCCGTAAATCCCGGCCCGAGTGCGATGACGAGCGGCGCCATATCAATCGATGTGCCGAGATTGCGCTTGGCAATCGCCGCATCCACAAAAATCTCCGGCTGCAGCGTTCTGACACAGTCCGCCGCAGGATCGCAGAGCACCGGCACTTCGCCGCGTGCCCAGCAGTCCTCTGCGCCGGACAGGTCCTCAATTTTGCGGGCCGTCACGCCCTCCACCTCAGCCGTCTTCTCATAGATGGCTTCCGAAAAAGCGACGCTGCGCCGGATCGCCGTCGGCTGCGCGATTTCCGTCGCAAGAACGCGAAAACCGCACCGCGCAAGCGGATAAATCACGCCCGTTGCCAGGTCGCCGGCGCCTCTGACTATTATTATACTGTCTCTCATGCTCATAACCTGCCTATGTCCTCCGGTGTATCCAGATCCAGCATCTCACGTTCATCTTCCACTTCAAACAAATGAACCTGTTCCGGACAGGATTGCATTATGCTGCGGCCGCCCGCGTCTCCGCTCAGCTTCAGCAGCGCCTCTTTGAACATGCCGTCAAAATAAACGGGCTGTCCGCGTCTTCCCCGGCAGCTGGCCGCCAGAATCGGATATCCGCCGCCGGCAGCAGCCGCTGCCATGGCGTCCACCGTGCTGCTTTTCAGAAATGGCTGATCCGCGCTGAAAAACATCCAGCCGCGGCAGTCCGCGCATGCCTGTACGCCAAGCACCACGGAATGCGACTGCCCGAGCTGCGGTGCGCTGTTGCAGACTGTCTGCATACCGCGCGCCGCCGCATCCTCTGCGATCGCGTCATACGGAGTCACCACGCAGATCCTCTGCAGGCGGCTCTTCTCCAGCATGTCCAGGACATGCCGGTACATGCTCTGCCCTGCAACCGGCATAAGCAGCTTGTTCTGCCCCATTCTGACAGAAAAGCCGGAAGCCATGACAATCGCACCGATCTCTTCTATCTTCATAACAGACTCCCGTATACAATGGCCGCCGCCGTGCCGGTATCCTGCACGGCCTGTGCAATTCTTCTTCCCCGCTGCGCGCCGGCATCATCATCACAGTGCGTGAGCACCAGAATGCGCTCCCCGCGTCCCTTCGCAAGCAGCCCGCCTTCGCCGGCAATCAGCCGCACATACGCATCCAATTCCATGACATCGCCGGCCGCCCTGCCGGTCAGCCGCCGGAAATATTCCGGCCGGTGTATATCCTCTTCGCGGAGAATGCTGCCCAGAAGGTGCGCCGGAATCACGCAGACTGTCACCTGCGTCTGCGCGGCAATGACCGGTTCGTATGGTGCCCAGCCTTTAAGGGGCCTGCCCGCCGAGCCGTCCGCCTCAATTAACAGCAGATCATTTTCGGAAACAGCCCTGTCCAGCAGACGGCCGCTGATACCGGCCATCTTGCCGTTTTCCAGAATCTGATCCGCATACACATGCAGCTGCGGCAGCGGCCAGGACGCGTCCGGATAATACATCTTCGCGGAAGCCGCAGCGCCGACGCGCATTTCATTACAAAAAACGGCAGCCGCGGCCTTGATCAGGGTCGTCTTGCCGCCACTGCCAATCACAGAGAACACCTTCCGGCCGCTCTGCAGAGCCGGCCGGAAAAGTTCCTGTATATTAATCTTATATTGATCCGTCAATTGAGCTGCTTCACAATGGAATCGGCCATGGCATCCAGATACGGATTATCAAAGCGCTCAATCTTGCCCTGATCGCAGAGTTCTGCAACCTGTGGATCGATCGGCATGCTTGCATATGCCGGAATGCCAAGTTCCTTCGCGGTGCCTTCGCTGTCGCCGTGACCATAGATATAGATCAGCTTGCCGCAGTCCGGACAGATCAGATAGCTCATGTTCTGAACAAGGCCGATAACCGGGATGTTCATCATCTTCGCCATATTGTAAGCCTTCTTGACGATCATGCTTACGAGCTCCTGCGGGGATGTCACAATGACTACACCGTCAACCGGCAGAGACTGGAAAACAGTCAGCGCCACATCGCCTGTTCCTGGCGGCATATCGACGAGCAGATAATCAAGGTCGCCCCAGATTACCTCATTCCAGAACTGCTTTACCACGCCGCCGATGATCGGACCTCTCCAGATAACCGGGTCATCGTCATGCTCGAGCATAAGGTTGATGGAAATAATCTTGATGCCGTTTTCGGTCACTGCCGGGAAAACGCCGTCGTCATTGCCGACAGCCTTCTCTGTGATGCCGAAAATCTTCGGAATAGAAGGGCCTGTGATATCCGCATCAAGAATACCGACACGGTATCCGGCACGGTTCATCTTGACAGCCAGTTCTGAGGTAACCAGTGACTTGCCGACGCCGCCCTTGCCGCTGACAACACCGATTACGTGTTTGATCCGGCTGAACTTGTTCGCCGGTTCCTTCATATCCGCCTTCCGTGAAGCGCAGTTTTCAACACTGCAGCCTTCACAGGAGCTCTTTGTGCAATCTTCACTCATAGTACGTCTGTACCCCTTTCTCTTAAACGGAATAATTCCGATTTTGCTCAGTAATACTAATATAACACAGCTTATTTATTTTGACTATCAGACAAAATGGATTCCTCTGTCCGGTTTCTGCACATTTCTTCTGTAAATGTGCAATCGAGTAGGGGAGATTTAACTCCCCTCTCACACCACCGTACGTGCCGTTCGGCATACGGCGGTTCAAAGTAACTTCAAAGCATGACGCTCATTATA
>OMWM01000072.1 GCA_900314775.1 uncultured Eubacteriales bacterium | reverse complement strand
GGAGAAGGCAGCGCTCTGATATGGCGGGTGCTTTCAGATGGTCAGACGCAAAATGCCGGGAAGATGCCGGATTATCTGCAGCTGCCGGAGGATAAAATCCTGCTGCTCACGTAATAAAAAGGATGTCAAAAGGCCCCTGGAATACGGAGATCTGTCCGGATTCCAGGGGCCTTTGGTTTTGCAGCAGCTTATAAAGGTGCATTTATGCGGGTTCGCGGCCCTGCATGAAACGCAGCATCATCTCATTGGTCAGACTGAAGTCATCCGGCTGCAGCTCGATGTCTTCGCGCTTTTTCCACTCGGCAAGCTTCAGCTCGCTGCGGTCGAGGCGGATCGAGGTGTCGCCGTCGACATCGCAGTAAAAACCAGCGAGAATGTCATCGACAATTCCCCACGGCTGTGATTTGTAGTAGCGGATGTTTTTGACGTGCAGGCCGACTTCTTCCATGACTTCCCGCTCCACGGTCTGCTCCAGCGTCTCACCGATTTCGGTAAAGCCGGCAATCAGCGCATAGAAGGTGATGCCGGTGCGGTATTTGGTGACAAGCAGTTCGTCTCCATGTGTGACGCCCACGATGACGGCCGGGACAATTCTCGGGTAGATTACGCGTCCGCAGTGCGGGCAGCGGATAGCCCTTTCTGCCGTGTCATGGACGGTCGGCGTGCCGCAGGTGCCGCAGAAACGGTTGTCATTGTACCAGCGGCTCAGCTGCAGTCCGGTGATTGCCGCGAAAATATGATCTTTCCGGGCGGCATGCCGGCGCCGCATGGAACGTACGCCCGTAAACTGAAAGCCCTCCGGCAGCTTTTCCGGCACGGTATCGGCGAGAAAATAATCTGTCTGGTCGACGGAGAAAAGATAGGTCACCTCTTCTTCTGACAATCCGAGCTGACCGAAGCGCGGAAAATCAAGGCCGTCGGTAAATACGGACCCGCCCTCGAAAATCATGACCGGGCTGTCTGATGCCGGCCTCTTAAGCGGATCGTAGTGATTGATAAATGTGTGCGGTGCAATATCCTGAATCATTTTTCATACCTCATTTCTGCCTATGATTATAACACTTTGCAGGAGAATTAAAACAAACACTTGTTCGATACAGCCATTCATGGTATAATCAATGAACAGATATCCGGGAGAAGAAGAATATGAATGAATTGCTGGAAGAACTGAATGAAGAGCAGCGCGAGGCGGTTACAGCGACAGAGGGTTTTGTGCGCGTGATCGCCGGAGCCGGATCGGGCAAGACCAGGGCGATTTCCCATCGTTTTGCCTATCTGGTCAATGAGCTGGGCATTCTGCCCGGCAATATTCTCTGCGTTACCTTTACCAATAAGTCGGCGAACGAGATGCGGCAGCGGATCCATGATCTGACCGGCGACCGCGATACCGGCTATATCAACACATTTCATGGATTCTGCGTGTCCATTCTGCAGGAAGACAGCCATGCCGTTCAGTATCCTAAGAATTTCATGGTGCTGGACAATGCGGACATCGATGACATGCTGAAGATCATCTACGAAGAGCGGCATCTGACGCTGCGGGATATGACGTTTGCGAAGGCCCGCGACATGATTGAGATCCAGAAGCTGATCAAGAAGCCGCAGTATTATATCGACATGATCACGATGTCGCTGGAAGTGCTGCGTGACAAGTACGAGAAGGCTGTTGATGTGCAGGATATCATTTTCTATGGTTACCTGTATCAGGAGAAGAAGTGCTTCGGGCTCGATTACAATGATCTGATCAAGTTTTCACTGTATATTTTTCATGAGCATGAGGACATCCGCCTCAAGTGGCAGCAGCGCCTCGAATATATCATGATTGATGAGTTTCAGGATATTGACGGTCTGCAGTATGAACTGATGAATGTACTGTGTGCCTATCACAGAAACCTGTTTATAGTCGGTGATCCTGACCAGACAATTTACACATGGCGCGGTGCGAATGTGAAGTATCTGCTGGAATTTGACGCGAATTTCCCGGGTACGAAGACGATCATGATGATGAAGAATTACCGTTCTACGCCGCAGATCCTGCGCACGGCCAATTCTCTGATCGGGCATAACAGGAACCGGATGAAGAAGGAACTGATCCCTGTCCTTCCGAAGGGAGAACAGGTAATCTGCCATCTGGCGGATACGGCGCAGCAGGAGAGCAGCTGGATTGCCGGGCAGATTGCCGATCTTTGCAGCCGGGGCATTGCGCATCGGGATATTGCGATTCTGTACCGGGCGCATTATGTGACGCGTCCTGTCGAAGAAGAACTGATCAGGCAGAAGATTCCCTACGTGGTTTACAGCGGCGTGCAGTTTTTCGGGTGCGCCGAGATCAAGGATGCGCTGTGCTACCTGCGCATGCTGGTTTACAGAGATGATCTTTCCTTCCGCCGTATTGTCAATCAGCCGCGGCGCAATATCGGTGTCCGGCGCATGCATTTTCTCGAACAGTGGGCACAGGCGCATGGATGTACGCTGTATGAGGCGCTGCAGGACACGGTGGACCAGGATATTTTCAAGGGAACCGGGGCAGCGGATTTCATACAGCTGATCGATACCATGAGTGCGGATGCTGAGGGCAAACCTGTCTCCGAGGTGCTGGCCGCGATTGTCAATGAGAGCGGCTACGAGGAGATGCTCAGAACAGAGGGCAGCCAGGAGCGGCTGGATAATCTGGCGGAGCTCAAGCAGAGCGCTTTTGAATATGAGACGACGTGCGGCGAAGAGGTCACGCTGGAATCTTATCTGAATCATATCGCCCTGTTTACGAATGCCGATACCGGCGATGCGGGGGACCGCGTGAAGCTGATGACAGTGCATACAGCCAAGGGACTGGAGTTTCCGTATGTATTTCTCTGCGCGATGAATGAAGGCATATTCCCTTCGCGCAAGACCAGAACCGAGGAAGGCATGGAAGAGGAGCGGCGGCTTGCCTATGTCGCCATCACACGTGCGCAGAAGCAGCTGTTTCTGTCGGAAGCCGGCGGACGCAATTTCGACGGGTCGCCGCGCTATCCGTCCCGCTTTCTGCTGGAGATCAAACCGGAATGCATGAATTTCACAAGGCCGCCGACGCCGGACCTGATCCGGCGGACGAAGCACTGGGTCGGCATTTCGGACAGGATGCTGCGGCCGGCCGGAGAGAGCCTCTTTGAAGTCGGCACGCAGGTTATTCACTCTGTGTTCGGAGAAGGCACGGTGAAGGATATTGATATGGATAAGTCCGCCTATGTGATCGAATTTGACGGTCTGCCTACGCCGAGAAGCATATCCTTCCGGGCGAAGCTCACGGAGAAGAAGACGGACGGCAGCTGACGGGCCGTGTGTCATCTTATATGGGAAATTGTCGAATTATTATTATTGAATATGCAGGGCAGCTCTGATAAGCTGATGAAAGCAGGAAGCTGCAGGCGTTACCAAAGAAGAATCCGGGAAATTGTGCGGGTTCTTCTTTTTTTTGAACCGGCCGGCGGGTGGCGGCAGCTTTCTGTGAGAGATTGATTTGCAGATGAGGAGATGGAAGTATGAAGAAGATTTTCAGGCGAAGGGCAGCACTGCTTCTGGCGCTGATTCTCTGTGCCATGCAGTTTTTCTCATTTGCCGCATCAGCGGGTGAGACGGCGGATGAGACGCAGACGCAGGAAGAGACGGCATCTGCAGCAGGCGATGCGGAAGAAGATGCTGAGACGGAGAACGCCGGGGCGGAGGATGCCGGGGCGAAGGATGCGGGTTCTGCCGGACTGCAGGGAGATACGGAAAGTGCCAGGGACACAGGACAGACGGGTGAGACGCAGGCGCAGCAGGTGCAGAAGAGTGCCGCTGAAGAGAATGCAGATGAGGCAGAGGTGCCGGTGCATTTTGCCTCTTCCGGCGGCGGATACAACCCGCATCACGGTGTCGGTGAGGTCCATGAGATCACGGATTTTGTGCTGAACTCGATGACGGCGTCCGACGGCGTTAAAATTTCAGATTTCTCTATGACGATTGACGGGCAGTACCGCGGCTATTGTGCTGAATTTGATCTGGATACCGGGCCGCAGCATGTCTCCATGCCGACAGTGCATGCCTATACAGCAGAGGATACAAGTGAGAAATCTGTTCTGCTGCGCAAGGTCATGTATTACGGCGCAGCGGGACCGGGCGCCATTCTGGAAGACAATGCGGAGGGAAGGATCCGCACGGCGCTGGCGGTATCTTATGTATGCACCGGTCTTGACATCAGGCGGGGGTTCGGCAGAGACTTTGTCTCCCGTGTGAGCAGTATGCCGGATGCGCCGGATGGATTTTCGGTCTATGTTCTGGCCAACGGTTCAGAGCAGGATACCGCCTATGCGGTCTACAGTCCGAAGCTGACGCTTTCTCTGCGCAAGCAGTCTGCGCAGACAGAATGTACGGAACAGAACAGCTGCTATAGTCTGGAAGGCGCCCTTTACAAGGTTTATGCGGATGCGGATCTGACGCAGGAGGCCGGTCAGCTGACCGTAGGTGCGGATGGGACGAGCAATTCCCTGAAGCTGTCTCCTGGCATTTACTATGTACGGGAAGAGAAGACCCCTGCAGGCTATAAGATGGATGATCAGGTATATACGGTAAAGCTGGAGAAGGAGGATGTCCAACTCACGGTGAAGGATGTGCCGCTTGTGTATGACGGCTTGCTGCGTATTGCCAAGACGGATGCACAGACCGGCGCAGGGCCGGCCGACGATACCTTCAGTCTGGCCGGCGCGCAGTTTTCCGTGACATTTTATGCCGGACGCGGAGATGGCTATCAGGATGCGCCGTCACGTTCATGGATCATTGAGACGGCGGAGAAGGATGACGGCAGCTTTACGGCTGCGCTTGATAAGGAGCATCTTGTATCCGGAGACGCATTTTTCATGCAGGATGGAAAGGTGTGTCTGCCGGAAGGCACGCTGGTCATCGAGGAGGTGAAGGCCCCTGCCGGCTATACGCTGGACAAGGCGGTGCTGACAGCTGAGAAGACCGGAGAGAGCGGGCAGCGTATCGTCACAGAGATTTCTGAAGAAAATGGCAGCTGCGTGATTGCCGCCGGCAATGCGTATACCGCATCGGACGCACCGGTCAGCATTTCCACGACGGCGCATGCGAAGAATTCCGATCTGCACGAGATTGCCCGGCAGGATGTGATGACGGTTGTGGATACGGTTAAGTACAGCGGTCTTACGGCCGGTGATACCTATACGCTGCGGGCACAGCTTGTGGGTGCAGATGGACAGGAAGCCGCCTCCGGCGAGAAGACCTTTACGCCGGAAGAAGCAGACGGCAGTGTGGATGTCGAACTGACCGTACCAAACGGTGACTTTGACCGCCTGGTTGTCTTTGAGAGGCTGTATGATGAGAATAATGAACTGGTTGCCCGGCATACCGATCAGGATGATGAAGAGCAGACCGTTTATTTTCCGAAGATCGGGACAGCGGCATCGTGCGGCAGCGGCAAGGAGAAGTCGGCTGAAGTTTCCGATCATTTTATGGTTAGAGACGAGGTTTCTTATGAAGGACTGATCAAGGGGAAGACTTATCGCCTGGAAGGCAGGCTGATGGACGTGGAGACCGGCAAAGCCGTGGAGGTCAATGGCAAAGCCGTCACTGCGCAGACGCAGTTCAGGGCAGAACAGAGCAGCGGCAAGGTGCAGGTGGAGTTCACTTTTGATGCCGCGGCCTATGCCGGACGGAAACTGGTTGTCTTCGAGAAGCTTTATACCGGTGAGACGGAGATTGCCGCGCATGAAGATATCAGCAGTGAGGAGCAGGCTTTTTCCATCGTACCTGGTACGCCGCAGGAATCAACCGGCCAACAGGTCAAAACAGGTGATCATGCGCACATCGGCCTTTATGTTCTGCTGTGTGCAGCCGGCGGCGTCGCCGCAGCGGTCATTGTCATCCGGAAGAAGATGAACCGGAACAGGACGGATTCCTGATTGCGCCTGCAGGACAGTCTGACAGACGTGGGCATTTTTAAGGAGCGAAGGATGCGCGATATGATTTTCCAGTGATATTAAGGAGCGGAGGATTTAGGGACCCTGGTGATTTTCACGATCAGAGGATGCGCGATACGGCATATTCAGTGATAAAACGGGCATGCTGTCTGGACTTTTCCTGCCGGGCATGGCAGAATGACTGCAGGAGGAGATTATGAATTACAAGACGATAAGACTGGAGATCCGTGATTTTGACAGCAATGCCTGGCGGGATCTTCAGGAGATGCATATGGATTTCGAGAATTCTGACTACTGCTGGTATGATGCGCCGCAGAATACGGATGCCCTTTCGGTGCAGGCGGAAGCCAGGGATCTGGCGCAGAATGCGCTCTGCTATGGGATTTACAGACGGAATGATCCGGAGATGATCGGATATCTGATTTTTCATGACTTTACGGATTTTTACGATGTCGGCTATGAATTCAAGAAGAAGTATCAGGGCTGCGGCTATGCCCTTGAAGCGCTTGGCTGCACGATCAGTGCGGTGAACAGAATGAGAGGCATCTGCCGGTTCACCGCGAGAACGGCTGAATACAACCTCCCGTCGATCCGGCTGCTCGAGCGGGCAGGCTTTATCAGAACGGGAGAGAGAAGACAGCAGCTGCGGTGTGATGAGGACGGAAATCCCGTATCGTTTACGGCGCTGGTGTATGTGCTTGCGCTGCCAGAGCCGGATGGCGGCTGCCATTGACCGGACTGTCTGCACACAAAAGCCCTGCCGGCTGCATCGGCAGCCGGCAGGGCTGATATAAACAGCGGTTATTTATTGGCGTTTTATGCGTTTCGGAATCTGACCGGCGGCTGCGGTGTCTGGTGCCGGCCGATGATTTTCTCCATCCATACCATGTGATACCAGGTATCGAATTTGTATCCGCAGTTATAGAAGGTGCCGACAAGGCGGAAGCCCATGTGCGCGTGGAAATCACGGCTGTTGAAGGTCAGATAGGCATCTTCCTTCTCCGGCACGCCGATGCAGGCATACAGATTCAGAATGCCCATGGCGGCCAGCTCTTTTTCCATGGCATCATAGAGCAGCCTGCCTGTGCCCTTTTTCTGCTGTGTATGGTCCAGATAGATTGTCAGCTCTGTTGACCAGCTGTAGGCTTCTCTGCCGACGAACGGGCCGGCATAGGCATAACCGATGATTTTGCCGTTTCTGACAGCGGCAAGGTACGGATATTTTTCAGATATATGGCGTATTCTGCCGCGGAACTCCTCTTCAGAAGGAACTTCGTATTCGAAGGTGATGGCTGTGTTTTTTACATAATAGGCGTAGATGCCGAGCAGCTCGGCGGCATCTTCTTCTGTCACGTTTCTGATCGTAATTTCATTTGCCTTTTCTGACATGATGATCTCCTTAGAAATATAGTTTTTCAAGCAGCAGCAGGCCGGATTTCGTGCGAAAGACGCGATCGCGGAAATTTTCAGCAGCTTTGCGGCTCAGTGATGACTCATCGGCATTGACGAGGAAGTCAGCCTCCAGGAGAATCTGATAGTCGATGCCGTCAATATCGGTATAGGTATGGTGATGGCTGACCAGGCAGACAATTCTGTCCAACTGACTGTCTGGCAGATGGAATTCTTCATAAAATGACCGTGCCAGCGGTCCGCCCTCCAGCTCCTGATGCTTTCCGTTCGCCTCTCCATATCGGCTGCGGCAAAGCGGGCAGGCGATGTCGTGGACGATCGCGGCCAGCTCCAGTGTCTCCTGCACAGCAGGATCGAGCCCTTCTTCTAGGCCGATTGTGCGTGCAAATCCCCATACTTTCATGAAATGATTGATATCGTGCAAGCGGACATTGCTTTCTCTATTATAAAAATTTGTCATCTTACAGATTGCTGCTGAAACGTTGCTCAAGGGTTTTCTCCTTTTTCGGACATTATAACATTTTTTCTGTCGGCGGCGGCGCTGCTTTGAAAATCGTACACTGGCCGGCAGAAGTGTGAAAACATGAAGTTTGTCTATATTTCAGATACAAGTTGCTTATATGTCGCTTACAGTGTTCAAATGATAAAAAATGTATAAAAAATCTGAAAATAAACAATTTGT
>OMWM01000034.1 GCA_900314775.1 uncultured Eubacteriales bacterium | reverse complement strand
TGCACCTCACGGTGCAAACCTTGGGAGTCGCTTTGGGGTTCGTCGGCAACTACGCCCCTTATGGACTTTCACCACAGACTGACGGCATGCCCGTCATACATAAAAAAAACGGCAGATGCCTTTCTGCCGTTTCTCTTAGCTTTTATTCTTTGCTGTGATATTCAGTTTTTCGTCACATCCAGTGACATGTAAGGATCTGTCGTACCTGCATCACAGGTGAGAACCAGATAATACACGCCGTCCGAGCTGGTTGCCGCGTATTGATACAGCGTACCGGTGCTGATTTCAGATGGGTTCATCGTGAAGCCTTTATCCTTAAGTGCTGTAACAAATGCATGGACTTCATCCATATTGCATGTATCCCACATCACGGCAAGTCCTGCGTCACTTTCCACATTCTCATAAGGTGTTTCCGTAAAATAATCCGAAACAGCAGGAATTACCGAGCTGTATTCATTGCTTGTCTGCATGCTGACATTCTCATTTGTATCCGATCCGGTGTCGGCGGTCTGGGCACTTTCCGTTTCCGCACTGCTTTCCGCGTCTTCGCTTACCGTCTCCTCAGCTGATTCATCTGAACCGTTTTCCAGTTTTTCAACATCTGCATTGAAATCATCGATATCTTCCTGTGCATCATCCATGTCTCCCGAATAAACATCGCTTTCCAGATCCGAGCAGAAATCGTATATATCCGATGCCGCATCCGATATTAAATCGTAAACATCCGACTGATGTTCTGATAACATATCATATTCATTTGAACTTAGATCCGACCATTCATCATAATCATCTGTCACATCGGAATCGTCGAGAACACCGTCATAAAACGCATCCCTCATATCATCCATCAGGCCATCATAGATGTCATCGCTTATATCATCACAGCCGCCGTCATATACGTCGTCCACAATGTCATCGAGATCATTGTAAATATCATCCTGATCTCGATCAGATGCCAACAGGGCGGCAGCATATGCGGAGCTGTCCTTGCGCAAGAGAATCAATGTTTTGTTGGTCTCTGTCACAACCGTATCGTAAAATTCCTCTACCTTATCGACATTTTCTTTATATGCGTCGTATGAATCTATTTCCGATGTCAAGGTCTGACTCTGCACGGTCAATCTGTTTTTCAGATCTTCCGTCTGCGAATCGACGGCATCTCTTAATGTATCTTCATCATCCGTTATCGTTGAGGGATCCAATACTTCAGACCCCTTTGTCTCATTTGCCTCCGCGCTTTTTTCAGAACTTGCCGCAGAACCTGTTTTGCCTGTCTGTGATGAACTGCATGCCGCCAGCAGCGCCGCGGCCAGTACTATGGAAACAACTGCTTTTCTCTTCATTTCCCTGTTCCCCTTTCATTCATGGAATGTCCGATCAGTGAGCACTTTTACTGTGCTCCGTTGTTTTTATTGTACATTGCCGCCGCTGATATTATCAGCTGTCTGTTTCCAATGAAATTTACCCTGTACTTTTTCCGGCGCCTCCGTATCAATTTCCCCTGAGAGGCATGCTTTTCAGCGGCACTGCGAAAACGGCTGCGCAAAAAAGGCACCCGCCGGACAGACATCAATCCATCCGGGCGGGTGCCGCTGTTAAAAGTCCGCATCTTCTGTAATATCGCCGTTTTCATCAACCCATGTTTCATACCAGCCGGCATTGTCGAAGACATACGGGCTGTCCTCGCTCTTCAGCACCTTCTCCGGCATATTGACCAGCAGAATGGTCAGCGCCGCAAGAATGATGACGCCGCCGAGCACATCCGAAAGCTTTACCTTGTTTTTCACAAACCATACGGTATAGCCGATGCCCAGAGGCAGCCAGCAGCAGATCGCCGTAATCATGCCCGGCGCGTAAAAACCTGTATAGATGCCCTGCTCCGCAAAGACATTCATGGAATGATGCGCAAGATACATGTGAATGATGAACTCAAAATAGCTGAAGATCATCACGGCAAAACTCATTTTTCGGCCGTATTTCTTTATCTCAACCAGGATAAACCATATCACGGCGCCGCCGAAATTCGTAATCATATCCGTGATCTGGCTCATCGGATAGCGGCTGCGCAGCGCGGCGGCGGAATCAATGTTGTAAATGTAATGGAAACCTCCCGGAATCACCCATTCTTCCCAGACATGGAAAGTCAGAACGATAACGGTAAAGGCGCCGAGCTTCGTGAGCCCGTCCCATTCCTTCCAGTGCACGATCATCTGCACGGTCAGAATGACGCTCATGATAATCATGCAGTAAAGCCATCCCCAGGCCACAAACCAGTTCCACATAAGGTCACACCTCACTTTCTCTCCGGGATCACCGGAATGAGCAGGTAGCTGTCATACCGGCCGCCTGCGTAGATCACATGCCTGCCCTTATTTACATCATGCGGGAGATCCGATGTATCTACATTGGATCCGCCGAACATACTGCCGCCGCCGATCGTATACATCTCCGGTTCGCTTCCCGGCATATACGTATATCCTTCTTTCGGCAGCTGCACCTTCGCCATCCTGATATTGAAAGGCCCTTTCCAGAGTTTTCTGGTCTTATAAGCCGATACTGTCAGCACAAGCTGATCACCTTTGGCAAATTGCAATCCCATCGGCCAGATCAGAATATCCACCGGTACGATCTCGCCGGGCTTCAGTTTTTCCATATGAAGCATGGAATGATACGGATTCCATTCAGTACTGCGCTTTTCATCCAGTGCGCGCATAGAGACTCTCAGATATCCTTTTGCCGCAATCTCCATTCCCGGACCAGTCTTTATCTTATACTTTCGGCCGCCAGGCTGGCGTTTTTCCACCTTGACCATCAGATCCATGTCATCACTATCCGGTGCAGCAACCCACAGGCGGCATTTGAAATATCCGGTAAGTTCCGTATCTTCCGGCATGACAAAGGAAAATTCCGCCTTATTATGAAATTTTCCATCCGAGTGATAGGTGACATCGCCTTCGCTGCTGACTGGATTTGTCTCAAGTCTGTGCGACACGGTATTCAGATACAGTTTTGTGTATTTCGTATCCGGTATCGGGAAATCCTGTTCGACGCGGTCGACCGTATCTTTTCCGCCGGGATTTAATACACTGACACGGACGTGCGGTGTCTTCTCCCATCCGTTGTCCTCTCCCTTCAGGTAGTGATCAAAGAATCGGCGGAGCTCCTCAGTGTGAGCCGGATTGTAATAGTCATCCCATTCACCGGTGTTGTGGATCCGGAGCCATTTCTCCCCGGATGCGATCCGGCGCCAGCCCTCCAGCGTGCCATAGGTATGGATCGGGTTCGTATACGAGGCGACGATATAGGCCGGTACCTCAATTTCTTCCAGCGCTGCCGCTTTATCCGTCCAATACGCATCCTGAATCGGATGTGTATTCATGGTCGACACAACATCCTCAACTCCGCCTTCTTCCGCAGAAGAAAAGGAATCCGACAGCATCTTGACAAATGAAGGCATCGGAACACCGTCTCTTCCTGCCACTTCACGCCAGCAGTCTGACAGTCCTTCCCATGGCGCAATTGCAGCCAGATGGTCCGGATGTTCCGCAGCCACAAACCACTGCGAGATGGCCAGCCAGGAATTGCCGCTCATCGCACATTTGCCGCTGCACCATGACTGCTGCGCCGCCCATTCAATGATATCTTTCCCGTCTCTTCCGTAATCGGAACCGAAGAAGAGGATATATCCTTCTGACCGGTATGCCCCTCTGACATCCGGGTTGATGATGGCGTAGCCGTGGTCACACCAGTACGCCGGATCCGGTCCCTCGAACTTCTGCAGCCCGGACGTAGCATCCACGGGAATGCCTGCGTGGTCCGGCGTATCATCGAGCCACTGGCTTCCGATCTCTTTGCCGTATGGACTCATCGCCATAATGGCCGGATGCTTTTCATCATCGTTCGGACGGAAAATATCCGTATAAATCGTCACACCGTCACGCAGTTTCACCGGCACATCCCGCTCCAGAATAATGTCACAGGGAAGAGGTTTATATCCTTTCAGGCGAACGCTGCCTTTTTTCAATACCAGTTTCCCGGGATGATATCCCGTGTATCTGGCACCAGGATCCGTATAGAGCATAGCCTTCCTCACCGGCACGGTAAACGTACTGCCATCGTGCCCGTGCATGATCATTGTTTTCTTTTCCTCCATCGTAAGATCACTTTCCTTTCCTTTCGAAATCAAAAGCCATACAAAAAATATCGTCGCGGCAAGCGCAATCACCCAGTCCTTTATCTTCGGAAGATCCTTGTAAAAACTTTTCCATATGAAACTCCCTTCTCTAATGATCTTGACTTTATGGAATCAATGTATCATAATGTTTTTTGTAATACAATAGTTCCGTAAAAAGCGGAACAATAAAAGAAAAGTCGTTCCATAAAAAGAAGTCCGACAGGAGAATACAATATGTACCATATTAAAAATGACAAGCGGGCGCAGAAATCCGCAGAACTGATCTATGACGGCCTGTCCGATCTGATTGAGAAGAAGTCCTATGACATGATCACGATCACGGACATACAAAAAGCTTCGGGAGTCGGCCGTGCGACCTTCTACCGAAGCTTCGATAATATCAATGATGTCCTGTACTGGCAGTGTGCGCTTCACTACCAGGAAGTGATGACAGGATACCTCCGGGAAAAAGAAAAGCATGAAGGACCGGAAGACCCTTATGCTTTTCTCACGTTCTTTTTCAGCTACTGGATGCATGATGAAAACAGCCGGATACTGGAACAGCTGATCAAAATCGGGCACTACGATATCATCTACCGCTGCCATTTTGACAGCACCCTCATCATCCGCAATGCCGTCCCGCCAAAAAATGCGATGACAGAGAAATACTACACTTACTATATGTCCGGACTGATCGGTGCCTTCGTCGGCTTCCTGATCACGTGGATCGAAAATAAAAAACAGCTTTCAACGGATGAGCTGATCGGCCTGCTCCGGTCTGTGCAGGGAGAAGACGCATCCGCACTGTTCTTATAAGCCGCAAAGGCACCCCCCCGCCGTACACTGCGGGGATGCCTTCGCTTTCTTATGCTTTTCAGCCGTGAATCTTCATGTTATCCAGAACTCTGACGAGATCCGGATCATAGTGGTTGATGATTTCGGAATGGCCGAGATCCTTTGCCGAAACTGTCTTCATCTCTTCGTCGGTCAGACTGAAATCCCAGATGTCAATATTCTGCTCCATACGTTCCACGTGCGTGGACTTCGGAATAATGGACACGCCGCGCTGTACATTCCAGCGAAGCGCAGTCTGCGCGGCGCTCTTGCCATAGCGGCTGCCGATCGCGGTCAGCTCCGGATCCGTAAAGATGCCATGCCTGCCTTCATCTAGAGGTCCCCACGCCTGCGGCACGACATTATAGCGGCGCATGTTTTCGATTGCCTTCTCCTGCGTGAAGAACGGATGCATTTCGATCTGGTTGACAGCAGGCATGATCTCAACCGTTTCGCACAGGTTGGTCAGCACCTCCGGGAAAAAGTTTGCCACACCGATTGCTTTTACGAGGCCTTCCCGGTAAGCCTTTTCCATGCCGCGATAGGCTGCGAAATAATCCTTCATCGCCTGATGCAGCAAAATAAGATCAACATACTCCATATCGAGTTTTTTAAGAGATGTTCTGATTGCCTGGTAGGCCGTCTCTTCGTTTTCCTGATCCTGCACCCAGATCTTGGTCGTGATAAAAAGCTCTTCCCGCGTAACAAGTCCGTCGGCGATCGCGCGTTTTACCGCTTTGCCGACAGCCTCCTCATTCATGTAGGAAGCCGCCGTATCGATCAGGCGATATCCTGTTTTAATTGCATTGTAAACGACCTCTTCGCACTGCACCGGGTCCGGGATCTGAAAAACACCAAATCCCTCTGCCGGCATCTTCGTTCCATTGTTGAGCGTAAAGTATTCCATATTGTACCTCCGATATCTTATGCTATGCAGTGAATGAAAATCATCTGCTCTGCTGCACCCGTGCAATAATCTGTAATGTTTCTTTTCATGTCTTCATACTACATGTCCAAAGCGGATAAGTACAATATCGTTTTTGCAATCGGCTATTCACAAAATGAATTCTGTCTCTGCCACGCGCCTGCTGTCTATGCGTGATTGCCTGTCTGATAGCACCACTGCGCAATTCTGCTGATCAGATCAAGCGGCAGGGAATCGCTGTAGGGGATCCGGATGGATCCTTTGCTGCAGCTGTATCCGCCGGCATCCAGTTCCTGCGCAAAATGTTCTACCGCTGCTGGTCCCGGATAAAGGCCGATATGCTTTTTCTGCGCGGCAAAATGGATGATGTTATGGCGGTCTCTGTACGTCGGCATACTCCAGGAGATGGTCTCCTGCGCCTGCGGAATTGCGCTGCGTATGGCATCTCTCACCATCTCCAGCTGCCGCCTGATTTCTTCGTCAAAGGATGCGATATAGTCATCCACATTTTCCGGTTTATCGCCGCAGTAATGCGGCTGGTTCTTTCTTTTGAAAATACGTCCGCATGCAGGACATTTCCACATATTTTTTTCCTCCTTCCGCCGTTTTCTTAATACTAACACAATCCGGTTTTATTCTGATAGTTTATGTGCATATCCGGATAATTTTCCTCCAAAAATGCATATATAATGACAGTCAGCCGCCCGATCGGCGATCCAGGCTGTCCCTGAGTTTCTGAACCAGGTCATTATATTTTTCATGATAAAGAGACGGGAAGGCGCGCAGCAGACGTCTGGCAGAATGGCTCGTAAGATCTCTTCGAAGCTCT
This sequence comes from uncultured Eubacteriales bacterium, assembly GCA_900314775.1. Classification (GTDB taxonomy): domain Bacteria; phylum Bacillota; class Clostridia; order Lachnospirales; family Lachnospiraceae; genus UBA2912. Next base: position 13,042 of record OMWM01000034.1, on the reverse strand, counting down.
TCTGCCCTCTTTGCCAGCTCGGCTTTCTGCACCGCAAGCTTTATATCCTGTTCTTCGCGCACCGCCTCTGCATGCTCGGCCAGTTCAGCCTTCGCGAGGGCAGCCTGCACCCGGCCTTCCTGAATGCGCTGTGCAGTCCGGATCGTTCCTGCAGAGACATCTTTGCTGAGTCTGTCACCCGGCATACGCATCACCGTACGGATGCGGTCCAGCTCTTCCAGTTTTTTATTCAGCTTCAGGACAGTGGAAACCGTAACCACCAGATCCGCAAAATACACCAGATATAAAACGCCCATGATCGGCCAGCCATACTGCTCGGGTATTGTATCCACAGCAGTATTATTCAAAGCCGGATGAACCACCTTTACCACCAGTACAATAGCCAGGCCCCAGATTATGCTGAACTCAAGGCAGATATAGCCGTGAAAATTCAGCGGCTTGCTGCTGTAATCCCACCAGCGGGCGTGAAACAGCCTGTACAGAAGCCATCCGGCAACCAGCTCGACCACTGTCGCCAGCAGCATACCGAACAGGAACAGTTCCATACTGTTCAGCTCCATCGCATTGGTACCGGCGGCAGCATCCGATGCGGCTATCGCATTGCCCGCGGCAAGCACTGCCAGCACGCCGAACCCGTAAACAGGACACACCGGTCCGTTCAGAAATCCCCGGTTAACCGCTTTTCCCAGCGTCACAGCGTGATAGACAACTTCAATAATCCATCCAAAAAAGCTGTAAAGCAGGAAATACAGGCAGATCTGGTAATATGTCATTCCGGCAATCATGTCATTTCTCCCTTAAATAATTTCTCTTTACCTGAAACATTGAAATAATTTTCTGTAATATTCGTATGGATCCTGTCCCTCAGGCAGACCAGAAACACCTCCGTCACCTGCTTCTATAATACGCCATGAGTCATCTGACAGCTGTGCAAAATCAACGGTGTAATAAGGACTCGGCAGATTCCTGTATTTTTCGATCAGTTTTTCCGGCGGGAACGGTGTCAGAATATTCTGCCCCGAATTCCGGCTGATTGCCGCAGGAATATGATTCATATAAAAAACTCTGTATTCGTTTGTTTTATGATCATACTGTTTCAGATCCAGAAATTCCTTGATACATATGCCTCCGGTCAGAAGATCGCCCCGATATTGATAAAATACCTTCATCCAATCGTCGAATTCTTCCTGCGTAACCGATTGATCAAAAAATCCCGGGAATTCCGTGCCCTTTACTGATTTGACAAAATCCTTGACCATAAACCGGCGGAATGACTGCTTCACATCTTCAATATCAATTTTGGCATGAAGAGGATATATTTTCATTCTGGCAGTATCGCTGCCAAAATATCGGTATACATTCGGAAAAATATGCATCGTCTCATATTCCTCCGGACTGGTAATCAACTGTATACCGTTTTGCATCAGCTGCGTATAAAATCTTCTGTATTGTTCAGGTTTCATCATCCAGCCACGGTAAACCGTCTGGTGTTTTCCTGCCGGGACGCCTGTAAGCACAAGTTTCCCCTCGTTAAGCCATTGATCATACCCAAAAAGAGCAATATTCCAGACTTCTGCAGCGACGGATGCAGCGTATTCTTCCTTAAAATCTGCATCAACACATCGCACATTATAGTAGTCCGAAGGAAATAAAATCAGATCTGCCATCCTGTCTCACCCCGATCATCATGAAAATCATATTCGTCTTTATGCTTCATAAGCTGACTCCACCTTGCTGAAATCAGCTGCGCATACTGAATAGACGGCAAACCATAGCAGCCAAGTGCATAGGCATCATTCATCTCGACAAGAAGCGTCCTTCCATCTTCAGTATAACAGATATCCATGCTGCAGGCAGCCGGCCGTTCATCCCATGTACGAAATGCTTTAAGCATGTCCTGCAGAACGCCTGCGTCATAGCAGTACAAAAAGCCTTCATACCTGTCCTCCCGGACGCTGCCATAAGGCCGCACATCCAGAATCTGATCATACCGGATAAAAGTCCGCCATTCCGCGACGATATCAATCGGTTCACTGACGTAGACCTCGTAATCCTCATAACAGCTGCCGCAGCCGATCAGATCATGCAGGCTGCTGATTCTTTTGCCTGTAAATGCTTTACAGCGCTCAGCAGGCTTGACAAAATATCCGGCTGACCATTTTCTCTCATCACTGGAAATACTGTTAATGGTATCCTTCCAGATTTTCCGTCCCAGAAATTTTCTCAAAACAGATGGATAATCCGGCAGATCGGCCCGTACGCCGAATTTATGAAAAATCGTTTCGCATTGGTCAATATAATCCAGCACAATGTCGTCTTCCTTTACCTGATCATATATTTCAGCAATCGTATGGTAAGGGATAATCTCCGCTCCCAGTTCCCGGAAGCCATACATCGCATTTGCGAAATTCCAGCTATGCGGAATTTCCATGCCCATACTGCTGTCGTATCTGGTTTTCATCCATATCTTTCCCATCTTTCATTCCCCTTTCCTGATATCTTCCGCCGCTTTTTTCGGATTCCATTCAGCTCAGCTTATACAGGATAAATTATTTAATGAGTATTTGTCTGTACTCGTTTCCGGCCAGTCTTCCCAGCCTGACAATATAATGATAATATCCGGCGATAAAAGGATGACAATATGTCCTTTGCGGATATAAAATGCAGCTGTACTTTTAAAAGATGCGGATATAAGCGGGATTTCCGGAATTACTCTGCATAGGAGGTGTGTCCATTTAATATAATAAGAGAACTTACTGCCCTCCTGATCAAAGAAGGGGCGGCATTAGTCGGCACCGCCGATCTGCGAGGAATATTACCACGCCTATTATTCGATGAACAGAAAGCTGGATCGGATCGTATCCTGCGGGGAAAAATTTCTGCGTGATGCGGGGTATCAGGCTGCAGCCCAGACCGTGGAACGTGTCAGCGTCATGACGGATGGAAAAGAACACAGATCAAAGATACCGCATAAAACAGTTGCGGTTCATGCCATGTCTGCGCAGACGCCTGCCCTGCCGATGCCTTGATGGGAACGCTGTGGGAAGCCGGCATGCCGCGTGAGATGCTGTTTGACTGGAAACGCTGCCTGCCCAGGCAGATCGAGCGGATGGAGGCTGCCACAGGGATACATCAGGACCTTTGCGGAAAATGTTTTGCCGTCTGTCCATACACAGAGCGGTATCTGCGAAGAGCGCAGGCATAAATTTTCTCGAAGATTGAACCGGAAATGCAGATCTGTCCGCCGGGTATCGCCGCCCGTTTATTCAGACCACCAGTTTCTGTTGTCAAGATACCATTGAATGGTCATCTTAAGACCGTCTGCGAACGTCGTCTCCGGCCGCCAGCCGAGTTCATCCTGCATTCTGGTCGGATCGATTGCATAGCGTTTATCATGGCCTTTTCTGTCAGCTGTATGTTCGATCAGGCTGTACGGCTTACCAAGATAATCGCAGATCATTTTCACAATATCGATATTGTGCATCTCGCTGCGGCCGCCAATATTATAAATTTCACCGACAGTTCCTTTCCGCATAACAAGATCGATTGCCGCACAGTGATCCTTTACATAGAGCCAGTCGCGCACGTTCATGCCGTCTCCGTAAACCGGAAGCGGCTGATCTGAAAGGGCGTTCACTATCATCAGCGGAATCAGTTTTTCAGGGAACTGAAAGGGGCCGTAATTGTTAGAACAGCGGCTGATCGTCACCGGAAGGCCATATGTTCTGTTATAGGCCTGAACAAGAAGATCTGCCGAAGCCTTAGACGTACTGTACGGACTTGATGGCCGTAACGGTGTATCCTCGTAAAAAGCCAAATCCGGCTGGTCAAGCGGAAGATCTCCATAGACTTCATCAGTGGAAACCTGATGATACCTCCCAATGCCATATTTACGGCAGGCATCCATCAGAACCGATGTCCCGATGATATTTGTCTCCAGAAATACCGCCGGATTTTCAATAGAACGATCTACGTGCGATTCCGCTGCGAAGTTGACGACGATATCCGGATGTTCTTCTTCAAACAGCCGGTATACGCCATCGCGATCACAAATATCCAGTTTTACAAAGCGAAAATCAGGACGGCCCATCACGCCCGCAAGCGTCGCAGCATTTCCCGCATATGTCAGCTTATCCAGACAGACAATCCTGTCCGCCGGATGATTCTCCATTTCAAAAAAAATAAAATTGCTCCCGATAAAGCCGGCGCCGCCGGTAACGATAATTGTCATGATTATCCCTTTCCTGTATTTTTTTCGCCATGAGACCATCTCTATTATAGTAAAGAGGTGAACTCCTGGTATACTGTCTTATTCTTCCCATATCAAAAAACAAAGCGGCTCCGGTCTCAGTTAAACAGCCCCTGCAGAGCAAAGGGATATGTGATCATGCCTGATTTTCCCGGATCTGAATCTCACTCAGTCTGGACTGGTCATGCAGTTTTCCGGTCATCATGTTCGTGATGATAATTTCCTGCCCGTCATATTCAGGAAAATTTTCCTCCATAATAGAACGGATATCCGGCTGGTCGGTCATATCCTTCTGCAGGCAATGGTATGTGCCCTGCGGTATCCGAATAATGGAGGGATCCTCGCTGTCAGGATTGAGCACGCGCAGAAAATATGCCATCTGCGTTTGCTCTCCATCCAGCCGCATCAGCACGCCGGCCGGAAAAAAGGGTGCCGCCTTTTTCTGCTGAAGATCACGGAAGGTCTGAAAAAGCCTGCGCTGCTCTGCGGCCAGCTTTTTCCTGTTCCCGCTCGACGGAATAATATAAAACCAGCGTTCCTCGATCTGCCTGCTGTATCTGCCCTCAATGCCGCTGTAAGTCTCATTTTCCTGCAGCATCTGCATCCCGTATTCCGTCATTTTCAGAGTCGTCTGCATCAGCTCCATCTTCTCCTCCAGCACCTGATGGCCGTGCGTCAGGAGTCTGTCAATTTCCAGACGGCCCTGGTCATCCATATACTGATTGAGCTCTTTCAGCGGAATATCCAGTGCCACGCACATCTGAATCGCATCCAGCGTCTCCATCTGCTCCGGCAGATAATAGCGATATCCCGTATCCGGGTCGACCTTTGCCGGCTCAAGCAGTCCCAGTTTTTCATAATATCGAAGAGAACCCACGCTGACACCGCGCAGAGAACCGAATTCACGAATGGTCAGATAACTCATAACAGCCATGCTCCTTTAAAAATTTCAAAAAAGATAAAAATAGCTCTTGACTCGACTATTATAGCAGAGTTTATAGTCAGATTGTAGCTGAAGATCACCTTGACGGTTGATCTTTTATTTTACAGTCTGTCTGGCACTCGCTTAAGCAGACTGCTAACAGCGTGTGCCGGACCTTAAATGGAGGAATCTATGCTGAAACTATTTAAAAATCTGACAGGGAAGGATGTCTTCCTGACAGTCATTTCCGTGATTTTCACCGCAATGGCCGTATGGGCAGACCTTACCATCCCGGATTACATGACAGATATCACGACTCTGATTGAAACCTCCGGCTCAACCATATCTGAAATTCTGTCTGTTGGAGGGAAAATGCTGATCTTTGCTCTGATCAGCCTGATCTCCACTATCATCGTTGCCTTCTGTGCATCGGCCATCTCCAATGGTTTTGCCGCCGACCTGCGCGAAAAGCTTTTCCGCAAGGTCCAGTCATTTTCCATGGATGAAATCGGCCGTTTTTCCACGTCCAGCCTGATCACACGGTCCACAAACGATGTGATGCAGATCCAGCTTTTTATTGTCATGGGCCTGCAGATGCTGATGCGTGCGCCGATCATGGCAGTCTGGGCAATCTGCAAGATTATCGGAAAAGCATGGCAGTGGACAATGGCAACCGGTGTGACCATTCTGATTGTTCTCGGCGTCATTATTGCCTGCATTCTGATTGCCATGCCGAAATTCAAGAAGCTGCAGGCGCTGACCGATAAGCTCAACACGGTAACCCGCGAAAATCTGACCGGACTCCGTGTCGTTCGTGCATACAATGCAGAGGAATACCAGGAGAAAAAGTTTGAAAAGGCCAATCAGGAACTCACGGACACCAATACATTTGCCATGCACACCATGTCCTTCATGATGCCAAGCATCATGGCCGGGATCAACGGGCTCACGCTCGCAATCTACTGGATCGGCGCCTTCGTCATTGACAATGCCGGTCTGGGAAGCAAGATCTCCCTGTTCTCCGATATGGTCGTATTTTCACAGTATGCGATTCAGGCAGTCATGGCCTTTATGATGCTCGTCATGATTTTCATGATTCTGCCGAGAGCATCCGTGGCGGCAAAACGTATCAACGAAGTTCTCGATACGCCAGTCACCATCAAAGACGGAACCGCGGTCAGCGGCGAAGACGGACATGAAGGTGAAATCGAGTTCCGAAACGTGGATTTCCGCTATCCGGGCGGGGCTGACGATGTTCTGCACAACATCTCTTTCAAAGCAGAAAAAGGCGAAACCATCGCTATCATCGGTTCCACGGGAAGCGGAAAAAGTTCTCTGATCAACCTGATCCCGCGTTTTTACGATACGACAGGCGGAACCGTCTATGTAGACGGACGGGATGTCCGCGATTATTCGGAGAAAGCCCTGCGCAATAAAATTGGTTATATTTCGCAGAGCGCCGTACTTTTCACCGGAACGGTAAGCTCGAACGTCGGCTACGGCGACAACGGAAAGGATCCGGCATCGGCTGAGGAAATTCAGGATGCGGTCCATACCGCACAGGCCGATGAGTTTGTCGAAAAGATGGACGGCCAGTACGACGCCTATATCGCACAGCTCGGTGGAAACCTTTCCGGCGGGCAGAAACAGAGGCTGTCGATCGCCCGTGCCATCGCGCGGAAACCGGAAATTCTGATTTTCGATGATTCCTTCTCGGCGCTCGATTACCGGACAGACCGGACTCTCCGCGCCGAACTCGATAAAAAATGCAGCGGTATCACCCGCATTATTGTCGCTCAGCGAATCGGCACCATCCGCAATGCGGATAAGATCCTCGTTCTCAACGAGGGCCGGCTGGCCGGCATCGGCACCCATGAGGAACTGATGGAAAACTGCGAGGTTTACCAGCAGATTGCTTTGTCTCAGCTTTCAAAGGAGGAACTGGCATGATGGAAGAAAAAAACAAAAAAATGACAGTCAATGACGGCCTCCCGAAAGAGGCAGTAAATAAAGACACGCGCCGCCCGGGCGGCGGAAGAAAACCTGGCCGCGGCGGTCCCGGCGGTCCGCCGCACACCGGTGAAAAGGCGAAAGATTTCAGAGGTACTTGGCGGAAACTGATCTCCTATTCCAAAAAGGATTCCATCCTGCTGATTATCGCGCTTATCTGCGTGATTATCTCTACCATTTTTACACTGATCGGCCCGAACCGTCTGGGTGACCTCACCGATCTGATTACAGACGGTATCAAACCGGATACCGAGGCGCTGCAGGATATCTCGGAATCCATATCAGATAACATGGAAACCAATCTGCAGACGGTTTCCGAAGCCATTGCGGGAAACATGCAGGATCAGGCAAAACTCCAGGAGAACATTCCCCTTGTGTTATCTTCTGCCGATGTACCTGAGGCCGACAAACAGGCACTCAGCGCAATGGCAGCGACCGGCGCCAGCCCTGATTTTTCGCAATTCAGCGATACTACGCTGGATCTACTTTTTGACAGTATCGAAATAAACGGAAACTCGCTCAGCGGCTCACAGCAGGTAAAGACACTGCAGGCGCTGCAGGATTTCAGTGAAAATATGCCGTCCGAACAGGATGAAGAGGCAGCCTCGGAAAGTCTGTCTGCCGTCCTGACGCTGGCGGAAAGCCTGCCGGAACCGGCCTGCAATGCTGTCTTTACAGAGATCACCGTTGACGGCACAGTCCTTTCCGGACAGGATCAGATCGATACTCTGCAAACGCTTTCCGAGGTCGATCTGGACGATACAGATGATGTCATGAACAAACTGGAACAGCTCCCTGATCCGGTTTACGATATGATCCGGCCATCCATCGATTTCTCCGCGGTTTTTGATATCGCGATGTTTATCGTATTTCTCTACGCAGCCGGCTTTGTGCTGCAGGCAATTCAGGGATGGATTACCGCTTCTGTCACGCAGCGGCTCTCCAGGAAAATGCGTTCGGATATCTCGGTTAAGATCAACCGTCTTCCGATTTCCTGGTACAACCGGCATACAACCGGCGATGTGATGTCCATCGTGACCAATGATGTCGACCTGATCGGTCAGAGCATGAACCAGAGTCTCGGCACCTTTGTATCGGCCGTGGTTCTGTTCCTCGGCAGCCTGATCATGATGCTGATCACGGATGTCCGCATGACCATTGCCGCCGTTCTCGCCTGTCTGATCGGCTTTATACTGATGTTTCTCATCATGGGACGCAGCCAGAAATATTTCACCCGCCAGCAGCGCGACCTCGGCAGCCTGGATGGCTATATCGAGGAAAATTACGCCGGACATACCGTTGTCAAAGCCTACAACGGTGAAGAAGCCGCGGTGAAAGAATTCAGCCGGCTCAACGGCGAACTCAGGCAAAGCGGTTTCCGCGCACAGTGTCTTGCCGGACTGATGCAGCCGATCATGGCATTTATCGGCAATCTGGGGTATGTTGTCGTGTGCATTGTCGGCGGTATGCTCGTGCTGAATAATGACATCAAATTCGGTGTCGTGGTTTCCTTCATGCTGTACGTGCGTTACTTTACGCAGCCGCTCGGCCAGATCGCGCAGTCCATGCAGTCGCTGCAGTCCGCCGCCGCTGCCGGAGAACGTGTTTTCGGTTTCCTTGAAGAACCGGAAATGGAAGATGAAAGCGGCAAGACAGCCAGACTGACAGACGTAAAAGGAAACGTTGATTTCCGCCATGTCCGGTTCCGCTATGATGGTGCCGCACATGATGTCATTCATGATTTTTCTGCAGAGGTAAAACCGGGTCAGAAGATCGCCATTGTAGGACCGACCGGTGCAGGCAAGACGACGCTGGTCAATCTGCTGATGCGGTTCTATGAAGTAAACGGAGGCGAAATACGGATCGACGGCACACCGACCAGGGATGTGCCCCGTGAAAACGTTCATGACCAGTTCTGCATGGTTCTGCAGGACACCTGGCTGTTTGAAGGAACCGTCCGGGAAAACCTTGTTTACAACACACCGGATGTGAGTCAGGAGACAATTGACAATGCCTGCCGTTCCGTGGGACTTGACCACTTTATACGCACTCTCCCGCAGGGATATGATACCGTCCTGAACGATCAGATGGGACTTTCACAGGGACAGAAACAGCAGCTGACCATTGCCCGCGCCATGATTGCCGACAAGCCGATGCTGATTCTGGATGAGGCGACAAGTTCTGTCGATACCCGCACGGAGCTGAAAATCCAGGAAGCCATGGATAACCTGATGAAAGGGCGCACATCCTTTGTCATCGCCCACAGACTCTCAACAATCCGCGACGCAGACCTGATTCTGGTTCTGAAAGACGGCAATATCATTGAGAGCGGTACACATGATGAACTGCTGAAAAAGAACGGGTTCTATGCGGACCTCTATAACAGCCAGTTTGAACAGGGAGGTACGGAATGAAACACAGATATCTTACAATAGAACGTGAATACGGTGCAGGCGGAACAGCCATCGCGGAAAAAATCGCAGAACTGACCGGCATACCTTGCTTCGGTCATGAAATTCTCGAGCTGGCCTCCAAAAAAGCCGGCGTATCCGTCGAGGAAATCGAACAATATGAAGAGTCAGTCCACAGCAGTCTCTTTTATACCCTGTACGCCATGCAGCGCGCCTACAGCGGCAATACAGAAATACTGGACAAAGAAGGACAGACTTTTGTTGCGGAGCAGCTGATTATTGAACAGCTGGCAGACAGCAACCGGCGCGCCATTTTCCTGGGGCACTGCGCTTCGCACGCCCTGGCTGGCCGGGAAGGCGTCATCAGCGTTTTCATCCATTGTTCTGACAAACAGAAAAAGGCGGACCGGATCGTGGAGGAATACGGCATCGCGCCGGAAGAAGCAGAATCCACACGCAGATTCTATGACAGAAAACGTGCGAATTACTTCAACGTCAATACCGGCCGCACCTGGAAAGATCCGGCTAACTATGACATCCTTATCGATGATGCCGATATAGACCTTGATACATGTGCTGTCATGCTGAGCGGTCTTTTCCGCGAATAAAGCAGCACCATCAGAAAATCGCGGACCGCCGGCTCCCGCCGGTCGATCCGCGATTTTTATTGCATTTATTCAGAAGGCGAACATGATAAATAAAAGCGGCAGCGTTTTCCGGTAATCCCTTCCCACAATCAGATAGGCCGCACCGAAAAGGAAGCCACCAAGTGCTGACAGAAGGCCGACCGTCAGACTGCCCTTTGAGAGAATATGGCCGATTCCCCATGTCAGCGCCAGGACAATGCCGCCGTATGGAATATTTTCCCTTTTAAACCATATCTCGCATGCTCTCTGCCCGAAAATGATAATCAGTGAAAACAGAAATGTCTCGAAAAAGTAATAAATGTACTGAAAAATAAATTTCAGCGTGCCGCATCTCGCAAGTTCGATTGCCGGCTTGAAACCGCCCCAGTCAAGATACTGCAGGTAAAAAATGACTGCTATACACAGGATGCAGCCAAGATACTGCGGCAGCTTCAGCTTTGCCTTCACTTCCATGATGTCAAAGCCGTATTTCTTTCTGGAGACGCGGATGAGCACCCATCCCACAAGCGCCCACACACAGCAGGTGACAATCCAGTGTACGATATTCTGCACCGTCGTCATGCTATCCAGAGACAATCCCATCAGCGGCTCAATCACATAGGCCAGCAGAAGTTCAAACGCGAAGCCCGCAAAAGCGTACAAAGCCAGATAAAGAAAATCAGATCCTTTTGCATTTTTCCCCATAAACAATGCCTCCCTGCATTTCAGCAAATACTAAACATGTTTCGTGTATGCCTGCTCTGACCAATCACCTCTTTCCCGATATTGTTTCTATTATTATACCATGCCTGCCGGCTGCCATGACAGGCTTTCGTCCCTACGGCTATAAAACGGGCCGCGTCAGCACAAATGATCCTCTGATGCAGGCACTTGAGAAAAACGGCATTGCCGTCCCATCCAGAAATCACGAAAAAATATCCCGCAGCTTCCTGTTATGGAAAACCGCGGGATATACTACTTACAATCTATCTTTTATTTCGTATAATACTTTTGACTCCGACTCTGTGGTTTGTCAGGAATCGTCATGCCCAGTCTGCCATCATTAATAAGAGGCTGCACATATTTTTTCATCGCGTAAAATACGGTCTTTATATTAAGAAAATCTGCGATCTCCTGTCTGCTTCTTGGAGTCCGGCAAAAAGCAAGAAGTCTTGTATTCAGATCCTCGGCATGCTCTGCATCATGAGTCCTCTGCTCAACATCTCTGACAGCCGTTAATCTATTGTAAAAAGTAACGACAAACTCATCTCTCCGGTTTTCAAATTTCGGTTCAGGGAGATGATACTCTTTCATTGCTCTTCTCATAGTCGGAATCCCTGAATAACGGTTTTCGGCACTGGTAAGTATCTCTGTCATCACAGCCAGAGCAGGATTTCGCTGATCCGGTCTGGCATATCCCAGCTGTTCCACGCTCATTCTTCCATAGAGAGTCCCCGGGCTGTGAATTTCAAGTCTGTCAGAAAAGAAATCTATCTGCACAGGCGTCCCTTCCGTATAGATACTGTAATCCCTGTGTATCAGTGCATTCAGAACAGCTTCACGTATAGCATCGACTGGATATTCCGTGCGGTCCGTTCTAAGCCCGGTTTCCGAATCTATCGTTGTGCGGATTTTCATATTCCGGCGGCAAAATAACAGTGCCTGTTCAACCATTTCAGGAATAGTCCCCTCTATACGGCGATTATCCAGAAATCGTGCATTCATATCATCTGTTTCACCGATTTCGGTTCCCGGCACAACAATTGCAGTAATACAAAGCTGCGGAAAATATCCCTGCGGATACAATCCAAAATTCATCACCGCAGCCAGTGTCGGCTCATTACCCCTGCAGATATTCAGCATTTCACAGATCTGCGTCTCAGGAAGTCTGGCAAAACCCGGTCTCTCCTGTTTTCTTAAGGCAATGTATTCCTCCAGCTTTTCTTCATCCAGACTTTCACGCGATGCATTTGCTACAGGACGTTCATCATCGTGAAGATGCTTGCGAAATGCCTCAAAGCTGTACAGTTCATATTCAGTCATTGGAAGATCTGCATCGCCCACACGGATATAAGAACCTCTTATCCGACCTGCCCCTTTATAATAACAAGGCCTCTCAGAAAGATCGATAGACGGTATCTCCGCGGAACAGATCCATACGTTATCCATCTCCGCTATCGTAAAAAGCGCTCTCACCGGCGGTTCCATCTGGCCGCATTGTTCTGTGACTTTCTTCTGCAGATCCTGCGGATCATAGACACCGACTATCTCATATCCCTGCTTTTCATCAATGCCAAAAATAATGATACCGCCGCTGTCCTGATTGGAAAACGACGACAGCGTATCATATAATCGTTTTGGCGTTCCATCATGCGCTGCTTTCAGTTCAATTGTTTGCTCTTCGCATTTCTGTTTGCAAACTCTTTTTGCTAATTCTGTTAGTTCGTTGGGCAGCATTTTGATTTCCTCTTTGCTTTTTGCACTTTTTGTTAGCTTTTTGTTGATTTATATTTTAATATTAGCAAATATATTTTGATTTATCAACGTATTTGCAAACTCATTTTGGTTTTTTAAACGTATTTGCAAACTTATTTTGGTTTTACAAACACATTCGCAAACTCATTTTGCAAATTCCCGCTTCAGCAATCAAAAAATTCCCTCCCTGCCGGCTGTCCGGCAGATAGGGGACCTGTCAGTATGGAGGGGTCACTAATTCTGATCGCTTTCTGCAGTAGTCAACAAATATTGGACACGAAATTAATTTTTTTAGTCGCTTAAAACGGATAGCTATACAATTCGGGCAACACTTCTAACATCCCTTCAG